>JAZQFP010000024.1:0-21708 GCA_045539555.1 Candidatus Ornithomonoglobus sp.
CCCCGGATAAAATTCTGCGTGTCCAAAACCCGCTAAAAAAATAAATGGGGTGGATAGTGGGACTCGAACCCACGACATTCAGTGCCACAAACTGACGCTCTAACCAACTGAACTATACCCACCATATATTAAAAGCCCAAAAGGGCTTGGCGCGACTGAAGGGATTCGAACCCCTGGCCCATTGCTTAGAAGGCAATTGCTCTATCCAACTGAGCTACAGTCGCATATAATGGAGCGGGTGATGGGAATCGAACCCACACGACCAGCTTGGAAGGCTGGGATTCTACCATTGAACTACACCCGCATATGTATGTGATTTGCCATAACAACCACTCAACCTCAATTATTTTAGCATAACTTGGGTGCTTTGTCAACACCTTTTTTATAATTTTTAAGCTTTTATGCAGTTTATAAGGGAATATGTACGGGGATAGAACACATATTTGTGCCCTATCCATAAATTAAATTACACTTTTTGAAATTTTATATATTATATCAGTTACTTTTCGCACATGAGCCATAGTATTAAAATAACCAAAAGATATTCTTACAGCGCCTGTGTCGGAAGTGCCGAGTGCCTTGTGTGCAAGAGGTGCGCAATGGTATCCAGCGCGTACAATTACATTATCACCTAATCTATGCGCAGCATCCTCGCTTCCAAGCCCCTCTATGTTAAAAGCGGTTATTCCCGTTTCACCCGTACCATAGAGAGTTACATTGTTCATATTTTTTAATTCACCGCGAAGAGTCGAATTGAGGAAATATTCATGAGCTCCAATATTTTTGACACCCTCTTTTAAGATAAAATTAACGCCTTTTGTAAGTCCTGCAATGGCAGGGGTATTAAGTGTACCGCTGTGAAATTTCTCCGGCATGGACAAGGGTTGGTAAGGACTTTCTGACATTGACCCCGTTCCTCCTACTATAATAGCGTTCACTTTGTCAGGGTTTTTTATGCAAAGAATACCTGTGCCCATTGGCCCCATGAGTCCCTTGTGGCCAGGACATGCAATAATATCTGCACCAATATCCAGCATATTAACATGAACGTTACCTGCACTTTGAGACGCATCAAGTAAAAACAAAGCCCCTTTTTCACGGGCAATTCGGCCAATTTCGCGAACAGGCTCGACAGTGCCGCAAACATTGGAAACGTGAGTGCATATTATAAGCTTCGTGTTGTGCTTTATACATCGTCTGATTTCAAGTGGTGAAACAAAACCCTTTTTATCCCCTTTTGCAATGGAGAAGTTTCCGTGGAGATTAACAGGGCGGAGAACACTGTTGTGGTCCATTTCCGTTGTAACCACGTGGTCGCCTTTATTAAG
Source organism: Candidatus Ornithomonoglobus sp. (assembly GCA_045539555.1). GTDB lineage: Bacteria > Bacillota > Clostridia > UBA1381 > UBA1381 > Ornithomonoglobus. Next base: position 1,329 of record JAZQFP010000024.1, read on the forward strand.
AACGCCGAGAATTGCCATATTAAGTGCATAGGTTGCATTATGGGTAAATATTATATTATCAGCATCAGGTACGGAAAAAAGTTCTGCTATTTTGTCCTGCGCATTTATTATTGTATTGACTCCGCCCAAAGATAGTTTATTTACTCCTCGACCCGCATTGCCCCCGTGAACTGCGTGGGATATAGTTGAAGTATAAACCGATATGGGTTTTCTGCGGGTAGTAGCGGCATTGTCAAGATAAATCATAATATCCCGATGCTTCCTTGTACCACTTTTTTGCTGGGATACGGCTTTCTTTTACAACTTTGCGTAACTCTTCTTCATAGTCATCGTTATATCGGATAGAATATGAGCAGCCGCCTTTATTTATTTTAGACGGTGTATGAACAACCTGTCCCTTAATGCCTGTTTTAGATTGAATAACCCTTGCCGCACGGGTTGCAGTGGTAATTGAACCGATTGTAATAAGCATATTTTTCACCTCTTTTCTCGGTCAATCTATATGTAATATATTATGCGGACATAAAAAAAGAGGTGCGACTTAGCGCACCGAGTTAAGATTTAACATTGAGTTCATTTTGTTGGAATGAGCGTGGCAAATTGCAAGTGCCAATGCATCTGCCGCGTCATCAGGTTTAGGTATAACATTAAGCCCTAAGAGCATTTTTACCATTTGTTGAATTTGCTTTTTCTCAGCTCTGCCGTAGCCCGTTACACTTTGCTTTACTTGCAGGGGAGTGTATTCGCAAATTGGAATATTCTTATTTCTCACCGCTACTAAAATTACACCTCGTGCCTGAGCAACATTTATCGCCGTTTTTTGATTGGAGTTAAAGAATAATTCCTCTATTGCCACCGCGTCAGGTTGATATTTTTCAAGATACATTGTCATTTCGTCATATATCTTTTTTAGTCTGTCAACAGTAGGCATCCCCGCGGGAGTTGTTATAGCTCCATACTCTAACGTACGGAATTTGTTTCCCTTATATTCAATAACCCCGATACCAACAATGGCATATCCTGGGTCAATTCCGATTATTATCATACAAACCATCCTTGTATAAAAATTCATAAAAATTGCATATAAATGCATAAATATTCATAGGTATTTAATGTAAAATAACTATTGAATATCCAAAACAAATATAGTATAATACCATTATACAATAAAAAAGAATGATTTGCAATAGCAAATCAGTAGGGGAAAGGAATGAATTATTTTGGCTAAGGATAAGGTTGTATTAGCATATTCAGGCGGTCTTGATACTTCAATTATTATTCATTGGTTGAAGCAGAACTATGGCTATGATGTAGTATGTGTATGCGGTGATGTAGGACAGGGCAAGGAGACAGACGGTCTTGAAGAAAGAGCTCTTCGTACAGGTGCAATTAAGTGCTACATAGAAGACCTTCGTGGTGAGTATGTAGAGGACTACATTATTCCTGTATTAAAGTCAGGTGCAGTATATGAGGGTAAGTATCTTTTAGGTACATCACATGCCCGTCCCGTTATTGCAAAGGCATTAGTTGATATTGCTCACAAGGAGGGTGCAGTAGCAATCTGCCACGGTGCAACAGGTAAGGGCAATGACCAGGTTCGTTTTGAGCTTACAATTAAGGCTCTTGACCCGTCATTAAAGATTATTGCTCCATGGAGAGAGTGGGATATCACATCTCGTGAGGATGCGGTTGATTACGCAGAAAAGAACGGTATTGAGTGTCCTGTTACAAAGAAAGATTTGTATTCAAGAGACAGAAACATCTGGCATATCAGCCACGAGGGTGTTGATTTGGAAGACCCGTGGAACGAGCCTCAGCTTGACAGCTTATTAAAGTTAGGTGTATCACCTGAACAGGCTCCCGATGAGGCAGAGTATATTACAATCGGTTTTGAGGCAGGTACTCCTGTTTCACTAAACGGCGAGAAGATGTCAGCACGTGCACTACTTGAAAAGTTAAATGAGCTTGGCGGTAAGCACGGTGTTGGTATTGCAGATATTTGTGAGGACCGACTTGTTGGTATGAAGTCAAGAGGCGTATACGAGACTCCTGGCGGTACAATTCTTTATACTGCAATTAATGAGCTTGAATATCTATGTCTTGATCGTGATACTCAGGCATTTAAGCGTCAGAGTGCAGTGAGATTCTCAGAGCTTGTATATGACGGTAAGTGGTTTACACCCTTACGTGAGTCAATGTCAGCAATGTATGATGAAATGGAAAAGACAGTTACAGGCGATGTACGCGTGAAGCTATACAAGGGCTCATGCACACCCGCAGGTGCTAAATCACCTTATTCACTATACAATGAAGAAATTGCATCATTTGGCGATAGTAAGGAGCTTTACAGCCATAAGGATGCAGAGGGCTTCATCAACTTGTTCGGTCTACCCCTAAAAGTTCGTGCAATGATGAAGGAAAAGAGCGGTCTAAAAGATTAATCAAACTAAAAAAGCGGAGAGAAGACTCCGCTTTTTTCGGTGAAAGGAGAAAAATATGGAGCTAAATAATGGCGTTATCAAAGTGGAGATTAGTGAGCATGGTGCAGAACTAAGGTCTGTTGTAAAGGATGGACGCGAGTATATGTGGCAGGCAGACCCGAAGTTCTGGTCAAGAACTTCTCCTGTGTTGTTCCCTTTTGTAGGTGGTCTTAGAAATGATAAGTACATATATATGGGTAAAGAATATAAGGGGATTAAACATGGCTTTGCCCGTGATTGTGAGTTCAAATTAGTGGATATAAGAGAAGATTCAGTTACATTTCTTTTAGAGGATAACGAGAAAACCTTAGAGACATATCCATTTAAGTTTAAGCTATATATCTCATATATATTAGACGGTGCAAATATTACAGTTAAGTGGACGGTGGAAAACCTGAATGATTGTGATATGCATTTTTCAATCGGCGCACACCCTGCATTTAATTTGATGCCTGGTGAAAACTGGTTTAAGTTTGACACAACAGAGGATATCACATATCGTCTTATTGATGGGAATGGCCTTGTAATACCCAATGAATATCACACATTGGAGAATGACGGGTATGCTCCTTTTGTGCCAGGTATGTTTAACAAGGACGCTTTCATAATTGAAGATGAACAGGCAAAGGTTGTGTCTTTGTGTGATAAAGACAAGAATGAATATGTAAGGGTTTCCTTTACATCGCCTTTGTTCGGCTTGTGGCAACCAGTGGGAGATAATGTACCTTTTGTATGTATAGAGCCATGGTACGGCAGATGCGACCGCAATGATTTTTCGGGCGATTTACAGGATAGAGAATACGGGAATATTATCCCCAAAAAAGAGGTTTTTTGTGCGGAATATTCTATGGAATTTATATAATAAAAATTTGTCCTAAAAGGGTTGAATTTTGATAAAATTGGGAGTATAATATTACTCGTTGAGTTTTATTTTACATAACAAAAGAGAGGAAAAGAAAATGAGTAACGATGTTAAGAAAACGGGCGGTTGGCGTACAAATAAGTGGATAAGAGCCGCTATTCCTGCACTATTACTTCATTGTAGTATTGGTACAGTTTATTGCTGGTCTCTTTTCAGTGATCAGATTGGTCAGCACATTGGTTTTTCAAAGAGTGCGACAGAGTGGGCATTCAGCTTTGCAATATTCTTCCTTGGTATGTCAGCAGCATTCTTAGGAAATGTAGTTGAAAAGAACATTCACAAGTCATCACTAATTGCAACAATCTGTTTTGCAGGTGGTATGGCAGGAACAGGTTTCTTTATCTGGTACGGTGGTTTGCATCAGGGGAGTCTTGTTGCGTTATTAGGTATATATTTGTGTTATGGTTTAATTATGGGTATCGGTCTTGGTACTGGTTACCTTTCACCCGTAAAGACACTTATGCTATGGTTTGAGGACCGCAAAGGTCTTGCAACAGGCCTTGCAGTAGCGGGTTTTGGTGCAGCTAAGGCAATCGCAAGTCCTATTATGGAATGGATGCTTGATAACCTTGGAGATGGCGGAATTTATAAGATGTTCTTCTATCTTGCAGCAGTTTACTTTGTAATGATGTTTGTAGGACATTTGCTTCTTAAAAAGCCTGATTACTGGCATGAGCCCACAGATAAGGAAGATAAGCCCAGCATTCTTAGTGTTATTAAGACAAGACCTATTCTTAACTATGTTGGTATATGGTTAATGTTCTACCTGAACATTACTTGCGGTCTTGCTCTAATCAGCCAGGAAAAGATGATTATTAAGTGCCTTGGACTTGCAGGTATGGTTGGCGTGATTTCAACAGTATCAGCTATATTTAATGCAGGTGGACGACTTGGTTGGTCAGCCCTTGGCGATATGATGAAGGACAGAAACACAATTTATAAGATTATATTCATTCTTTCAATTGTGGCAACTGCACTTGTAATTGCAACTCAGGGTATCACAAACGGATATGGAAACACAGGCTTAACAATTCTTGTTCTTGTATTAATTATGGTAGTAAATGCAGGTTACGGCGGCGGTTTCTCAAATGTTCCCACATTGCTTTCAGACCACTATGGTATGGGAAGTATCAGTGCATTGCACGGTATTACACTATCAGCATGGGGATTTGCGGGACTAACAGGTAACAACCTTGCAACATGGATAGTAAACACCTTTGGTAAAGAAGAGGTTATTAACGGAATTACAGTTAACCCCACAGGTTATCAGGCAGTATTGTATGTAACAGTTGCACTTTATGCAGTTTCATTGCTACTAAGCTTGTTCTTTGTAAGACCTGTAAAGAATAAATAAGTTATCAAGAGATGCATTTTGAATGCATCTCTTTTTTGAAGGTTATACTATTGACAAAAATTTGATTATTCCATATAATCAAAATATACACGAAATTTAGTAAGAGGACGAAAGATAATGATAAATTTTAATCGTATTACTTTGGATAAAAAAGAGGAATATGAAAAATATTTGTTTGACGGGAACGAACGCGGATGCGAATATTCCTTTGCAAATCTTTATATGTGGGGACGGCAGAGTGCCGCGTTAGTATGCGACCACCTTGTGTTGTTTTCCCAGTACAATCGCCGAAGCGTATACCCGTTCCCTGTGGGAAACGGAGACAAGAAAGAGGCCATTGATGCCATTATTGAGGACTCTAAGGAAAGGGGAATTCCTTGCAGATTTACGGGACTTACACAGAGGGAAAAGAACATTTTAGAGGAACTATACCCCAATATGTTCCGATTCCATTGCGACCGTGATTTCTTTGATTATGTTTATGATATCAATGATTTGGCAGACCTTAAAGGTAGAAAGTTCCACAGCAAGAAAAATCACTTTAACAGATTTGCGGCAAATTACCCTGATTATTGTGTTGAGGAGATAAATGAGAGCAACATAGATAAGGCCAGAGCAATGGTGGATAGCTGGTATGCAGATCGTTTACAGGAAAGTCCCAATTCTGACTTTCAAATGGAAAAGGTGGCAATAGATAAGGCTTTCCGTCATTATAAAGACCTGGGTATGGAAGGACTTATAATGTATAACAGGGATGAGGTTATTGCCGTTACTCTTGGAAGCTTTACATCGGAGAATACAATTGACGTGCATTTTGAAAAAGCTCGTCGCGATATTGACGGCGGATATGCTGTGATTAACTGTGAATTTGCAAAACATATCCATAATAAGTACCCGCAGATTAAATATCTTAACCGCGAGGATGATATGGGAATTGAGGGGCTTCGAAAAGCCAAAGAAAGTTACCGTCCTCATCATATGGTTGAAAAATGCTGGGCTTGTCTTTTGGAGGAAGGATATGAATATTAAATCACCCAAGCCAACTGATATTCCTTCCCTTAAAAACCTTTGGAAAGAGGCATTCGGGGACGGAGATGAGTTTTTGAATGCGTTTTTTGAGTATGCATACAGTAAAGACCGTGCGCTGATGGCAGAGGAAAAAGGCGAAATTTTAGGCGTTCTGTATTGGTTTGACTGCGAACTTGATGGCAAAAAAATTGCATACGTTTATGCGGTTGCTACTGCAAAAAAGCACAGAGGCAAGGGGGTTTGCCACAAGCTTATGGAACACACCCACAGGTATCTTGCGGACAATGGTTATAAAGGTGTTGTTCTTGTGCCTGGCGAAAACACATTGTTTGATTTTTATAAAAGTATGGGATATAGCGTATGCAGTTATATAAAAGAAATAGAGTGTAAAAAAGGCGACAACCCCGCGGAAATAAAGGAAATAGATAAGGAAAGGTATGCGAAACTCAGGAGAGAGTATTTGCCTTCATGTGGCGTTGTTCAAGAGGGCGAAAACCTTGACTTTCTTGCGACACAGATGAGGATGTATGAGGGTGATAGTTACATTCTTGCAGGTCGAAAAAATAATGAGACTTTTTGTGGCGTTGAGTTGTTAGGAGATGTCAGTAAGATTGAGGAAATTGTAAAAACTTTTGATTGTTCAAATGGCATATTCAGGACTGTTGGCGAGAAAAGACCCTTTGCAATGTGGTACAAATTAGATGATATAAAAGAACCCCGATATTTTGGACTTGCATTTGATTAAAAAAGACGTACGAATAACCGTACGTCTTTTTTGGTGCACCTGACAGGACTTGAACCTGCACGGGTTGCCCCACATGGACCTGAACCATGCGCGTCTGCCAATTCCGCCACAGGTGCATAAATATTAAGTTTTTGTTCCATTGATTAAGCCAACGTAATTGTCAGCCGCGCCGCGAACCAGTTTGCGGTGCCCGACATTCTGCCTCGCCGATAAATCGTCTTGCACCATGTCGACCGCTACACCTTTTCACCCTCACTTCATCTGCCACAGGCAGCGTTCGGGTTCAAAGCCGCCAATTCCGCCACAGGTGCATAAATATTATTCGGTTGTTGTTTAATTCCGCCACAGGTGCATTAAACACTAATATTATAACAAATCATTTTATAAAAATCAAGTAAAAAATAGGGGGAATTTATTCATACATAAAAACGTAGAAAAAGTATAAGAAATATGGCATTTTTCCTTGATTTACACTTGATATTTTTGTCATAATGAGGTATAATATAATAAAATAGCTATAACTGGAAATAAATGAGGAAGGAATTAATAAAAATGAATGAAATTACAATGGCTGAGCTACTGTTCGGCTCCATAGATAAAACACCCGAAGATTATGAGGCAATGTACCCGCAAAGAGACTTGCCTGAGGGTGCGAGAGTAACAAGATTTGCACCATCTCCAACAGGCTTTTTGCATTTTGGCAGCCTTTTTGCTGCTTTTATTGCAGCTAAGACTGCGGGTAATGACGGAGTATTTTATTTAAGAATAGAAGATACCGATAAAAAACGTGAGGTAGAAAACGGTGTAATCGGTATGGTGAATGGCCTTAAAGACTTTGGTATCGTTCCCTCAGAGGGTGCCTTAAATGAAACTGACGAGTGTGGAAATTATGGCCCATATACCCAAAGCCGTAGAAATCATATTTACCATGCTTATGTAAAGTCATTGGTTGAGAGAGGACTTGCATACCCCTGTTTTATGACAGAGGAGGAAATTGCGAAGGTTCGAGAGGCGCAGGAAGCAGTAAAGGCATTACCTGGTATTTACGGTGAGTATGCTAAATACCGCGATATTTCAGTTGCAGAGGCAAAGGAAAGAATAGACCGCGGGGATGAATATGTTGTAAGACTAAAATCACCTGGAAAGGTTGACGGCAGAATTTCATTTAAGGATGAGGTTAAGGGAAAGGTGGAAATGCCTGAGAATATCTTAGACATTGTTCTTCTTAAAAAGGACGGCACACCTACTTATCACTTTGCTCACGCCGTTGATGATCACCTTATGCATACAACTCATGTAACACGAGGTGATGAATGGTTGTCATCAGTTCCTATTCATTTGCAGTTGTTCTATGTATTAGGCTTCAAGGCACCTAAGTATGCACATATTGCACCTATTATGAAAGAAGATCAGGAGACGGGTGGTAAGCGTAAGCTTTCTAAGCGTAAAGACCCTGAGGCTGCTGTTAGCTTCTATGCTGAGGCGGGATATCCCGCGGGTGCGGTTAATGAGTATCTTATGACTATTGCCAATTCCAATTACGAGGACTGGCGTCGTGCAAATAAGGATGAATCACCTGAGAAGTTTGCCTTTATGCTTTCAAAGATGAGTAAGGCGGGAGCTTTATTTGATATGGTAAAGTTACACGATATCTCAAAGACATACATTTCAACTCTTGACACAGAAACTGTATTTAATGCGGTGGCAGAATGGTCCGCACAATATGATAAAGAGCTACACTCACTTATTATGGCAGACACAGATTATGCAAAGGCAATATTCTCAATTGAGCGAGGAAACAAAAAGCCCAGAAAGGATATTGGAAAGTGGTCAGAGGTTAAGGACTACATCTCATATATGTATGATGATTTATTTGACCAAAACCTTGGATGGTCAGAGAACGTAACAGATGAGGATAAAAAGGAGATACTTAGTAAGTATCTTGATGTGTATAATCACACAGCCCCCTCGGAAGAATGGTTCCCCACAGTTCAGGCTTTGGCAGAAAGCCTTGGCTTTGCAAAATCACCCAAAGACTATAAAGCAGATCCTGATAGTTTCAAGGGTCATGCAGGTGATGTGGCAGGAGTTATAAGAGTTGCAGTAACGGGCAGACTTAACACCCCCGACCTTTACTCAATTATGCAGACAATGGGTGAGGCTAAGGTGAAAGAGAGAATTAAATCTGCAATAGACAAAATATAATTAACGGAGAAAAGACAGATGGAAGAAGTTTATTCAAGAAATTTTATACAGGAAGCAATAGATAAAGATTTGGAGTTGGGAAATTACGATCATGTGCAGACACGTTTCCCGCCAGAGCCCAATGGTTATTTGCATATTGGTCATGCGAAAGCTATTTGCATTGACTTTGGTATGAGTGAGCAGTATAACGGCGAATGTAATCTTCGTCTTGACGATACCAACCCTACAAAAGAGGATGTTGAGTATGTTGACTCAATTATGGAAGACATTAAGTGGCTGGGCTTTGATTGGAAAAATGTATTCTATGCATCAGACTATTTCCCCCAGATACATGAAGCAGCGATAACTCTTATCAAGAAAGGCAAAGCCTTTGTCTGCGACCTGAGTGCAGAGGAGATAGCGGCATACCGTGGTACATTTACAGAACCAGGTAAGAACAGCCCCTACCGTGAGCGTTCAATAGAGGAAAACCTTGACTTGTTTGAGAGAATGACAAACGGTGAGTTTCCTGACGGCTCAAAGGTACTTCGTGCAAAGATAGACATGGCATCACCTAACCTTAATATGCGTGATCCCGTAATTTATAGAATTTTACGTGCACATCATCATCGTACAGGTGATACATGGTGTGTATATCCCATGTACGATTTTGCACATCCCATTTCTGATACCGTTGAGGGTGTAACACATTCATTGTGTTCATTGGAGTTTGAGGACCACAGACCCCTTTATGACTGGGTATTAAGAGAGGTTGGTTATGAGGCACCCTCACGCCAGATTGAGTTTGCAAGAATGAACCTTAATTATACTTTAACTTCAAAGAGAAGATGCTTAAAGCTTGTAACAGACGGTTTGGTAAGTGGTTGGGATGACCCGAGAATGTCAACCTTATGCGGTATGCGACGCCGTGGTTACACGCCCGAGGCAATTCGTGATTTCTGTGAAAGAATTGGTGTTGCTAAGGCAAACAGCGTTATTGATTTCGCTATGCTTGAAGCTTGTATAAGAGAAGATTTGAACAAACGTGCACCTCGTGCAATGGCGGTACTTGATCCCATTAAGCTTGTGGTTGATAACTACCCCGAAGATTTGGTGGAGGAATTTGAGGTTGAGGTTAACCCTGAGGATCCGTCAATGGGTACTCGTAAGGTTGAGTTCTCAAAGTATCTTTATATTGAGCGGGACGACTTTATGGAGGAAGCACCCAATAAATACAAGAGAATGGTGCCTGGCCGTGAGATTCGTCTTAAAGGTGCATATTACGTAACTGCAACAGGTTGCGAAAAGGATGCAGACGGAAATATTACAGTTGTTCATTGTGATTATGCTCCCGATTCAAAGGGTGGCGACACAGAGGATAAGCGTAAGGTAAAGGGTACAATTCATTTCGTAAGCGCTGCTCATGCAGTTGATGCAGAGGTTCGTCTGTATGACAGATTGTTTACAGTTTCAAACCCATCAGACGAGACAGGCGTTGAAAGTTTTGTTGAGAATATTAACCCCGACAGTATGGTTATTATGCCTGATGCAAAGGTTGAAAGCGGTCTTAAAGATGCAAAGGTGGGGGATAAGTTCCAGTTTATGCGTCAGGGATACTTCTGTGTTGATAAGGACTCAACAGAGGGTAAGCTTGTATTCAACAGAACTGTTGGACTAAAAGACTCATGGAGTAAAATTAACAAATAAGGAGTATATTTTACAATGATAGATTACAGCGAGTTTTTTGCAGACAGAGTAAAACCCATGAAAGGCTCTGCCATTCGTGAGATGTTTAAGCGTATGGCAGACCCGGAGATTATATCTCTTGCGGGTGGAAACCCTGCATCAGAGCTGTTCCCCGCTGATGAGTTATCAAAGATAGCGGGTAAAATTTTAATGACAAGTCCTACTGTTGCATTGCAGTACGGTACAACGGACGGATATCCTAAAATGCGTGATTGTGCCATAGCACGTGCTAAAAAAGTAGGGGCATATAAGGAAACTGATGCGGTACTTATTATGACGGGTGCAAATCAGGGCATTGACTTAGTGGCAAAAGCAGTTTTGAACAAAGGTGATAAGGTTATTGTTGAAAACCCGAGTTTTATAGGAAGCCTTAATGCTTTCCGTACCTACGAGTGTCAGCTTCTTGGCGTTGATGTTGAGTCAGACGGTATGGATATGGGAATGCTTGAAGAAGTATTAAAAAACAATAACGATGCAAAGTTTATTTACACAATTCCCACATTCCAGAACCCGACAGGCGTAACAATGAGTGAGGGTAAGAGAAAGAGAATGATAGAACTTGCATCCAAGTATAATGTTCTTATTCTTGAAGATAACCCCTACGGTGATTTAAGATTTAACGGCGAGGAGTTGCCTACATTAAAATCGCTTGACACAGAGGACAGAGTTATTTATTGTGGCTCATTTTCAAAAATTCTTTCACCTGGTATGCGACTTGGGTATGTAATAGGTGCACCAGAGTTGCTTGAAAAGGTGGAAATGTTAAAACAGGTAAATGATGTTCATACACCAATGCTGACACAGATGATGTGTGTGCAGTTTATGAAAAAGTACGACATTGATAAGTACATAGAGAAGAACAGAAAGCTTTATAAGGAGAAATGCCAGTGTATGCTTGATGCAATGGAGGAGTTCTTCCCCAAGGGTAAGGTTACATGGACCGTTCCTGACGGTGGAATATTCCTTTGGTGCGAATGTAGTGGCATTGAAAGTGTAGAGCCAATAGTTAACAGATGCCTTAAAAAGAAAGTGGCAATAGTGCCAGGCACAAATTTTGCCATTGATCAGTCTTTACCCTCAAACAAGTTCAGACTTAACTTCTCATCCGCTTCAAAGGAGCAAATAAGAGAGGGAGTTAAAAGACTTGGTGAGGTATTAGCAGAATTGTTATAATAGGAGATTAGTATGGAAGAGAAGATAGTGGCACAAGAGCCAAAGAAAAGAATATTCTCGGGTGTTCAGCCTTCGGGAAATCTTACATTAGGTAACTACTTAGGTGCAATTAAGAACTGGGTAGATTTGCAGGATGATTATGATTGTATATTTGCAATGATGGATATGCATACAATAACCGTAAGACAGACACCTGCGGAGCTTAGAAAGCGAACAATGGAGCTTTTGGCTTTATACATTGCCTGTGGAATTGACCCTGAGAAATGCACATTGTTCATTCAGTCCCATAATAGTGCACATGCTGAACTTGCATGGGTGCTTAATTGCTACACATATATGGGTGAGTTGCAGAGAATGACACAGTTTAAGGATAAGAGCTCACGCCATCAGGACAATATAAATGCGGGTCTTTTTACATATCCCGTGCTTATGGCGTCTGATATATTACTATATCAGACAGAGATTGTTCCTGTGGGTAAGGACCAGCTTCAACATATTGAAATCTGCCGTGATATTGCCCACAGATTTAATTCTTTGTACGGAGATGTATTCAAAATTCCAGAGGGATTATTGGTTAAATCAGGTGCTAAGATCAATAGCTTACAGGAGCCTACAAAGAAAATGTCAAAGTCAGATCCCAATCCTAAGGGTTATATCTCAATGATGGATGACTTTAATGTTATTTCAAAGAAAATCAAGAGTGCAGTAACGGATAGTGAGGGAATTATTGAATACCGTCCTGATGATGAAACAAAGGCGGGTATCAATAACCTGCTTAACATTATGGCGGTTATGACCAACTCAACACCTGAGGCTATTGCAAAGAGTTTTGAGGGTCAGGGCTACGGTAATTTCAAGAGTGCCGTTGCAGATGCCGTTGTTGAGGGAATAAGACCCATCCGTGAGGAGTACGACAAGATTATTAAGGATAAAGCATATCTTGAAGATGTATGCAAAAAGGGTGCAGAAACATCATCAAGAATTGCTCAAAGAACACTTAAAAAGGTATATAAAAAGGTTGGTTTCATAGTAGGCTAATCATTTGGAGGTTATATAATGAACTACGCAAGTATGATATTTGCATTTATAATATCATTTATATTTACATTTGCAACAACACCCCTGGTAAGAAGACTGGCGTACAGAATTGGTGCAGTGGATGTGCCTAAGGACAAACGCCGCGTTCATAAGAGACCTACACCGAGAATAGGCGGCCTTGCTATCGTATTTGGTTTTATGGTGGCGGTGCTATGCTTTGGTGGGGACTTTTCAAAAGAGTTTTTGTCAATTATTGCAGGTGCGCTGATACTTTGTATCCTGGGTGTAATTGACGATTGTAAAGCACTTGATGCAAAAATAAAATTTGTAGTTCAGATTATAGCAGCTTTGGTGGTTGTGTTTTTTGGAGACATAAGAATATCTGTATTCTCTAACCCCAATGTATTCAGCGAAGCACCTTTTGTGGTATTGCCTATGTGGTTAAGCGCTACTGTAACGGTACTATGGATAGTATTTATGACAAACGCGGTTAACTTTATTGACGGGCTTGACGGACTTGCCGCAGGTGTGTCTGCCATAATGTCCATGTCAATGGTGTTTATTGCAATAACATATCATGAGTATGAAATTGCTCTTATGGGAATTGCTATTATGGGTTCATGCTTTGGCTTTTTACCCTTTAACTTTAACCCTGCAAAGATTTTTATGGGTGATACAGGCTCAATGTTTTTGGGTTATATGTTGTCAGTATTGTCAGTTCAGGGTATGTTTAAGAGTTACGCCGTAATTTCTTTTGCAGTTCCCCTGATAATGCTTGGTTTACCCCTGTTTGATGCATTGTTTGCAATGCTAAGAAGAGTTTTGACAGGTAAAAACCCCATGAGTGCTGACCGTGGACACCTGCATCACAGATTATATGATATGGGTTTCTCGCAGAAGCAGACGGTGTTTATTCTATATGCAATAAGCGGGGTTTTGGGAATTACATCAATTCTTATGGCAGAGCAGAGATTTTTACGAGCAATGTTACTTTTGATTTGTGTGTTGATATTCCTGTTAATTGCCACAATTATGGGAAAAAACAGTTATGTTCATAAAGTGGACACAGAAGAAGTATCAACGGAAAACGAGGAATAATATGGATAAAATTAAGGTAATGACGGTTTTTGGAACAAGACCTGAGGCAATTAAAATGTGCCCCCTTGTTCTTGAACTAAAAAAATATGAGGATATTACACCTGTTGTATGTGTTACGGCACAGCACAGAGAAATGCTTGATCAGGTTCTTGATGCTTTTGACGTAAAGCCTGATTACGATTTGGATATAATGAAAACACGCCAGAGCCTTGCAGGTATTACAACCCGTGTGCTAATGGGCATGGAGGAAGTTCTAAAAACGGAAAAACCCGATATTGTACTTGTTCACGGCGACACATCAACAAGCTTTGTTGCAGCTCTTGGTGCTTTCTATGAGCAGATAAAGGTTGGACATGTTGAAGCGGGTCTTAGAACTTATGATATTTATAGCCCGTTCCCCGAGGAGATGAATCGTCAGTTAACGGGCAGAATTGCAAACTTGCATTTCTCGCCAACACAGAAAAATTATGATAATCTTATAAAAGAGAATATTGACGGTGAGAAGATTTATATAACAGGAAATACCGTAATCGATGCATTAAAGACAACAGTTAAAGAGAACTATGAGTTCTCCAATGAGTGTTTGAAGAGCATTGATTTTGATAATAAGAGGGTAATTATTGTAACGGCGCACCGCCGTGAAAACCTTGGCAAACCCCTCGAAGACATTTGCACAGCCATTGCAGATATTGTAGAGGAATACAAGGATGTAGAGGTTATATATCCTGTTCATCTGAACCCCGCAGTCCGTGAGACTGTGTGGGGAATATTAGGTGAAAAGGAGAGAGTTCACCTAATTGACCCGTTGGATGTTATGGAGCTTCATAATGCCATTGCAAGAAGCTTTATGGTAATGACAGACTCGGGCGGTATACAGGAAGAGGCACCTGCCCTTGCAAAGCCTGTGCTTGTATTGAGAAAAGAAACAGAGAGACCTGAGGCAGTAGCGGCAGGAACTGTTAAGATTGCGGGCGTTAGCAAGGAAGTCATAGTAGGACTTGCCAAAGAATTACTTGACAGTCCTGAGGCATATAATAAGATGGCTCATGCGGCAAACCCCTACGGTGATGGGGAAGCATCAAGACGAATTTGTGAGGCAATTCTTTACGAATTTGGGAAAAAACCCAACAAACCCGATAAGTTTAACTGAAAGGAAAAAGACATCAGATGAAATTAGGAATAGTAGGATTACCAAACGTTGGTAAGTCAACATTGTTTAACGCTATAACACAGGCAGGTGCGGAGAGTGCAAACTATCCTTTCTGTACTATTGAGCCCAATGTAGGTATTGTAGATGTACCCGATGAGAGAATAGATGCACTTGCAAAAATGTATAATCCTAAAAAGGTAACTCGTGCATATATTGAATTTGTAGACATAGCAGGTCTTGTTAAGGGTGCCTCAAAGGGCGAGGGACTTGGAAATAAGTTCTTAGCATCTATCCGTGAGTGTGATGCTATTGTCCATGTTGTGCGTTGTTTTGAAGATACAAACATCACTCATGTTGACGGCTCTGTTGACCCCGTTCGTGATATTGAGACAATTAATCTTGAATTGATATTCTCAGACCTTGAAATGATTGACAGACGCATTGAGAGAACAAAAAAGGCGATGAAGGGTGATAAAACCCTTGCAGGTGAACTTGCATTGTATGAACGCGTTCGTGAGGCATTAGAGGCAGGTAAACTTGCAAAATCACTTGATTATACAGACGAAGAACTTGCACTTATGAAAGACGTGTTCTTAATTACAATGAAGCCTGTAATATATGCGGCTAATGTGGCAGAGGACGATTTCTCAAAAGGCATTGAAAATAATCAGCTTCTTGCCCGTGTTAAAGAATATGCAGCGGGTGAGGGATCAGAGGTAATGCCTGTTTCTGCAAGGATAGAGGAAGAGATTTCTCAGCTTGAAGAAGATGAAAGAGGAATGTTCTTAGAAGAATTAGGAATGACAGAATCAGGTCTTGACAGGCTTATTAAGGCAAGTTATTCACTACTTGGTCTGATCAGTTATCTTACAGCGGGTGAGCCCGAGGTAAGAGCATGGACCATTAAAGAGGGAACAAAAGCACCTCAGGCAGCAGGTAAGATTCACTCAGACTTTGAACGAGGTTTTATTCGTGCCGAGGTTGTGCACTATAATGACCTTATGGAATGTGGCACAATGGCGGCGGCAAAGGAAAAAGGCCTTGTCCGCAGTGAAGGTAAAGAATATATAATGAAAGACGGAGACATAGTTCTTTTCAGATTTAACGTATGATAAAAGATAAAGAAAATATACACAAAGGCCACCGACAGAGAATGCGGGACAAATTTCGCGAGATTGGTTTCAAGGGCTGGTCGGAGGTAGAAGTGCTTGAATATATGTTATACAATGTATATCGTCAGGGAGATACAAACCCCATAGCACACAGATTGCTTCAATATAGTGGCCATAACATTGTTGAGCTTATGCGCCAGGTTAACGATGTAAACATGATGGATAAGATTCCAGGCGTGGGCGAAAACACCTTGATGTTTTTGCAAAGCTTAAAGGAGTTTATGGACTTCTATCATAAGAAGGAGCTTGTTTATACTCCAATAAAATATGAAATTCATAATATTCTTGATATTATAGAATATGTGGAGTTTGACCCAGGCAGAGAATCACTTGTGATGTTATGCACAGATGAGCAGTCCTACATACGTGCAATTGTTGATTTGACGGAGCAGGGCGGTTCGCTTCAAGCAAGTACGACTAAGTCTGCAATCTCAAAGGCTGTTGCATTACATAAAGCATCAGGCGTAATTTTTATACACAATCATCCCACGGGGGTTATGTTGCCATCGTATATGGATGTTTACACAACTGCACAAATGGAGTCGTTCTTAACACAGGAGCACGTTGTTGTTCTTGATCATGTTATTGTAAGCGGAAATAAAGCCAGAAGTGTACTCTACAGAACAGAATATGAACGGGAGGTAGAGGAGTAATATGGACGCTGTAAAAGGAATTCTTGACAAAATATCTTTTGATAAAATCATCTGGGCAGTAGCGATTTTTGTTGTCTTAATTGTTATAAGTCGTGTTATTTCGAGCCTCATAGGAAGAGTTATAATTAAGACGAAAATCACAGAGGGACTTAAACACTTCATAGTAAACATTGTTCGTTATGTATTGTATTTTGTGTCAATACTTATAGCGTGTGATTATATAGGCATACCTATTACATCACTATTGGCGGTGTTCAGTTTATTAGGTTTAGCGATTTCTTTGTCCGTGCAGAGCCTTTTAAGTAATCTTATGAGTGGTGTAACGGTTTTGATGTTACGACCATTTGACATTGGAGACTTTATTGAAACTGAGGTTGCGGGTACAGTCAAGAATATCGGCTTGTTTTATACCGAGGTTCTCACACCCGACAATAAGAAAGTTTTTATACCCAACGATAAGCTTATGGCAAATAAGCTTATAAATTATAACGCTGAGGGCATGAGACGACTTGAATTAGAGTTTAATGCTGGATACGAGTTTGAGCCTGAGAGGGTAAAATCAGCCCTTAGAGATGCGGTGGCGAGTATAGACAATATACTTAAAGATCCAGAGCCTGTTATAGGTATAAACCGATACGGCGACAGTGCTGTTATATACACAGTATGGGTATGGGTAAAATCTACTGACTACTTTGAAGTAAAGTTTAGAATGATGGATGCGGTGGATAAGGAATATAAGAAAAATGATATAAAGATGGCATATAATGTGCTTCAAGTTGAAATGAGAAAGTAAGGAGGCAAAAGCAATGGATGAAGATTTGAAGATAGGGTTGGGACTTAATGATGAGGAAGAGGTAGCTGCTGAAACAGAAGTGCCTGTTCAGGATGACACAATAGGCAATATAAAGATTTCTGTGGATGTAGTTTCAAAGATTGCAAGTATTGCAGCCACAGAGATTGATGGTGTGTCATGTATGCGTACAAACTTTGTAAATGAAGTAGCACAGAAGCTTGGTGCTAAGAAAAGCGGAACACAGGGTGTTAAGGTGGAAATCACGGAGGATATGGCATCAATTGACTTATACCTTGTAGTTGATTACGGTGTAAAAATTCCTGAACTTGCATGGAATGTTCAGGAAAAGGTAAAGGAAAGTGTGGAGGCAATGACAGGCCTTGCAGTAACTGCTGTAAACATTCATATTGAGGGCATAAACTTCGAAAAGGAAGCAGAGCCAGAGGAAAATATTGAAGAATAAAAAAATCACCCTGATGGGTGATTTTTTTATTCGCTCAAAGTTGCTTTTCTAACGATTTCTGTTAGAAAAATGTTAGAAAGCATGACGAGGTATTTCAATGTTATTGAAAATTTTATTGAAGTGTAGTATAATCAAGTTAAGAAAATAATTATGAACGGAGAAATAAAATGTTAAATAGATTACTAAAAAGTGTGTTAGATCAAGACACAGCACCTGTGGTTGTTTGTGATATGGATGATATAATCGTATATATGAATCCGTCTGCGATAAATCATTATCATAAGGATTTGACGGGAAAAAGCATAAAAGATTGTCATCCGCCAAAAGCCAACGAGATGATTGAAAAGGTACTTGATTGGTTTCGCGAAAGTAAGGAGAATAACATCATTTACACCTATCGTAATAACGATAAAAACAAGGATGTGTATATGGTTGCTCTGCGTGATGATGACGGCACTTTAATCGGCTATTACGAAAAGCACGAGTACAGAAACAGAGAAACAGTAGGACTTTATCAACCGAAAAAATAAAAAAGTGGTCAAATTTAGGGAAATAATACGGCTGAGGAAGCCAAAAAGATAATGGACTCACGTGAGAGTCCTTTCCAAATGCGACAAGAGGAGCAAAGTCGCATTTGTTGTAGGATAGCCAAGAAAATAAAAAAGTACCTACCAAAACTGGTAAGTACTTTCTTTATGGTGCGCCCGAAGACGAGCCGTAAGCAAAACAGTCCAGTGAATTGTTTTGTAGGCGAGAGTCCCTTCCAAATGCGACAAGAGGAGCAAAGTCGCATTTGTTGTAGGATAGCTAAGAAAACAAAAAAGTACCTACCAAAACTGGTAAGTACTTTTTTTATGGTGCGCCCGAAGGGACTCGAACCCCTGACCTACTGGTTCGTAGCCAGTCACTCTATCCAGCTGAGCTACGAGCGCGTACGCGTTCTCTTGAACACAAATGATATATTACCATATTTTATTGGGTTTGTCAAGTGCTTTTTATATTTTTTTGGCATAGAGAGTTTCGCAATGGGGATAAAATGACGCATGTTTGGCTAAAGCTTCACGACCCTCGCTAAAAACAGTCCACAGGACTATTTTTTATACGCTCGTGCCTCCCTGAGGTTCAAGTCCTCTCAATTAGACAGACCACAAAAAAACCACCCTTTTGGGTGGTTTCTTCGTGGTGCGGATGAAAGGACTTGAACCTTCACGTCGGGGACACTAGATCCTAAGTCTAGCGCGTCTGCCAATTCCGCCACATCCGCATTCAACATTGATTATTATAGCAAATAATATGGCGTTTGTCAAGGGTATTTTTCAAAAAAATTTAATTTATAAAAAATATGGCTAAAACCGTAGGGTTATAGCCATTTTTTTATACATTTCGTCTATATTTATCGGATATCGTCAATGTTATAAGGCGTAATCTGATATACAAAATAGTTAAGCCAGTTTGAGAATAACAAATGGGCATGTGAACGCCACTTGACAACAGGCTTTTTCTTGGGGTCATTATCCATAAAATAGTTGGCAGGTATTTTGGGGTTAAGACCTTTCCCTATGTCGCGGATATATTCGTTCTTTAATGTGTCGCCGTCGTACTCGCTGTGGCCCATTACAAATATCTGTCTGCCTTTTTTTGTTGTTACTATATATACTCCCGCCTCGTCAGAGTCTGCAAGAATTTCCAAGTCTTTATTCTTAACTATATCCTCTGCTCTGACCTCTGTATGACGGGAATGGGGAGCATAAAAAACATTGTCAAAGCCCCTTACAAGTTTAGCTGTTGTGCGGCGTACTTTGTGTAAGAACACACCTGAGCACTTTTCTTCCAATGGGTATTTAGGAATACCGTAATGGTAATATAGTCCCGCCTGTGCAGCCCAGCAAATATGTAATGTTGAGGTTACATGGGTTTTGGACCATTCCATTATTTCGGTTAATTCTTTCCAGTAGTCAACGGCACCAAAATCGATATTTTCAACAGGTGCACCTGTTATTATCATTCCGTCATATTTATGGTTTTTTATATCTGCAAATTCTTTATAGAAAGCTGACAAATGCTCTTCTGATGTATTCTTTGAAACATGGCTTGACATTTGTATTAAGTCGACCTCAACCTGTAAGGGTGAGTTTGAAAGAAGCCGAAGAAGCTGAGTTTCTGTTTTAATTTTTTCGGGCATAAGGTTTACTATGGCAATTTTAAGAGGACGAATGTCCTGCCGTGCTGCCCGTTTTTCTGTCATAACAAATATATTCTCTTTTGTAAGTTGCGAAGTCGCCGGAAGCTTGTCGGCAATTTTAATTGGCATAGTTCCACCTCTTTTCCTGATACATTAATTATACATTAAAATACACAAGGTGTCAAGTTCAGACTATAA
>JAZQFP010000025.1:0-7665 GCA_045539555.1 Candidatus Ornithomonoglobus sp.
TTTGAGCCTGAAAGAATTACTTGGTCTTGATAACGTGCCAAACAGAATTGAAGCCTATGATATATCAAACATAAGCGGAAGCGATAATGTAGGTGCGATGACGGTTTTCGAGTATGGAAAACCAGCAAAAAGAAAATACCGTAAGTTTAAGATAAAGTCAGTTGCTTGTGCGGATGATTACAGTTCAATGAAAGAGGTAATCTATCGTCGTTTCCGCCATGGTCTTACAGAGGAGGAACAAATAGCGTCAGGTGAATTGAACATTCGCGATGCAAAGTTTTTGCCATACCCAGATTTGATTTTACTTGACGGAGGTAAGGGACATCTGAATGTCATATCAGAACTTATGGAAATGATAGATAACGACACTCCTGTTTTTGGTATGGTTAAAAACGATAAACACAGAACCAGGGGTCTTGTTGGTAAAAACGGTGAGATTAACATTAATCCTCAAAGCCCTGTTTTTAAGTTGATAACGCACATTCAGGACGAAGTTCACGATACGGCAATAACATATTTTAGAAAACTTCATAGCAAGATAGATTCTATCCTGAATGAAATACCTGGAATTGGTGAAAAAAGGCGTATTGCACTATTGACTAAATTTGGAAATATTGATAAAATAAAAGAAGCTGAAATTGATGATTTACTTGAAGTTGAATCAATGGATATGAAGTCAGCGCAAAGCGTGTATGACTATTTCAGGACAAAGAGAAATTAATGGAAAAGGGGATAGAGATATGAAAAAAATACTGTGCTTTTGTATGACAGTGATTTTTACAATATCTCTGTCCTCTTGTGCTTTATTTAAGGGTGGTGCTTATGATACAACTAATGATGTTGAGGAAAGTCCCGTTAATAATCAGATAACAGTAGGCTTATTTGATGTAGATACTTATAATCCCATTTATTCTCTGTCTCCTACGGTAGTAAACTTAATGGGGTTTGTGTTTGAGCCCTTATTTTCTGTAAATGAGGATGGTACAACTACAAATATTCTGGCTGAGTCTTATACTGTATCTCCTGATGGAAAGAGTATTACAGTAAGATTAAAACAAAATGTAAAATGGCATGACGGAAGCCCTTTTATATGTCCCGACATTCTTTATACTGTTGATAAAATAAAAAGCGGTAATTCAAGATATAAATATCTTATTGACCCCATACAAGATGCTATTGCAATAGATTATAATACATTAAAGATTACGTTTTTTAAGCCCACGCCAAACCCGACTGCTTTATTGTCATTTCCTGTTATAAAAGGATATTCGGCAGATAGTGATGAGTTTAAGCCAGTTGGAACAGGACCTTATGTATATAATAGGGACAGGCTTGATGCATTTGATAGTTATCACGGAGGAATTGCTAAAATTTCTGTTATAAATATCAAAGTTGTTCCCGACAAGGAAAAATATATTTCAATGCATAATGCCAGTGTGTTTGATGTTGCAGACTCAGATGTAATTGATATGAAAACATATACACCGAAGAGTAAGGCAAATGTGCAGAATTATATATCTAATAATATGATATATGTTGGTTTTAACTGTGAGAGTTCAGTCTTTAAGTTCCCTGAAACAAGAAAGAGCGTAAGTAAACTGATCGACAGAAAGAATATTACATCCCACATTTATTATTCAGGTGCAGAAGCAACGGCTTACCCCATAAACCCAACATCTTATGTATATCCTGAGACAAGTGTTAACTTATATAAAGATGAGACAACATCAGAGGATATATTAAAGGAAAAGGGTTGGGAGCTTAATGCAAATGATATTTATCAGCTAATAGGAGACCGCGGTGCAACGTATTTTACAGTTAGCATTCTGGTTAACAAAGACGACGAAAACCGTGTTAAAATAGCAGAAGACCTTTCAAAAACAATGAATGATATGGGAATGTTCAACACCATAACAAAATGCAGTTCACAGGAATTTATAAATCGAATTAAAAACGGCAGTTATGATATGTTTATAGGTGAAACAGAGATTACTCCCAACGGAGATTTGAGTAATTTATTATCAGGGGATAATGTCTTGAACTATTATAATGCAGACTGTGATGCTTTATTGTCCCAGCTTGGCACATTAACAGAGATTGATGATATTAAAAAGGGTTGGGCAGATTTAGGAGAATTAGTGGTAGAAGATTCGCCCATAGCACCAATATGCTTTATAAAGGAAAGTATAATTACAAGTGCAAGAATAAAATCAGGAGTATATCCGTCGCCTATAAGTTCGGTACAAAGAACGGAGAATTGGAGTTTACAATGACAGTTGTAGTAATTGGTGCAGGTGCTGCGGGGTTAATTGCAGCAGGTACTGCGGCACAATATGCCGATAAAGTAATACTAATAGAAAAAAATGATAAAGTCGGTAAAAAACTAAGAATTACAGGAAAAGGCAGATGTAATATAACAAATGCATGTGAAATTGAAGATATGATATCAATGTATCCTGTAAATGGTAAGTTTTTATACTCAGCACTTTATACATTTACAAATGATGACATTGTTGCACTTCTTAATGAATATGGCGTTAGTACAAAAGTTGAAAGAGGCGGAAGAGTTTTTCCTGTAAGCGATGATGCCCGTGATGTTGTTGACGCAATGCGGAGATATGCATTAAAAGACAATGTTAAGCTTGTTAAAGATACAGTAACGGGACTTATTGTTTCTAATAATAAAATTATGGGCGTAAAGACGTCTAAAAGGGAAATTAAGTGCAACAGGGTAATCTTGTGTAGCGGAGGTGCTTCTTACCCCCAGACAGGCTCTGATGGTTCAGGATATAGATTTGCAGAAAGTGTAGGGCACACAATAATAAAACCAACACCATCATTGGTACCATTAGTATGTAATGAGAAATGGTGTGAAGACTTAATGGGTCTATCGTTAAGGAATGTTGAGGTTACTGCATACAACAACAAGAATAAAAAAATTCACACAGGTTTTGGTGAAATGCTTTTTACGCATTTTGGTGTATCAGGACCCTTGATATTATCATTATCAGCTCATATAAAAAAGGAGCTTGATGCAGGGGTGTATATAAAAATTGATTTGAAACCCGCATTAGATGAGCAACAATTAGATACTCGCATATTAAGGGACTTTGATAAAAATAAAAACAAACATCTTATAAATGCCCTTGATGAACTATTGCCAAAAAAGTTAATTCCTGTTATAATTGAAATATCAGGAATTGAACCCCATAAGAGTGTATGTGAAATTACCCGCGAGGAAAGACGAAACCTTTTATCTGTTATTAAAGGATTAACTCTTAACGTTAAAGGTTTCAGACCTATCTCTGAGGCAATTATTACATCAGGCGGTATAAAAGTAAGCGAAATTAATTCATCAACTATGGAGTCAAAGATTGTTAATGGTCTGTATTTTGCAGGTGAGATAATTGATGTTGACGGATATACTGGTGGATATAATTTACAGGTAGCATGGTCTACGGGATATCTTGCAGGAATGAATGCAGGGACAGAATAAGGAGAATTAATATGGAATTTACAAAGGAAAACGGTAGTAAGGCAGTTTGTAAAGCGGCGGTTATGATGTCAATGAGTGATTCAAGAGAGGACGAGTGCCAAATTAAAGAAGAGCTTTTAGGAAAAGGCATAAAGGCTGTTGCAGTAGATATTGGCTGCGATTTCAAAAGCGGAATTGAGAAGATATTAGAACGTGCAGTGGTAGCATCAAAGCGTGAAGGTGTTATTGATGCAACTCATTCGGAGGAAGGTGCAGTTGCAGGTGCGGCCCATGAGGCCATAAGCCAGATTTCAGGAAAGTGCTTCGGGTTAAATATGGGTGGTAAAATAGGCATTGCGAGATGCGGATGCCATATAGCCGTTTCCTTGTATTTTACAATAGGCCTGTTAAACCTTAATGATGTTGTTATAGGCCTTGGACATAGAGCGGTGTAATGAGGTAGAGTTATGGCAGTACGAGGAATAAGAGGTGCAACTACTGTTGCCAATAATACAAAAGAAGAAATATTTGATGCGACCATTGAAATGGTCCGTGAAATAATTGAGATAAATAAAATCACAACAGATGACATTGTCGATTTTATTTTTACTGTTACATCTGATATTACAGCTGTATTTCCTGCGGCAGCCGTTCGGACAATGGGCATAACAGATGTTCCCTTACTTGATATGGCAGCGCCCCAGATTGATAATGCACTAAAAATGTGTATCCGTGTTTTAGTTCATATAAATACAGACTGTGAGAATTCTCAGTTAAATCATGTATATTTAAGAGGTGCAAAAGTGTTAAGACCAGATTTAGTTAACAAGAAAAAGATTTCGGTTGCGATTGACGGTCCTGCGGGTGCAGGAAAGAGCTCTGTTGCCAAAAAAGTTGCAAAAGACTTAGGTTATGTTTATATTGATACAGGTGCGATGTATAGAACCGTAGCAGTATGGGCAATAAAAAACAACATTGATTATGCCAATGATGCGAATACATTAATCTCAAAGCTTGACGAGATTAAAATTGACATTGTTTATGAAGACGATATGCAGAAGATGTTCTTAAATGGAGAAGATGTTTCAACGCGTATCCGTGAAAATGATGCATCAATGGGAGCATCGGCAGTTGCCACAATTCCCGAGGTAAGAGTTCACCTTGTGGGGATGCAACAGAAAATGGCAACAAAGGGTGGAGTCATTATGGACGGAAGAGACATTGGCACTCATGTATTACCAAATGCAGAGCTAAAAGTATATTTGACAGCATCTGTTGATGAACGCGCAAGAAGAAGATATACTGAGTATATGGAAAAGGGCATTGAATGTAATTTCGAGTCCATAAAAGAAGATGTAATTGCCCGTGATAAAAATGATATGAACCGTAAAGCATCACCTTTAAGACAGGCAGAGGATGCTATTTTGGTAGATACAACTGATAAAAACTTTGATGAGGCAGTTTCCACCATCAAGGAACTAATTAAAAATACGGAGGCAAAATTTTAATGTTATATAGATTTTGTGTTAGATTACTAAAATTTTTATTTTTCTTTGTATTCAGAATAAGATATACAGGACGAGAGAATATCATAAAAGATGGACCTTTTATTCTCGCAGTAAACCATAAAAGTTTACTTGACCCCATTCTTGCAGGAATGGCGTGTCCGAGACAACTTTCATTTATGGCAAAAGCGGAATTGTTTAAGAATAAACTTTTCGGAGGACTTATCACCAAATTAGGAGCATTTCCCATACATCGCGGTGCGGGAGATATAAATGCATTAAAAACCGCGTTCAAGATCCTTAAAAACGGCGGTGCGATGCTTATTTTCCCCGAAGGAAGAAGAGTAAAAGCGGGAGAGAAACAACGTGCAAAATCAGGTGTTGCAGTTATTGCACAAAAGATGAATGTCCCTGTAATTCCTGTACTTATTGATGGCGACTATAAATGGATGAATAAAATCACTGTAAGAATTGGTGAGCCCATTTCATTTGAAGAGTATGCTGGAAAGAAACTGTCAGGTGAAGAGTTACAAGCACTTGCAGAAGATGTACTTACTAAAATATATAACCTTAAATAAGGAGTGATATAATGCCAATTACTGTTGCAAAGACCGCGGGTTTTTGTTTTGGTGTTAAACGTGCCGTTGATGCGGTTTATGAAGCTCATAAAGAGGGTAAAAAAATTGCGACTCTTGGTGATGTAATTCATAACAGACAGGTTATAGAGGACCTGGAATCAAAGGGAATATATTCGTATGAAGATGTTTCTGATATTCCACAAGATGTTACTGTAATTATCCGTGCTCATGGTGTGGGAAAAGATGTATATGAAAAGCTTGGAGACAGACCATATATAGATTTAACATGTCCCTTTGTTTCAAAGATACACAAGATAGTTGAGAAACATTATAATGATGGTTATAAAATTATTATAGTAGGAGATGCGAAGCATCCTGAGGTTATTGGAATTAATGGTTGGTGTAATTATGAAGCAGACATCATAGACAGCGAGTCTCAGGAGATAAAAAACGACTATAATGATTCTAAAATTTGCGTTGTAGCACAAACAACAATAAAAAAGAATAATTTTGTACACATTGTACAAAAATTAAAAAAGACTTGCAAAAGTACCATAGAATTTGATACAATATGTAGTGCGACTAGGAATAGGCAAGAGGAAGCAGCTCAGCTGGCAGCTCAGTCCGATTGTATGATTGTAATCGGGGGGCTTAAAAGCTCCAACACGAAGAAGCTCTATGAGATTTCCAGTGAGTTATGTTCTCAAACCTATCATGTTGAAACAGCGGAAGATGTTCCGCAAAAACAATTTTATAAAATAGGTATTACGGCGGGGGCATCGACACCCTCTCGTATTATCCAGGAGGTAGTAAAGGCTATGAGTGAAAATCTAAAAAATGAAGAGAGTTTTGCTGAGTTATTTGAACAGTATGATCAGAAAACTCTTAACAATGGTGACATTATTGACGGACAGGTTGTAGAAATCCGTAAAAATGAGGTAATTGTTGACCTTGGCGGTTTCAAGTACAATGGACAACTTGCTGTTGATCAGATCACCGAAGACCCGTCACTTGAGCCGTCTGATGTTGTAAAGGAAGGCGACACAATCAGAGTTTACGTTGTTGGAGTAAACGATGCTGAAGGAAAGGTAGTTCTATCAAGAAAGAAATTGATAGCTATGGAGAGCTGGAACAAAATCAAAGCGGCTTACGAAGCGGGAGAGATCATGGAAGGTAAGGTAATCAAAGCCGTTAAGGGTGGCGTTGTTGCTTTAACTGATGGTTCTCAGGTATTTATTCCGGCACGTCAGGTATCAGAGAGATATGTGTCAGACCTACAGAGTTTAGTAGGAACAACTTTGACATTTAAGCTAATTGAGCTTGATGAGAGAAGAAAGAGAGTAGTAGGTTCAGCGCGTGTGCTTCTTGAAGCAGACCGTAAGGCTAAGGAAGAGGCTTTCTGGGCTGATGCTGAACTTGGTAAGCATTATAGTGGTACAGTTAAATCACTTACATCATTCGGTGCATTCGTTGATATCGGCGGAGTAGACGGTCTTGTTCATATTAGTGAACTTTC
Source organism: Candidatus Ornithomonoglobus sp. (assembly GCA_045539555.1). Lineage (GTDB taxonomy): Bacteria > Bacillota > Clostridia > UBA1381 > UBA1381 > Ornithomonoglobus. The sequence goes on from JAZQFP010000025.1 coordinate 7,075, forward strand.
ATGGAACAAGATTAAGCATCCGTCAGAGGTTTGTGCAGTTGGTGATGTAATGGATGTATACATTAAGGAAATCAACGCAGAGACAAAGAAGATTTCTTTGGGCTTCAAGAAGCTTGAAGATAATCCCTGGACAATCGCAAAGGAGAAGATCGCAGTAGGCGATGTTGTTACTGCAAAGATTGTTAGAATGATGCCTTTCGGTGCATTCGCTGAGATTGTTCCCTCAGTTGATGGTTTAATTCATATTTCACAGATTGCTGATAAGAGAATAGGCAAGCCTGAGGATGTTCTTTCAATCGGTCAGGAAGTTGAGGCTAAGGTTACTGAGGCTAACTGGGACGAGAAGAAGATCAGCCTATCAATGAGAGCATTGATTGAAAAGGAAGAGCCCGTTGTTGAAGAAGTTGTGGAGGAAGAAGAGCCCGTAGCAGAGGAAGCTCTTGTATACTCAACAGATCCCGAAGTAGAGGTGGACGAGCCCGTAGAGGTTGAGGCACCCGCAGAGGATGCAGAATAATAGTTAATATACAAAAGCGGTTAATTTATGACCGCTTTTGTTTTTTTGCGATATTTATTGACAAAACACGATAT
>JAZQFP010000026.1:0-10671 GCA_045539555.1 Candidatus Ornithomonoglobus sp.
TCCTATGTTGCGGTGTTTGTACTTTTGAACGCAAAAGTACCAAAACTAGCGGGGGTTTCGATTCCCCCGCACCCCACAAACGACACAGGGCCCTGCCCTGGACCCGCAAGGGCTTCGCCCTTGACCCACGGTCTATATAAAAATGAGGTGATTTTGTGCAAAACACATTACAATGGTATCCTGGCCGCGTCGTGTCTAACCTCACGGCTCACCATTTCACTGTTGTAAAATGGTTTCGCTTCTTCGGTTCACACTCCTTTTCACAAAAGACCACGCTCGGCTCGTCTACTCAGTTGTAAACGCCTTCGTCGCGTCTCGCTGTCGCTACCACTCTTTTGTGAGTTTATGATACGGTAGGTCTTAGCCATATGACCTTCCAACATCATTTTTATTCTAATGAAAGGAAAACCTCTAATTATGCAAAACACATTACAATGGTATCCTGGCCATATGGCTAAGACCAGAAGATTGATTGAAGAAAACCTGAAAATGATAGATGTTGTGGTTGAAATTCTTGATGCACGAATTCCTTTCTCGGGCAGAAACCCCAACTTCGATGATATAATTAAAAATAAACCTCGTCTGCTTGTTATGAATAAGGCAGACTTAGCCGACCCTGAACGCACTCGTGTGTGGATAGAATGGTATAAAGAGCAAGGCATACGTGTAATCCCCATAAGTTGTACAACAGGTCAGGGCATAAACACAGTCCTGAACGAAGCCCGTGCCCTTGTCGCAGATAAAATTGCACGGGATCTTGAAAGAGGCCGTACACGTACCCTTAAACTTATGATGGTTGGTATCCCAAACGTGGGCAAATCAAGTCTAATTAACCGCCTTTTAGGTAAAGCAAGTACAAAGACAGGCGATAAGCCAGGCGTTACAAGAGGTAAACAGTGGCTACGAATTAAAGGTGATGCTGAGCTATTGGATACACCAGGTATACTTCCCCCTAAGTTTGAGGATCAGTCAGTCGCACAAAGACTTGCATTTACAGGCGCTATAAAAGATGAGATAATTAACCGTGAACTTTTAGCTTATGCCCTTTGTGATTATCTTCGCGACAACTATCCCAAAGAAGTAATAGAAAGATACAAAATAAAAGACAGTATCGAGGAACTACAAGGTTATGAAGTGTTAGAGCTTATTGGCCGCCGCCGCGGTTTTGTTATATCAGGCGGTGAAGTGGATATGGAACGCGCATCTAACGTGGTGTTAGACGAGCTAAGAAGTGCTACAATCGGAAAAATAACCCTTGAAACGCCTGATATGATTGAGGGCGCTATATGCTAAATTCCCGCACATATAAGTTAACCTTAGTCGCGCTTATGACGGCACTTCTTACTGTGTCGGCATACATACGAATTCCAACACCCTTGACACCCATTACACTTCAATGCGAAATGGTAATTCTGGGTACTCTTCTTTGGGGGCGAAAGATATCTCTTAGTGCTACTGTCTTATATGTAGCTATGGGACTTTTAGGCTTGCCTGTGTTTTCAGGCGGCGGTGGAATACATTATATCCTGACCCCCACCTTTGGGTATCTTTTAGGTTTTGTCATTTCATCGGCTTTTACCAATATAACAAATAAACCTTACACAAGGGCTTATACTTCTCTTGGTATAATTTATGCTACGGGAATTGGATACTTATATATTTTAACAAACTGTATATTGAAAACTCCAATGGGTTTTAGCGCAGTTGTTCTTGCAAATGCAATAACCCTGCCAATAGATATAGCGCTTGTCGCTTTAATTGTCAGAGTGGCAGAGAAAATCAGAAGAATATGATTAAAAAGAGCTTATATTACTTTTATTGTTATAGCTCTTTTTTATTGCAAAATAAACTTCTAAATCAATTGACATTTTCTCCCTTGTATGCTATTATTGTCGTATAATAATAAACATTCGGAGGTTTTACATGAAAGAGGACATCAAAAAATACGGAGAACTTATTTGCGACTATGTAAATAAGAATTACAAAGATTGTTTCCGAGAGCCAAAGGGCTTATTAAAATATCCATTTATCGTTCCAGGAAGCCAGTATAAAGACGAACTATGGGACTGGGACAGTTGGCTTACAGACCTTGCTCTTGGCAACTATGTTGAGGACGACATAACTGAATATGAAAAAGGATGTGTGCTTAACTTCCTTGACAGCATAAAGCCTGACAATTCTATGCCTATATTTATTACATCAGAGTTTACATCAGATAAACTTGTTGAAAACAGAAAGACAAACAGTCATAAGCCCATGCTTGCTCAACACGCCTTGTTTGTTGTAAACAAGTTAGGCGATGCCAAGTGGCTAGAAGAAAAATTTGATGTTTTCTTTGACTATCTGAGCTACTATGAAGATAACTGTAAGCACGAGGAATCAGGTTTGTATTTCTGGTATGATGATTTTGCAATCGGCGTTGATACAGACCCCTGTACTTTCTATCGTCCCAACGGCAGTTCAGCTTCAATTTACCTTAACTGCTTAATGTATCAGGAATATAAATCACTTGCAGAGATTTCAAAAATGTTAGGAAAACCTGATAAAGAAAAACTTTGTCTTGACCGTGCAAATGCATTGGAAAATGCAATTCAGGAAAACTGTTGGGACGAAAGAAACGGTTTCTTTTACAGCTGTGATATAAATCTTAACCCCGTAGACCCTGATGAGTGGCTACATTCAGGTGCTCCCCGTCATTGGAAAAGCATAATTGAAAGAATAGATGTCTGGTCAGGCTTCCTTGCAATGTGGTACGGTATCGCAACAAAGGAACAGGCAGAACGCATGGTTAAAGAAAACTACTTAAACGAGCGTACTTTCTATTCTGACTATGGTATCTGTTCTCTTGGTAAGTCAGAGAAAATGTATAAAATTCAGGTGTCAGGCAACCCGTCATGTTGGCTTGGTCCAATCTGGGGTATTTCAAACTTTGTTTTGTTTGAGTCATTATTAAAGTACGGTTATACTGACCTTGCCCGTGATATGGCAGAAAAGACAGTTACAATGTTTGGCCGTGATATCGAAAAGCATGGCGAGATGCATGAATACTATGACCCTGAAACAGGTGAGGGTGTTCACAACCGCGGTTTCCAGAGCTGGAACGTAATGTCAGTTCTTATGTATCAATGGTTAAAAGACAATACATAAAAATAAAAAGGATATGAACTAAGGTTCATATCCTTTTTATTTATTATAAAATCTTTTGTATATAGTATTAAAACTCTTCGTGTCCACCATTACCCGCTACTGTTACATAGAACTCCGCGTTATGCCCAAATTCATTATTATACATATCTCCCATAGTTTTAATAAAACTATCAACATAATCACCTTTGATAATAGCTACCGCAGAGCCACCAAAACCGCCACCTGTCATTCTGATTCCTAGAACGCCGTCCATTTTTCTGCCCTTTTGTGATAGGAAGTCAAGTTCGGGACAACTTACCTCGTAATCATACTGCAAGGAGTCATGGCTCTCACACATTAACTTGCCAAAAGTTTCTATATCCCCATTTTTAAGTGCACTAACACTTCTCTTTACTCTGTCGCACTCATTAACTACATGGTTAACTCTTCTTAATACTGTCTCATCGTTTATTGCATTCTTCTTCAATTCAAACTCATCAATGGATACATCTGCAAGACAGTTTATATGGGGCAATAAGGGTTTTAAGGCATTAAGTCCTTCCTCACATTCCATTAGTCTTTCATTATAAGCGGAATTACCCAGAGAATGTTTTACCTTTGTGTTTATGATTACAAGCTTTGCCCCTTTTAAGTCTAAGGGTATATGACTATATTCCAATGTATCACAATTAAGATATACTGCACAATCTTCCTTGCCCATAGCAGATGCAAACTGGTCCATAATTCCACACTTTACACCAATGAAATTATGTTCTGCTCTCTGCGATACCTTAGCCATATATATCATATCAACAGGGGTATCTATACCCTTTTTTTCATTTGCAAAAGTTGTAAGAGCAAGAGCCGTTGAAACCTCAATGGCAGCTGACGATGAAAGGCCGCCGCCGTGTGGTACTTCATCATCAAACAACATATCACATCCAACTAAATCATAGCCGTCTGCCATAAGCTCCATTGCAACGCCCAACTGATAATCACCCCATTTAAGCTTTCCTTTAAGCTCAGGTGCATCTTCGTATGTAGTTTCAACAAAAACATCAAGGTCTGTTGCCTTTAAGCGAATAACATTGTCCTCTCTCTTACGGGCAATAATAGTGGTGTTCATAGTTAATGCCGCAGGAAGAACGCATCCGCCGCAGTAATCAATATGCTCACCAATAAGATTAACTCGCCCAGGAGACTTAAACACCCGTAGCTCACCGCCGTTATCCCCAAAGGTTTCAATAAATATTTCTTTCATTTCATTTATATTCATATCAGTCTCTCCATAAATTTTATATATGTTTTTTCTCTTATACGATTTGCTCGCTGAATCTTACTCCCGCCATTGCATCCTTTGCATAAAAGTCTGCCCCGATACTATCTGCATACTCCTGGGTAAGCACAGCACCGCCTACCATAACCTTACACCATGGTGCTTTTTTGCGTAACAGTTTTATTGTCTCTTCCATCTGGGGTACAGTTGTGGTCATCAATGCACTTAAACCTACAACGGGTGCATGGGTTTCTATTGTTTTATCTACTATTGTCTCAGGCTCTACATCTCTGCCTAAATCAATAGTTTCAAAGCCGTAATTTTCAAGAAGTAATTTCAAAATATTTTTGCCAATATCATGGATATCTCCCTTAACGGTAGCAATTATTACCTTTCCTTTATCACCGCTATTGTCTGTAATTGTTGCAGATTTAATTACTTCAAAAGCAGATTTTGCCGCCTCCGCACTCATAAGTAACTGCGGTAAATATACTTTCTTCTTCTCAAAACCCTCTCCGACAATATCAAGAGCAGGTATAATTTCATTCTTTACAATATCCAGAGGCTCAGCCGTTTTTATCCGTTCCCTTGTAATATCATGGGCACTGTCGCAAAGTCCTTTAATAATTGCGTGTTGAAGATCAGAATCTCCCATTTTAATTGATGTATCACTGCTTACGGTAACCTCTCGCGTTTCAGGAAGAGATTCCATAAAATCAATATATTCACTACAATTATTATCAAAACCCATAAGTGCCATATAACTCTTATAGGCTTTCATTAAATCTTGTGATTTGGGGTTAACGATAGCAGCATTAAGTCCCTTTGCAAGTGCCATGGTAAAGAACGCAGATGTTACTACCTCACGCTTAGGTAATCCAAAAGATACATTGCTGACACCAAGTGATGTCTTACACCCCATACTGTTAAGCATACTGACTGCGCGTAAAGTTTCAATTCCTGCACGGTCATCTGCACTAATGGTCAATGCCAATGGGTCAAATATAATATCCTTTTTGTCTATTCCATATCCCTTTGCCGTTTCAAGAATAGTTTTTGCAATCTCTACTCTTTCCTCTGCTGTCTCAGGAATTCCCTGCTCATTAAGAGTAAGAGCGACAACCACGCCGCCATATTTTTTTACAAGGGGAAATACGCTCTCCATACTCTCCTTTTTACCATTGACAGAGTTAATCATAGCCTTACCGTTGTATCTGCGTAAAGCACTCTCCATAGACTTTATATCAGAGGTGTCAATCTGTAACGGAAGATTTATAATGGCTTGAAGTTCCGTAATAGCAGAGGTTAGCATCTTGACCTCGTCAATTTCAGGCAAACCAACATTTACATCTAATATATCAACACCACATTCTTCCTGAGCAATTCCCTCACGGAGAATATAGTCAATATCCCCCTCACGCAAAGCCTCCTTAAACCGTTTCTTACCCGTGGGGTTTATTCTCTCACCTATAAGCACGGGCTTATCATGAAATCTGACAGCGTGAGTATATGAAGAAACCCAGGTAATGTTTTTCGGGGTTACCTCACAAGGTTTAATATCCTTTGTTAGTTCCTTTAACTCTTTTATATATATGGGCGTTGTACCGCAACATCCGCCGACAATTCCAACACCCTCTTTAACCAATTCAGCTACATCCTTGGCAAATTCAATAGCATCAACATCAAAGATTGTTTTTCCCTCGCGAACTTTTGGAAGTCCCGCATTGGGCTCTAAAATCACGGGAACTGATGCTTTCTCTATATATTCTCTTGCAATGGGTGATAAAGCCTTAGGACCAAGTGAGCAGTTAATTCCAATAGCATCTGCACCCATTCCTTCAAGCATGGCAATCATTGCCTCAGGAGTGGCACCTGTCATAAGCTTTCCGTCATCACTATAAGCATTTGAAACAAAAACAGGAAGACTTGAATTCTCCTTAGCCGCCAAAAGTGCCGCTTTTGTCTCCAATGAATCGTTCATTGTCTCTATAAATATTAAATCTGCTCCACACTCGGCACCTATACGTACAGTCTCTGCAAAAACCCCTACCGCTTCTTCAAAGTCAAAATCGCCATAGGGTTTTAACATTCTTCCCGTCGGACCTATGTCTAACGCAACCCATTTAGGCTGAGGAGTATCAGACTTTTCAGCCGCCATTTTTGCATTATTGATTGCAGACTTAATAATCTCTCTTAATTTCTCATCTTCAAACTTTAATGAATTAGCTCCAAAAGTATTAGCGTTTACAACATTTGAACCCGCATCAAAATAATCTTTGTGTATAGCAGTTATTACATCAGGGTGTGAAATATTCCACTCCTCAGGCAAATCCCCTGGTTTAAGACCCTGTCCTTGCAAAAGGGTACCCATTCCGCCGTCAAGATAAAGTATATTATTTTTAAGGTATCTTAATATATCCATATCAGTTCTCCTCATCCACTATTCCCACCACTGCTGTTACCGATTTTGTCGGGGACATTAAAAGGCTATTGTTGAGCGTCAGCCCAATTCTTTTATTTGGGGACAATAAATTAAAAATGTCTTTTTGAAATTCTAATGGGAAGTCCCCATAACCAGGGCTAAAACGCGGACGTGTTACATGTGTTTCTTTAAGCTCATTATTAAATATATCACAAAGAGCTTCTATTCTCTCCGCGCCATATGCCTGAACAATAACTGCTTTTGACGGAGAAACTGCACCAAGTCTTGCAATAAGACGGTCAACCTCAATTCCTACCGTAGCCGCAAATATAACGGCTTTGCTACAACCTTTAAGATTATGGATGAGCGTCTTAGAATTAACCCTGCAAAACCCAAAATCTATTTCATCCTCATTTACTGATATATCGCATACCCCGTAGCAAAGCCTATAAGAAAATATTTCTTTATATTCATTTATGCATTCTTCCACAAGAGTTTTAAGCTCTGGTGTAATCTCCCCCACCCCTGCATATCTGTAAACTTCATTTACATTAACAGGAATGAAAGGATATGATTTTTCATATATAATATTTTCCATGATTATCCTAATATATCCGATAAGTTTTCCATAATTTTACGAGCCACAAAAGGCTTGTTCATCGAATAAACATGAACATTATTTATACCATTAGCAAATAGATCAATAATCTGGTCTGTTGCATAAGCAATTCCCGCCTGAGCCATAGCCTCAGGAGAATGGGAAAACTTATCAACAAGGCTCTTAAATCTAACAGGCATAAATGACCCTGACAGCTTTATTGCACGGTCAATCTGATTTGCATTTGTAATAGGCATAATTCCTGGCATTACAGGAACGCTTATACCCGCCTCACGAATTTTATACAAGAAGTTATACAAAAGGTTGTTGTCAAAAAACATCTGTGTTGTAAGGAAATCGCAACCTGCATCCACCTTTTCTTTAAGAAATCGGATATCCTCCTTTTGATTTTCACTCTCAGGATGAATTTCAGGATAACAAGCACCACCAATACAAAAATCTGCACCGTTTGACTTTATATCATGTATTAAATCAATGGCATGGCGGTAGTCCCAATGACTACGATCCCTCTCTGCCATTTCAGGCGTAAGGTCGCCTCGTAGTGCAAGTATGTTCTGTATTCCCGCCTCTTTAATTTCCTTTATTCTTTCCTGTACCGTTTCCTTAGTTGAGGACACACAAGTGAGATGTGCAAGAGTTGGCACACCATAGCTTTCTTTTATATTCTTTGCAATATCCAATGTGTAACGGCTTGTCCCGCCACCTGCACCATATGTAACACTCATAAACAACGGCTTTAATCTTGCAATCTCCTCTGTCGCAGATTTGATTGATGAGAACGCCGAATCTGTCTTGGGTGGAAAAACCTCAAAAGATACTGACAACTGATTTTTTGAAAATACTTCTGTTAACTTCATTTTATCACCTGTTTTTATATAACTTTATGATATAATTATACCTGTCAGGGAGAGATAAGTCAAGGTTTTGACACAAAAAAAGGAAGGTATGCCTTCCTTTCCATTTTTATATTTCAACCTCGCATCCATCATAGGATACACCATATCCTAAATGACTAACACGGTTTTCTAAAACCTCATGTATAGGATTCGCGTTATGAGAGAAATGGTTTATATAAAGAATGGTATCATCATCTACCGATCCCATTTCTCTTAAACGAGCCGTTACTCTCTCAATATTGGGTATACCCATATGAAAGCCCTTATCATGCTCAGGAATATCCACATTTGTACAATCGTATGAAATCATGTCAAATCGGATATTATTTTCTTTTATATACTCAAATACCTCTTCAAAGAAATAACCTGTGTCGTGGGCATAAAGAATAGTCTTGTCTCCCTTTATAACATAGATAAGAGCACCGTCATCTGGCATATGTCTGGCAGGTAGCGGTGTTATAGTATAATCACCCAATTTTACTTCCTTAAAAGGCTCCACAAGGGTTACATTTATATTCTGCAAAGACTCTTGTGTTATTATTTTCTTATATGTGCCCTCTCCGCATAACACCTCTAAGGTCGGCACACGCAAATCGTGGCAGAAATAATCACTATTTCGCAAAAGAAGGTCATTATAGTAGAAATGGTCCTCATGAGAATGGGTAATAAGAAGATACTTTACTTTATCCCCCTCAATATTATTTGAAATGAAGTGCATATATGTATCCGCAGGTAAATCAATCAGTAACTCACCATTTATAATTGACTGTGAACGGGTACGAATATTTTTACCGCCAAGGCGTCTTGCCTCCTGGCAGTATTTACAATTACAGAACATAGCTGGGAAACACTCTGCTGCCGCAGTCCCAAGATACTTTAACTTCATTTTAATCTCCCTTTATACAAATATTATTTCAACTTTATTGTTCTCTGATACTATTTTTCTCTCACTCTCAAAAATACCCTCGCCAAGCTTAATGAAATAATCAACACCTCCATAGTTAAGATTAAGTGTCTTTTTATCAATGCTTACGGTTTCAGGTAAATGATTTCCGTGAGTTCCAACACGGTTCTCAAACGTAAACTCTTTATCCCCTGTTATCTTAAAACTTTTTTCATTTAATTCAATAACAAAATCACCATAGGTAACTTTTGCACATCCATTGCCTAAGTCCTCAAACTTCATTTCATTGTGCTCAGGCTGAGTACCGTCAACATAGCTTATAAAGCCACCTGCAAGAACTCCCTTTCCTGTATAACGGCAACCGTCAACAAAAGGCAACGCCTCATAAGTGGCACAATTTTTTGTGCATACTGTATCTTCAAAGGGGTCTAATACCTTATCCTTATAAATATGAATATCACGGATACGGAAATTACCACCTTCGCCGTAAAGGTTTACGCGATAATTCTTTGTAGAATACCAAACAGTGTTTTTGCTGTTATCATCATAAGCTGAGTGTGCAGTGATTGCCGATGCGGGAGTGGTTTTATAGGTTTTTTTATACCATCTTCCCGTATCACCCAAAGGCTCAACTATGATTTTGCCCTCATTCTGTAACTTCTCAAAAAGCTCACACTGAGGGACAAAGCCCTGTGCTATCCACGGCCAACCAAACGGGTTCTCCTGACCTGCCTGAGCATAACCGAAACTCAGACATTCGCCGTTAAAATTCTCCCTCATATACCATTGGGTCCAGTCTTTGTCCGCTCCGCCATAGGGTTTTGCCACAAAACCGCTGAAATCTACATTTGGATCGTCAACAATTGCCGCTGCACCGCAACAGGGTTCAAGAGTAATAACTGACTGGCGTGTCTGCTCATCAAGATTTATATCAATACCTATGTCAAACTGATAAACAGGATCTGAGCCCAACATCCTAAACAACGGCACTTCTATCTGGTTTTCCTTGTTTTGTGCTGGTAAAAATACGTTGTTTTTACTCGGATAATAGCCCTGACCATAATATCCACCCCACATGGTATATCCATCAGTACCATACTGCTCCTTACAGTTACATATAGCGTCAAGCCCATATTTATCATTAATATAACGGATAGTGTGAGTGTCATACACCCAAGAGCCTAATACACGCGGATAGTATCCAAAAATGCTGTGGAACTTATTAAACAATTCGTCTGCCAAAGCTTCACGCTGGGGTTTTGTGTAACCCATAGGGAAACCACATTCCGCATGCCAGTCCCATGACCATCTTCCACGCCATCGAAGCCCTAAGGCTTTTACCTGAGGCTCAACAATTTCATGCCATACACCAAGTTCAAACTGTTCAGGATCTAAATCCTTTAACATATGCACATATTCAGGCATAAG
>JAZQFP010000027.1:0-19455 GCA_045539555.1 Candidatus Ornithomonoglobus sp.
TTTTTTCTAAAAGTTCCACTTTTCTTAAAAAATTTTTAATAATTTATTTTCTCCCATATTTATGCACAAACAAAAAACGGCTTTCGCCGTTTTTTAGTTTAATACTTCGACCCACGCAGGAATAACTTTTACAAATTTCACATCGCTGGGGATATGGATGTTCTCTGTATCGTTTAGTTCTACTTCTACCTCGTGGTCAATATGCTCGGGAACTGTTGCTGTTACAACGGGCACATTGTACCCACCCTTTACGCCTATTGTTACTTTCTCAGGATTTATAACTGTATTCTCCTGGTCTATTATATATCCCTCAACATGTTTTGAGGTTACATATACCGTCGCCTCTAAGGGTTCATAGAATATATTTTCTACCTCAATTTCTTTTTCCTTTAACTCCAAGGTTGGCAAATCATCAATAGTTACCCCGTCCTTAGGAGCAATGGCGGTAGAAATTTTTACTACACCCTCATCCGTTACTTTGTCAAGGTTTATAGTTGCATAGGCGCCGTTTATCTGATCCAGCTCTGTTACCGCACCTGATATCGCCACAGTTTCACTCTTGGGTAATGTCTCAACAATCTTACCCTCTACCTGTCCGTCCTGATATATGAGAATTTTAACCTCTCTTGTTTCAAGCTTGTCTATTACCATATTTACGCCGTCTGAGATTATCTTATCAACAGTTACACGGGTGTTAGGTAATTTAACACTTCCCTGTACCTCGTAGTTTCCCGCCTCGGTAATTCCCGAAAGGTCAAGGATAACACGCATATCATCCATAACACTCATAAGGTCGCTACGCTTACCCGTTACCTTGACTGACATTTTTGGTAGTTTGTCTGTATCAAGAGCAACAAGGCCTTTCTCCTGCAATTCTTCTTCTCCCGCAAGTTCTATCTTTACGCCTGTAATCGTTCTTGTCATATCAGGGTCAGTAGTATATGCCACAACCGTCCATGCAACAACGGCAATTATAACAGACAGAATTAAATACTTTAACTTTGCGCTACCCGCAGTTTTCTTAGGTGCCATACTCCCACCCCCTTATTTAAGTATACGAAGCCGTACTTTCTTGCCCGACTCTGTATTTTCTTCTTCCTTAACCAACAACTTTGTAAGCGCCTTATTTAATGTAAGGCGAGTAAGGTTTCTTGTAAGTGAGCCATTAACAGCAATCGAAATCTTGCCCGTCTCCTCCGACACAACTACAACAACAGCATCTGACGCTTCACTTAGTCCCAATGCTGCACGGTGGCGTGTGCCAAGCTCACTTGCAAGGTTTGAATTTGCAGTAAGTGGCAGAACACAACCCGCCGTTATAATCTTATTCTCGCGTACTATTACTGCACCGTCATGCAATGGTGTATTCGGTGCAAAGATATTCTTTATAAGTTCTGTTGAAACATCGGCATTGATTTTTGTGCCGCTGTTCATGTATTCGCCAAGGCGGGTCATTCTTTCAATTACAATAAGGGCACCCGTTCTTGTTTCTGCCATTTGTGATGCGGCAGTGCTTATGTTTGATATAACGCCTGTAAGGTCTTTTCCCTGACTGGTTATGTTAAAAGCGGCTCCGATAAATCTACCCGCTTTAAGCTGACCCATTTTTTCAAGCAAACTGCGAAGCTCGGGCTGGAATATTACAATAACTCCGAACATGGCAACCTGCACAACTGTATTTAATATGTAATTTAATGTATGCATATTAAGCAGTCCGCTTATCATATAAATCGCTACTATTACAAATATGCCCTTTACCAACTGTACCGCACGTGTTCCGCGAATTGCTCTCATAAAGTAATATACAGCTATTGCTACCACAAATATGTCCAGTATATCAGTAAAGCTTATTAAACGCAGAAACTTGATTGCGTTATCAAAAAAGATTTCAAGCGCTTCCATTCCCATATTCTTCGCCCCCTTACAAAAATTTAACCATTATATATTCATTGTATCATATTTCTCGGGAGATTTCCATAGGTTTTTTCATTTTTTTATTTTTTGCAAAAGTTGACACAGGGAATTATATTGTGATATAATCTCATTATACTATTATTAAGGAAGAAACTCTAATGAGACGGAATTTATTTTTGACAGGAATAGTTGACGGAGTGCCTATTGCATTGGGATATTTAGCCGTTGCATTTTCTTTTGGAATTGCTGCCGTTGCAGGTGGACTTACACCCTTTGAGGCGGTCTTGATTTCAATGACTAATCTTACATCGGCAGGTCAGTTTGCAGGACTTGGCATTATTACTGCGGGAGGCTCGTACTTTGAGTTGGGTCTGTCGCAATTTATTATAAATTTAAGATATTCGCTTATGGGAATTTCCCTGTCGCAGAAACTGGATAAATCATTCAAACGATTGCATACCCTTGTATTAGGTTATGCCCTGACGGATGAAATCTATGCTGTGGCGGTGAGCCGTACCAAACCTGTAAGACCCATTTATTTTTTAGGTCTTGCAACACTACCTTATATAGGATGGGCTCTGGGTACTTTGTTAGGTGCAGTTTTCGGTGAGCTTTTGCCTGAAATGCTATGCTCTGCTTTGGCAGTTGCAATCTACGGTATGTTTATTGCAATAGTAATGCCCGAGGCAAAAAAATGTTACAAAACCGCCATAATTACATTGTTGGCTATACTAATCAGTTGTGTTATTTACTATGCACCTGTATTCAATTCAATTTCAAGCGGTTTCTCCGTTATTATTTGTGCCGTTACGGCATCTGCCGTGGGTGCTTTGATTTTCCCCGTAAAGGAGGATGGCAATAATGGAGAGTAATTTTATAATTTATCTTGCAGTTATGTTTGGCATTACATATATTATCCGTGTTATGCCTTTGCTTCTTATCCGTAAGGAAATTAAGAACAGATTTATCCGTTCATTTTTGCAATATATCCCCTATACTGTTTTAGGAGCTATGACTTTCCCCGCAATTTTTCATGCCGTTTCTGACCCCGTCGCAGGTATCGGTGCAGCAGTTGTGGGAATTATCCTTGCATTTTTCGGGCGGGGACTTTGTACCGTTGCGGCTGGTACTGCCGCCGCGGCGTATGTTTTAATGTTGATTTTCTAAGGAGTTTTTTATGGCTAAGACAAACGATATTGTTACCCTTAAAGAACAACTCAATATTGGCAAACTTCAAAAGCTATACCTTTTCTATGGCGAGGAGGAGTACCTCAAAGAGCATTATATTCATAAAATTTTTGATTTGGTGCCTGACGGTGGACTTGAAGAGTTTAATCGAATTAAAATAGAGGGCACGGCAAATTATAATATTTATGACGATGCCTTTGAAGGTATGCCCATGATGACCGATAAGCGTATTCTTTTTATACGCGACAGTAATATTTTTATTCTTCAACGCAAGGGAGGCCTTGTCCCTCCCAACGAAGATGAAAAGAAGTTCTGGGAAAACAAGTTTTCAAGGTTATCGGACGATACGGTGGTTATTTTCTGCGAAAAGAATGTAGACGCCCGTAGCAGTTTGTATAAACTTGCATCAAAAGAGGGCTTTGCCGTTAAATGCGAATTTCTGCCTCCCGCAGAGCTTATCTCATGGGCGGTACGAAAGGCCAAGTCTCAGGGCAAGAAGCTTGAACCCAATGTAGCACAATATCTTATTGATGTTATTGACCCAGGGCTTAATTCCCTGTCTAATGAGCTGGACAAATTAATAAATTTCTGTGATGAGACAATCTATAAGTCGGATGTTGACCGCGTGGTTTCCAAATCAATGGCCGTTAAGATTTTTGATATGGTTGACGGCATAATTGAAAAAGACATTACAAAGGTTTTTTCGATAATCAATAATCTACGCACTCAAAAGGAAAGCGCATTCGGCGTTATGTACCTTATTTATTCAAATATGGAGAAGATGCTACGCTTAAAGCTTTCCAATATCACAAGCAAGAACGAGGCGGCAGCACTTCTGGGCGGGTCTCCCTGGGTTGCAGGTAAACACGTCCTAAATGCCCGTCATTTCTCTTTGGAAAAATTAACAAAGCTTGTTTACCGTGTGCCTGAAATTGATATGGAAATCAAGAGCGGTAAAATTGCCGAGTGGGATGCCTTGGAACAATACATTTTTGAGGCAATGGAAAAGAAAGAGAACTGATATGCTATTATATAGGAAGAAAGTGTTACCAAAATCTATAAACCGACACCTTCAAACCAATAGTTTAGGTCGGGAAATTTTGCATTTCCCACAATGTGATTCCACCAATCGAATTGCTAAGGAGCTGTCCAACAATTACGGCACAGTGGTTATTGCAGATTCTCAAACATCAGGCAGAGGTCGGTCAGGGAAAGAATGGCAATCATTAAAAGGCGGGGTTTATATGTCAGTTGTTTTACCCCCCAAAGACACCGCAGTTATTA
Source organism: Candidatus Ornithomonoglobus sp. (assembly GCA_045539555.1). GTDB lineage: Bacteria > Bacillota > Clostridia > UBA1381 > UBA1381 > Ornithomonoglobus. The sequence continues at coordinate 4,387 of JAZQFP010000027.1, forward strand.
CTCTCATTTGTGCATTGGCAGTCCGCCATGCCTTAGGCAAGGGCGAGATTAAATGGCCTAATGACATTGTAATAGGCGGTAAAAAGGTTTGTGGAATTTTATGTGAACGCACAAATGACGCTGTTGTCTGTGGAATTGGAGTTAATCTTTATAACAAAGTTTCAAAGGACATTCCTGCAACTTCAATTTTAGGTATTAACCCGTCAAAGCTTGTGGCAAAGATATTAAACGAACTTGAAAACTTACTTGAATATGATTTTGCTATATTAAAAAACGAGTATGAAAGCTATTGTGTAAACATCAGCCGACCTGTTGTGGCGGTTTTTGAAAACCGTTCCGTTCAAGGCGTAGCAAAAGGCGTAATGGACACAGGAGAGCTTATTATCGATACCCCCGAGGGTGAAATCACCGTAAACTCAGGCGAAGTCTCTGTTCGTGGTATATATGGATATGTATAATTAAATACAAAAACAACCCCGCGTAATCGCGGGGTTGTTTTTCTCTATTTTACAAAGCAGGTAAGCTTTTTGGTTCTTAATATACTCTTACAGCTCCGGCATAGCCATTAACTCTGTAAGTTGAATTGATAGATGAAACCTTAACCACATCACCTGTCTGAGGTGCATGAATCATGTTTCCTCCGCCAATGTAGATACCTACATGGCTTATTCTACCGCCACTCTTGAAGAATACCAAATCACCAGGCTGTAAGTCTGCACGGCTTACATATTTTCCAGCGTATCTCTGTGATGCTGCCGTTCTGGGTAGTGAGATTCCGTTCTTCTTGCATACGTACTGCACAAGTCCGCTACAATCGAAACCTCTGGGACTGGTTCCGCCCCATACATAAGGTACTCCAAGATACTGTCTTGCTGTTGCAACAATCGCTCCGCCCTTTCCTGATGCAGCAGGTGCTACATATGAGCTTGATGACGATGTCTTGCTTTCCTTTCGTGAGTAGCCCATTGCAGCCAATCTTGCACTCTCACGAGCTGCCGCTGCTGCCTTTTCCTGCGCTACCTTCTTAATAGCTGCGTGAACTTCTGATTTTGTTACCCATTCACCTGTACATTCAAGGCCTGTGTTCACAACATAGCCCTCATTGTAATCGCTACCATAAAGAATTTTAATGTAATTGTTCTGCATATCGGTGATGATTACCTCTTCACCGCAATCAATTGTACCGACACAGTTGGCAGTTTCACTACCCGCAGTTCTTATCATAAGACCGCTCTGGGCAGTTACTTTACCCTTTTTATAATGATCTGTCTGCTTCTTAGCAGTTTCTGCCTCATTTTTATCAAGTGTTACATAGTCATGCTTTACATAGCCTGACTTACCGTTTACCATTACTTTGTACCAGCCCTCTGTACTTTCAAGTATTTCAAGGTTGTCGGCACCGCTCATTGTGCCTATTGTCTCTGCTCCGTCACCAGGTGCCGCCTTTAAGTCGCAAGTTCCTGTAACCTTTGCAAAGCCTGTTTGTAGTGAACTTTTTTCAGCTATCGCCTTCTGGGTTTCTTCTTCGGATTTCTCCTCAACACCCTCACCGGCTGTATCATCCGTTATTGTTATACTTTCAATATTATTTGCAGTGCTGAGTCTTAAATCTCTTTCCATTATCTGTGCAGATAAGTCTGACACCTGAAAAAAGCTAAGCGTTGCTACCATTGCAATGGATACCATCGCCATGATAGTATGCTTCAAATTCCTCATTGTAAATAAAACCTCCTATGTGTATTTCGGTCCAATAAAATAGTTTGTTACGAAGTTTGCATAAATGTTACCGAAATATTACAAATACCATTATACACCACTTAATATGCTTTGTCAACCCTTTTTATAAAGATTTTGCAACTTTTTTGCAATATTACTGACATATTTCGTAATATTTCGGTAACATTTATGCCTTTTTAACCATTTTATGGTAACTACAAGGAGGTTATGTTAACTTTTTTATAAAATTCTTAAAGCTTTTGGGTAATGATTCTTAACAATTCCGTTACTTCCTTTGCCCCAACCCAACGGATACCCGTCCACTGTTACCACACACCAGCCTGGAACATCAGAGGGAATAGTCTCGCCGTGGAGATATTTATTCACGTCGGGAGACGAAAGGGGAATTTCTACCTTATTTATATATATATTATTCTTGAAAGCGTGAGATAATGCATGAGACGGCTCAAAGCGATTTTTCTTAGCTATTCCAAGATGCAAACCGCAACGCAGTACCCGAAGCTTGTCAATATCCGCTGCCTCAGGCAATAAATAGAGATTATCTCCAAAAAGAACAAATTCACCGTCAAGGTGTATATTAAGTGCCTTCTTTTCAAATTCACGATAAAGCTTTATTGTGTCGTTTAATACTGTATCAGACTTTGAGCTTTTCTTTTCTCTTATGCTACAACAATTCTCCTCGGTACGCCTTAAAAGTGCCGTGAAATGCCCCTCGCCCTTGTTCTTATGGGGGAATATTCTGCGACAGTTTTCCATTCCATAGCCAATTCCGTGAGAGAGCATACTAAGTCCATCAATGGGGCAAAGCTCCATATTATAGGTATCTACCATATACTTTACCACCGCTTCGTTCTCGTCATAAGAGAACGTACAAGTGGAATACATTATATATCCTCCGCATTTGAGCATTTTATATGCATCATCTAAAATATTCTTTTGTCTTACGCCACACGAAAGGGTGTGTGCTACACTCCACTCCTCCACCGCCTGTGGTTCTTTCCTGAACATTCCCTCGCCTGAGCAGGGAGCATCAACAATTATTCCATCAAAGTAGCCTTGAAATTTCTCTGCCAACCTTGTGGGGCTTTCATTTGTTACAATTGTGTTTGTAAGTCCCATTCTTTCCACATTCTCTGACAAAATCGACGCGCGTTTTGAGATTATCTCATTTGCAACCAGTAGACCGCGATTTCCCATTCTTGCACCAATATGGGTGGTTTTTCCGCCAGGTGCTGCACACAAATCAAGAATTTTACTGTCATCACCTATGGGCAAATATTCCGCTACGGACTGGGCAGACGGCTCCTGAAAATAAAATACTCCCGCTCCATGATAGGGATGTCTGCCACTTAATTCTTCCCCTGCATAAAAACCTGTCGGGCACCAGTCTACCCTGTCAAATACCCCAAGGGTTTTGGCAACTGACTCAACATTTTCACATCTTAATGTGTTAATACGAATGCCTCTGTTTATCTGTGTATCGTATGATTTTATAAAGTCATCATACTCATCACCCGTGAGTTCTTTCATTCTGTTACAAAATTCTTCTGGTAATCTCATAGCTTTATCCCCATATAATATAATATGTCCATTATACACTATCACCGCAAGATTTTCAATCTTTTTCCCCAAATTCATAAAAAGGGGGTTGACTTTTATATCCTTTTATGATAATATAACTATCGTTTGAAAAACGCCGATGTGGTGGAATTGGCAGACGCGCTGGACTCAAAATCCAGTGGAGTAAAATCCGTATCGGTTCGACCCCGATCATCGGCACCAGAAAATGCTCACTCATAAGAGTGGGCATTTTTATTTTGCAAAAATAATAGACAAGCATTCCTTTTTGTGTTATACTTACATTATATAATGGAGGTAATATATGGACAGCTTAATCAGAGGAAATAGTACTAACGGTGCTATCCGCGTTTTTACGGCAATTACTACCGATACCGTAAATGAAGCGCACCGTATTCATAATACATCTGCTACCGCATCTGCTGCATTGGGCAGACTTCTAACGGCAGCTGCAATCTTAGGGGCACAGCTAAAAGGCGAGGAGGACTCCACCACTTTACAAATTAAGGGCGATGGCCCTATCGGCTTAATGGTGGCGGTTACTGATAACAAGTCCTGTGTGCGAGGCTATTGTGAAAACCCGTTGGCAGATTTGCCCACAAATTCAAAGGGGAAACTTGATGTTGGCGGTGCAATCGGCGAAGGTTTTCTAAGCGTTATCCGCGATTTGAACTTAAAAGAGCCCTATATTGGCAGAACACCCTTAATATCAGGTGAAATTGCAGAGGACTTGACATATTATTTTGCAAAGAGTGAGCAAATTCCCACCGCTATTGCGTTAGGCGTTCTTGTGGACACCGACCTTACAATTAAGGCGGCAGGTGGATATATGCTTCAACTTATGCCCGAAGCAACAGATAAAGACGCTGACAGACTGACAGAGATTATTGAAAATCTTCCGCCTGTTACGGATATGATAGACCATGGTATGTCTGCTGAGGACATTGCATTTGCCGTTACTGACGGGTTTGATATGATACTTGAAACAAATTGTCCCAAACCACAGTACCAATGCAAATGTTCTCGGGATAAAATGGAAAGGGCATTGATCTCCCTTGGTAAAAAGGAATTAAATGAACTTATTAACTCACAGGATGAGGTTGAAATGACATGCAGTTTCTGTGATAAGGTGCATAAATTTGATAAGGCTCAGTTAACAGAGTTAATGAATAGTGCAAAAGGAGAAATATAATGAAAAAGCTTATAAATGCATACATTGTTATGCCTTGCTATAACGAAGAGGAAGTTCTTCCCGAGACGCTTAAACAAACGCTCGTCCTGTTTGACAAAATGCGTAAGGATGAACTAATTTCATCTTCAAGCCGAATTGTATTTGTAGATGACGGCTCAAAGGACAAGACATGGGAGCTAATCTCAAAATTCCAGGAAGAACACAAAGAGGTATGCGGTGTTAAACTTGCTCATAATGCAGGACACCAGAACGCTTTGTTTGGCGGTCTTATGGCAGTTAAAGACAAGTGCGACTGTGCAATTTCTATTGATGCAGACTTACAGGATGATATAAACGTTATCCCTGATATGATTAAAAAGTTCCGCGACGAAGACTGTCATGTTGTTTATGGTGTTCGCAAAAAGCGTGATACTGATACTTTCTTTAAGCGCACAACTGCTATTGCTTTCTATAAGCTAATGCAGTTTATGGGGGTAAATATTGTATTTAACCATGCAGATTACAGACTTATGAGCAGAGACGCCTTAAATGGTCTTGCAGAGTTTGAAGAGAGAAACCTCTTCCTTCGCGGTATAGTGCCTCTCATCGGCTATAAGTCAGATAGTGTTTACTATGACAGAAACGAACGTTTTGCAGGAGAAGGCAAGTATCCCTTAAAGAAAATGCTTTCATTCGCTTTTGACGGCATTACATCATTTAGCATTAACCCTATCCGTATGATTTCAACAGTAGGCGTAATCGCTTGTATAATTGCAATCATTATGGCTATTTATGCAATAGTACAGAAGTTTATAGGTCATACGGATGCAGGTTGGACTTCAATTATGTGTTCAATCTGGTTTATTGGCGGTCTTCAACTATTGGGCACAGGCCTTATAGGTGAATATATCGGTAAAATGTATAAAGAGGTAAAACGCAGACCGCGTTACATTATTGAGAAATTTATAGGTGATACAAAATGAAACTTATAAGTATTGTTGTTCCCTGTTACAATGAAGAACAGGCGCTTCCTTATTTTTATGATGAGATAACAAAGCTTTCAGATAAAATGGGTAAAACATATCCTGTTAGCTTTGAATATATCTTTGTTGATGACGGTTCAAAGGATAAAACCGCAGAGGTTCTTAAAGATATGGCAAAAAAGGACCACCGCGTAAAGTTCATTTCTTTCTCGCGAAACTTTGGCAAAGAAGCAGGTCTTTTAGCGGGACTTGAAAATGCAAAAGGCGATTTTGTAGCCGTAATGGATGCAGACTTACAGGATCCTCCCGCTCTTTTGGAGGAAATGTATGAGGCATTAGAGACTGGTGATTATGACTGTGCCGCCGCAAGACGCGTTACCCGCAAAGGCGAACCTCCTATCCGTTCCTGGTTCGCAAAAATGTTTTATAAGATTATAAATAAAATTTCAAGTGCCGATATTATGGACGGTGCAAGAGATTTCAGACTAATGAAACGAAGTGTTGTTGATGCAATTCTCTCAATGAAAGAATATAATCGTTTCTCAAAAGGCATATTCGGTTGGGTTGGCTTTAATACAAAATGGATAGACTACGAAAATGTTGAGCGCGTTGCAGGAGACACAAAATGGTCTTTTACAAAGCTATTGTTCTATTCTATTGATGGTATTGTTGCATTCTCAACAGTTCCCTTGTCTATATCCGCACTATTGGGAATTCTATGTTGCGTTATTGCATTTATAATGGTACTTGTTATTATTGTCAAAACTCTAATATGGGGCGACCCTGTTGCGGGTTATCCCTCATTGGTATGTATTATTTTCCTACTGTCTGGCGTACAGCTCTTTACAATAGGAATTTTAGGACAATACATAGCAAAGACATATATGGAAACAAAGCAAAGACCTAAATATATTATAAGAGAAACTAACTGTTAATTAAGGAGTGGTATTATGATTTCCACTGTTTTATGCGGTCTTATATGGTTGTCCGTAGCAGTAATCGGCATAAGGGTGGTTACCACATCAGGTAACTTCACCTGCAATAATGCCTTTACAAAATTTATATGCAAGGACAATTCTCTCAAAAGTACATTTGACGTAACAAACAAGGAAACTGCGGGAGTCATCGGTATTGCATTTCTATTCCGCGTAATTGTGTTTATTATTTCTGCCTTTGCAATCTTTTTAGTTCGCGACGGCGAGTTTTCCTTTTCACAATGGATAAACTCCTATCTTCAATGGGATGCTCATAACTACCACAGAATTGCTCAGGGCGGATATACTTTTCACACAGAAAACGGGGCTTATACAACCCTTGCTTTCTTTCCGCTGTATCCGTGGCTTATAAGAGTTGTAAATGTATTTATAAATAATTATATCATAAGCGGAATTCTGCTATCGGGTTTGCTTTACGCGGGAGCCTGTGCTTTTATGTATAAGCTACTCGCTCTTGACTATAACAAGTCAACTGCAATTCGTGCAATCGTATATATTTCAGTATTCCCTCATTCCCTTTTCTTTGGAGTGATGATGAATGAGAGTATGTTATTTATAACATCCGTTGCAACACTTTACTATATTCGCAAACACAACTGGCCTATGGTTGGTATAATGGGTGCCTTAGCGGCATTATCAAGAATGGCAGGACTTTTACTGGCAATTCCTGCCGCAGTAGAATGGCTTGAACATTATAAAATATTTGAAAAGCTTCGTCAAAAGAAAATTGGCGAAGTATGGAATCTGTTTTATTCAAAGGGACTATGGATATTCCTTATGCTTTTGGGCACGGGTATATATCTGTTCTGTAATTACAGGACCACGGGCGAGTGGTTCAAGTTCCTGGAATACCAAAAAACTATTTGGCATCACGAAGCTGCATATTTCGGTACAGGTATTTCCTTAATGGAAAATCGTGTTATAAGTGAGCGCGGCTTCCAACTATTTGCTTTGTGGTTACCACAGCTTATTTCTGTTATATTTACCGTTGCAACTCTTATTTACGGACTTCGCAAAACCCGTAATATGTATTCGGTTTTCCTTGTTGCAACAATTATATTAAATACAGGTTTCGACTGGGTAATTTCGGCTGCACGATATATGACTTGTGCCATTCCCGCTTTTATAATTCTTGCAGATTTTGGTGAAAGGCATAAATGGGCAGAGCATCTTATAACCGCAACTATGGCAATAGCTTTTGGCGTATTCTTTGTGGCATACTTTATGTCAAGGCAGATTTTGTAAGGAGTTTTTTTATGAACAAGAAAAGTATTCTTCCCGCAAAGGATGAAAAATTAAATCTTTTTACCCTTTGTCTTACAGTCTTTGGAGTGTTCTTTGCAATCTGGACATTCACGGGCAAATGGCCCTTGGCGGGACAACCTTATAATTCGTATATTTTACAGGCTCAGTCCTGGCTTTCAGGCAGACTTGATCTGGCAGAGAATTACTCACATCTTGAAATTGCACTTTTTAACGGAAAATTTTATATAAGCTTTCCGCCATTCCCGTCCTATGTAATGCTACCCTTTGTTGCATTGGGCTTTACCAACTGCGACGGCATAATCGCCTTAGTCTCGGATCTTTTAGGCACAGTTTATGCTTATAAAATATTGAATTGTTACGGTATCGGTGGAAACCGCGGTATATTATTCGCATTACTTGTTACAATCGGGTCAAACTGGTTGTTCACAGCGCAAATTGCATGGGTTTGGTTTATTGCACAAAATATGGCATTCACCCTTTCACTTATGGCAATTTATTATGCCATTAAGGGAAAAGGCGGATGGGCTCTTCTATGGTGGGCGTGTGCCGTAGGATGCCGTCCTATGCAGGCATTATATCTTCCCGTTCTTTTGTACCTTTTATATAAGTCATACAAAAACGAAGATAGTTCACTAAGCTTAATGGAAATGATAAAAGCAAAATGGAAATGCGTTATTCCAATGGCAGTAATTGCTCTGTCTTATATGGTTCTTAACTATGCAAGGTTTGGTAACCCGTTAGAATTTGGCCATAACTATTTGCCTGAACATACATCCTCAGAGTATGGTCAATTTCATTCCATTTATATAGCTGACAACCTGAAAACCCTGTTCCGTCTTCCAAAGATTTCATACGATGGGCCATGGGAATACCAGGCATTTAATGGAACAAATATATTTATTATTAGTCCAGTTTTTATTTCATATATTGTATACACAATATATGCTCTTATTAAAAAGAAAGGAGATAAAAATATTCTCCTTCTTGCATTTGCAATGATAGTCCTTGAAATTATTGCATTAACTGCACATGTTACCATGGGCGGTTCACAGTTTGGACACCGTTATATAAATGATGTTTTACCATTAGTGCTTTTAAGTATCGCAACCGCACTACCCAAAGATACCAAGTATGACAAGTTAAATGTTATCTTGCTTATATTCGGTCTCACGGTAAATGCAATCGGAAGTGTAATGTATTATGTATAAAAATAAACCCTCCAAGCAGGAGGGTTTATTTTTATACTGTTTTTATCAAGATTTCATCCATACTACGCTTAGGAACGCATAAAGTATTATCCTCTAAATAATACTTTACATCTCCATCTTTCATTTTCACCTCTTTGGGGGTCTCCATTGGATAGCCCATAGCAATAACACATGATATCGCAAGACATTCGGGCAGTTCCAATAACTCTTGGATAGATTCACGGTCAATAGCTGCCATCCAACAAGCACCAATTCCATCTGCCAAAGCTGAAATAATAATATTCTCTGCCGCAGCACCTACATCAATATCATAGCCTGATTCCTTAATTGTCTTATCACCGCAGATAACAATATATGCCACAGGTTGCTCACCCTTCTTAGGGTTATAGTGGGGTGCAAGATACCCTGCAAACTTAACCATGGGGAATATTTTCTCCGTCATCTCAGGTCCGCTCACTACTATGTATTTTAACGGTTGTAGATTTGCCGCAGAGGGCGCTACCCTTGCACAATCAATGTAGCTTATAAGCTTATCCTTTGAAATTGGAGTTTGCTTAAACTTTCTTATAGTTCGTCTCGATTTAATTAATTCCTTTGTGTTCATAGCTTTATCCTTTCAATTCTATATTATTATTTTAACATATTTCTTTAATTATGGCAACAAAAAACGAGGATATTATCCTCGTTTTACTTTAATTGGTCATTGTCTGTACCAATAGCTTTTATGTATTCTTTTATTTGTGATTTTGTCAATGACCCCTGATGAATATTTGAAATATAACCATTCTCATCAATGAATACTGTAACAGGCAAAGTTTCTATATGATAACTATGTGCCGCACTATAAGACAAATCATAATATACAGGTACTTCCAAATTCTTTTTATCTACATACTTTTTTGCAACCTCAACAGTCTCATCAATACCATCGGTGAGATTTATCATCATAAATTCAACATCTTCCTGATCATCCTCATACAGATCATTAAAGGCATCCACCATTGATTTGCAGGGTCCGCACCATGTTGCCCAGAAACTCACAACCGTCTTTCTGCCCAAATGCTCAGACAAATGTGTTTCCTCATTCTCGTCATCAAATACCGTAAAATCGGGAGCTATATTCTTCTCATCCGTTGTACTTACAAGCCTATGCTCCTCATCGTGGTAAACAAAGTTTGTTGTTATATGTATTACCATACCTATAACCAGTGCCGTGAAAATCGCACATATTACCACCATTACCGATACATTGTGCTTCTTATCCATATAACACTCCTTTTACTTGTTCTTAGGGGTTTTCCAATAATTGGATAATTTTAGATATAATAACACATAATTTCCTGATTGTCAAATTTTTTATAAAAAAAGGGCGTTTTTACGCCCTTTTACTTGCAAAATCTATGATTTCCTATCTGTGTTATAACAGGTCTTGACCATATCCAGTTACTTGTTGCAGTAGCAGGATTAAAGTAATATAACGCTCCACCTGACGGGTCCCATCCGTTTAATGCATCACGCGCTGCATTGTAGCTACTCTGGGTTATGGGCTTATTTATCTGTCCGTCATTAATAGCAGTAAATGCCCCTGGTTGGTAAATTACCCCTGCTATTGTGTTGGGGAAAGAAGAGGATCTTACGCGGTTAAGAACAACTGCTCCTACTGCAACCTGTCCTGTATATGGCTCTCCCCTTGCCTCAGCACTTATAATATTGGCAAGTAAATTCAGATCACTTGATGATGAAGTGCTCTGTCCCGTGGGTAACCCAATCTTTTCTAGCGTACGCGGTCCACAAATACCGTCAACTGCAAGACCATGCTTTTTCTGGAATTTTTTTACCGCTTCCGCAGTACGCCATCCATAAATTCCGTCAACGGTGTAAAAATAATAACCCCAGTTTTTGAGCCGTGTCTGGATGTTCCTCACCTCTGTTCCCCGTGAGCCTATTTTTGATAATGCAAAGCACGGGGCAGTTAAAGACAATGATATAACAAGCGCTAATACAGTACATATTTTTTTCAAATTACCGCCTCCTGTGAATGGTATACACATTCATTTTTGACGGATTTTTCTAATTATATACAAAAAAGACTGCCGAAGCAGTCTTTTTTACGAGTTTAATTTATAATTAACCAAGCTCTGCGAAGTACTTGATTGTTCTTACCATCTGTGATGTGTATGAGTTCTCGTTATCATACCATGAAACAACCTGTACCTGTGATGTGCCATCGCCCATATCTACTACCATTGTCTGTGTAGCATCGAAGATTGAACCGTATGTTGAACCAACGATATCTGATGAAACGATCTCATCTGTGTTGTAAGCGAATGACTCTGTTGCAGCAGCCTTCATAGCAGCGTTGATGCCGTCAACTGTTGCAGCACCCTCAACAACAGCAACAAGAATTGTTGTTGAACCTGTGGGTGTGGGAACTCTCTGAGCTGAACCGATAAGCTTACCGTTTAGCTCGGGAATTACAAGACCGATAGCCTTTGCAGCACCTGTTGAGTTAGGAACGATGTTACAAGCACCTGCTCTTGATCTTCTTAGGTCGCCCTTTCTCTGAGGACCGTCAAGAATCATCTGATCGCCTGTGTAAGCGTGAATTGTTGACATGATACCACTCTTGATGGGCATATAGTCGTTAAGTGCCTTTGCCATGGGAGCAAGACAGTTTGTTGTACATGATGCAGCTGAGATAATCTTGTCATCTGCTGTAAGATCCTTGTGGTTTACATTATAAACAACTGTGGGAAGATCGTTACCAGCGGGAGCTGAAATAACTACCTTCTTAGCACCAGCATCGATATGAGCCTGAGCCTTATCCTTTGATGTGTAGAAACCTGTACATTCAAGTACAACGTCTACATCAAGCTCACCCCAGGGAAGCTCTGCTGCGTTTGCCTTAGCGTAGATTGTAATCTTCTTACCATCTACTGTGATTGAATCTTCACCAGCCTCTACTGTGTCTGCAAGAGCATACTTACCCTGTGATGAATCGTACTTCAAAAGGTGAGCAAGCATCTTCGGGCTTGTGAGGTCGTTTATAGCAACAACTTCGTAACCCTCTGCACCAAACATCTGTCTGAATGCAAGACGACCGATACGGCCGAAACCGTTTATAGCAACTTTAACTGCCATTTGTGTTTCCTCCTAGAAAAATATATATATTTTTATAAGTGATGTTTTATTTTACATCCATTCTATATTTTACCTCAATTTTTCCAAATATACAAGCCTTTTTGGCAAAATTCTAATTTTTGCACAAAAAGGCTTGCTGTTTTTCCTATATTATTGAGGATTTTAAAGTATCAGACCTTCAAAACACCGATATTTACGTTCTCGCCGTTGATGTTAAGCTCCTTTGATGAGTCACAGTCGCTGCCGATAACTATTGTATCTGCAAGTACCTGTGTCTTTATATACTCACCGTTGCGGCCAAAGATTTCGGCAATCTTATCATTGCCCGAAACATAAACCGTGATATGGTCCATAACCTCAAAGCCTGAATCCTTACGCATATTCTGAAGCTTTGACACGAGCTCACGCACAAAGCCTTCTACGATAAGCTCGTCTGTAAGCTTTGTTTCAAGAACGACAGTTAAAGCACCGTCAGCGTCTGTTACATAATCGTCAGACTTAACTGTTTCAATAAGCAAGTCCTCTTCTGTAAGAGCCTCTGCTACGCCGTTGACCTCGATTGTAAGAGTTCCCGATGATGAAAGCTCTGCCATTGCCTTACTTCCATCGATGTTTGCAAGGATTTCACGAACAGTGTTGATGTCCTTACCGAAACGTCTGCCGAGTGTCTTAAGCTGCGGCTTAAAGCTGTATGATGCAAACTGTGATACATCATCAACAAACTCAACATTCTTGATGTTAAGCTCTGTCTTAATGATGTCCTTATAGAACTCCTTAAGCTCTGACTTCGCCTTAACGTAAATAGCGTTAAGCGGTTGACGGCTCTTAAGGCCTGAGGTATTACGGCACGCTCTGCCCAATACAACAATATCAACAACCTCTGCCATGCTCTCCTCAAGCTCTTTGTCGATAAACTTATCGTCGGCTTCGGGGAAGTCGCAAAGATGAATACTCTCGATTGCATCGGCATCTATTGAACGTACAAGGTTCTGATAGATATCCTCTGTCATAAACGGAATCATCGGTGCTGCTGCCTTTGCGATTGTAACGAGTGATGTGTAAAGCGTCATATACGCGTTTATCTTGTCCTGTGTCATTTCCTTTGTCCAGAAACGCTGACGTGACAGACGTACGTACCAGTTTGACAAATCATCAACGAGCTTATCAAGCACCTTTGTAGTTTCTGTTATTTTATAGTTTTCAAGATTATTGTCAATCTCACGGACAGATGAGTTAACACGTGAGAGCATCCACTTATCCATTACCGAAAGCTTGTCATAATCAAGAGTATACTTTGTAGCATCAAAATTATCAATGTTTGCATAGAGTACGAAGAACGCATAAGTGTTCCACAATGTACCCATGAACTTTCTCTGTCCCTCGATAACTGCCTTGTCGTGGAAACGGTTCGGAAGCCACGGTGCGGAGTTGGAGTAGAAATACCATCTGATAGCATCTGCACCATGCTCCTGGAGTGCATCGAATGGGTCAACTGCGTTACCCTTTGACTTTGACATCTTCTGTCCGTTCTCGTCCTGAACAAGACCGAGAACTATAACATTCTTATACGGTGCCTTGTTAAAGAGAATAGTTGACTCTGCAAGCAGTGAATAGAACCAGCCACGTGTCTGGTCAACCGCCTCACTGATAAAGTCAGCCGGGAAGTTCTCCTCAAAGATGTCCTGATTTTCAAACGGATAATGCCACTGTGCAAACGGCATTGCACCTGAGTCAAACCAACAGTCGATAACCTCGGGAACTCTGTGCATCTCACCGCCACACTCTGAACACTTGATTGTAACCTCATCAACAAACGGACGGTGAAGCTCAATATCGTCCGGACAGTTATCCGACATTTCCTTAAGCTCTGCAATTGAGCCGATAACGTGACGGTGTCCGCAAGAACACTCCCATACGTTTAGCGGTGTACCCCAGTAACGGTTACGGCTTATGCCCCAGTCCTGAACATTCTCAAGCCAAGAGCCGAATCTGCCCTCGCCGATAGTTTTGGGTATCCAGTTAATTGTTTTGTTATTCTTTATAAGGTCATCCTTGACTTCTGTCATCTTGATAAACCATGTGTCACGTGCATAATAGATAAGCGGTGTGTCACATCTCCAGCAGAACGGATAGCTGTGCTCAAACTTCGGAGCGTTAAAGAGCAATCCGCGTGCATCAAGGTCCTCAAGCACGAGCTTATCTGCATCCTTACAGAATACGCCCGGCCACTTTGTTTTGTCTGTAAGGCAGCCCTGACCGTCAACAAGCTGTAAGAACGGCAGACCGTATGCCATACCAACCTTTGAGTCGTCCTCACCGAATGCCGGTGCAATATGAACGATACCTGTACCGTCTGTAAGTGTTACATAGTAGTCACAGGTCACATAGTATGCTTTTTCCTTTAAGTCTGTCTGCTCGTAAAGACCAACATATTCCATATGCTCAAGGTCTTTACCTGTATAGGTTTCAACAGTTTCAACCTCTGTATCCTTAAAGTTATTCTCAACCAAAGCCTCGGCAAGAATGAAATACTCATCTCCTGCCTTAACCTTTACGTATGTTTCGTCGGGGTTAACACAGAGTGCCACGTTTGAGGGGAGTGTCCACGGAGTTGTTGTCCATGCGAGGAAATATGTGTTCTCCTGTCCCTTTACCGCGAATTTCGCTGTAGCACTGCGTTCCTTTACGTCCTTATACCCCTGGGCAACCTCGTGTGATGAAAGCGGAGTTCCGCAACGTGGGCAGTACGGTACAATTTTGTAGCCCTTGTACAAAAGTCCCTTTTCCCAGATTTTCTTGAGTGCCCACCACTCTGACTCGATAAAGTTGTTATCGTATGTTACATACGGGTCGTCCATATCAGCCCAGAAACCAACGGTTGATGAGAAGTCCTCCCACATACCCTTGTATTTCCATACGCTTTCCTTACATTCCTGAATAAACGGAGCAAGACCGTATTCCTCTATCTGCTCCTTGCCGTTAATGCCGAG
>JAZQFP010000028.1:0-12616 GCA_045539555.1 Candidatus Ornithomonoglobus sp.
GTTTTTGGTAATGACAACCCAATTCATATTGAAATCGGCTGCGGTAAGGGTAGCTTTGTTGGTGGAATGGCAAAGATGTACCCTGGTATAAACTTTATTGCTATTGAAAAAGTGGAAGATGTAATTGATATGGCAATGGAAAAAGCCATTGCAAACGAGGTTACAAATGTGAGGTTTATGGACCTTGATGCCGAGAGAATAGAGGACTTTTTCGTAAAAGGCGAGATAAAAAGAATTTATCTTAACTTTTCTGACCCATGGAAAAAGAGTAAACAGGCAAAACGCCGTCTTACACACAAAAACTTCCTTGACAGATATAAGAATGTGTTAAATAACGGTGATTATATCTGGTTTAAGACAGATAATCAGAAGTTGTTTGAGTTTTCATTAAACTCATTTACACAAGAGAATTTTAAGTTACAGAACATTACTCTTGATTTGCACAACTCAGGCTTTGAGGGAAATGTTATAACGGAGTATGAACAGAAATTTGTGGACTTAGGACAACCGATATACAGGTTGGAGGCAACCTACTTAGGTTGGTAGGATGGCAATTTTTGCGCAGACCATTTAATAAATTAAATTACAAACAAAAGCGACCACTCGGAGTACAGGCGTACGCCGTCGGGTCGCTTTCGTTTGTTCTGCATCAAAAATCATCCGCCCTATATCAGAGAAAAACATAAAAGAGGACTGAATAATCAGTCCTCTTTTTTATTTATAGTTTATAAATGTATCAACAATGGTATTGATATTTGTAACGGTAATCTCGTCGCCACCGTTTACGATTGTGGCAGTTATTTCATACGCCGTTCCGTCATTTGCAAAATACACACTCTTAATTCCCTTTAATTGCGGGTCATCTACTGATGTATATGTGTATTTGTATCCCTCATATGCACCGTTGTTCTTTAACAAG
This sequence comes from Candidatus Ornithomonoglobus sp., assembly GCA_045539555.1. GTDB lineage: Bacteria > Bacillota > Clostridia > UBA1381 > UBA1381 > Ornithomonoglobus. The sequence continues at coordinate 920 of JAZQFP010000028.1, forward strand.
AAAAAGCCTGTTATGTCAATGGTATTGTCATTTTGCAACATATTCATAAGCTTTGCTTCGGTGTCAATTACTGTTGAACTCTGTGCAAACTTAATGTTTATAGTATCAGGCATTTCAAACTCGCTTTTAATAGTTGCCGTTACGTTGTTGGGGTCGGCGTCGTCAATAGTTGAGCCGTCAGGCAACTGAATTGAAAAACCGCCATCAGCGTTTGTATATAGAGTATGTCCTGGAAGAACTGCATATTCATCGAGAACATTAACTACCGCAGCTTCTTTTACCTCAGGTGTTGGGGTAGCTACGGGGTCTCCTGTCATCATATCGCAACCACTAAGCATAAGTACTGCCAAAGTCAGTAATAATAGTTTCTTTTTCATAACCGTCGCCTCCTGTGTGCATAATGTTTTTATTGTTTTTATTATACACCACGTTGGCAGTAAATGTCAAGTTTTGACTAAAATATATTGCCCCATTTAAGCTCTGTGTTTTCAGGTAAGTGGTCAAGAAGAAAAGCGAGGGAATTGGCATTTGCAAGAGCATCAGCCTGTTGTTTTTTCTTTGTGTAAATTTCAAGCTCTGCAATACATAGTTTTATATTATCAATTTCAATATGATTATCTGTCATAAAATAATAAACCTTGAACTTTTCGACCCTTTTATTAAGCTCATCAAGTTGCATTTGTGCTCTGCTGTAATTTTCATTTTCCAATGATAAAATAATATTGTCATTAAGGTGGGAGAGGTGATTACTTTCTTCAACAAGATTATGGCTATACAATAAACCTGTGAAAATCAGGGCAAAAGCAAGTGTCATTGCAAGAATAAAGCTTTTCAATTTTTACCACCCTTTCTGTCTTTCTCCTGCACAAACATTTTACCCTCCTCGTCAATGGATGCAATAAATACATCCTTGGGAGATTTAATTCCACGGTTATTGAGCACCTTTACAATATAATCTTTTGAATGTCCTGACCGTTTAACCTCCGCCTGATTAAAACGCCCGTCCATAATAACTGTATAAGGCAAACCCTCTCGGCGTACGTTATGGAGCCCCATGTCAGAAACGGTAACACTTCGGGCAGAGGTTTTTGGTACAACAGAAAGTTTTCCTGAGGTTTCAAGGACTGCAATATATACATCGGAAATATCAAACAAACCCAAAAGACGAAGCTCTTCTAACAGATCATTAAGATTAAATCGCTGTTTTTCAAGCTCCTTTTCACAAATTACCCCGTTATATATAACAACTGATGGCTCACCCATAATGAATTTACGTATAAAACGGCTTTTAAGGCTTAAATATGAGGTAATAACCTCGGCAAGTAGCAAAGTTAATACGGGGATAATACCTGACAGCAGGGGAATATCAAGAGCTTCAATAGGAACAGTTGCAACATCTGAAATCATAATTGCCACCACAAGCTCGGAGGGTTGCAATTCGCCAATCTGGCGTTTGCCCATAATACGCAGACACAGGACTACGGTGGTGTAAAGAATAAGGGTTCTTATTATAACTAAAAGCATAGGCAAAATCTCCTTTGAGTTAGTATTTGCCAAAATGCTTACGAATAGTCATAAAAACACCGTTATTTCGTGCATAATTACCCATATTTTGTGGAAAAAAAGTATTGACAAGTGAAATTAGAAATGTTAAAATGATTCAGTATGGAAAAATACGCACGCATAATGTATACGCCTGTGTTGCCCTTTTTGCCTGGGTTGGTGTATTAGTGATTTATGCGGAGGAAACAAACATTAAGGAGGAAACTAAAATGGCAAACGTAATTTCTATGAAACAGCTTTTAGAAGCAGGTGTTCATTTCGGACACCAGACAAGAAGATGGAACCCCAAAATGGCACCGTACATCTTCACAGAGAGAAACGGTATCTACATCATTGATCTTCAAAAGACAGTTAAGAAGGTTGAAGAGGCATACTACTTCATTCGCGATATCGCTGCAAGTGGTAAGAGCGTATTGTTCGTAGGTACAAAGAAACAGGCTCAGGACTCAATTAAGGAAGAGGCAGAGCGTGTTGGTATGTACTATGTAAACAACCGTTGGTTAGGCGGTATGCTAACAAACTTCCAGACAATCGAGAAGAGAATTAAGAGACTTGCTCAGATTAACGCTATGGAAGAAGAGGGTACATTTGACCTACTTCCCAAGAAGGAAGTTATCAAGTTAAAGAACCAGAGAGATAAGCTTGAGAAGAACCTTGGCGGTATTAAGGATATGAAGGAGCTTCCTGGTGCTATGTTCGTAGTAGACCCCAGAAAAGAGAAGATCGCTATCCTTGAAGCTAAGAGACTTGGTATCCCCGTAGTTGCTATCGTTGATACAAACTGTGATCCCGATGAGGTTGATTACGTTATCCCTGGTAACGACGACGCTATCCGTGCCGTTAAGTTGATTGCATCAACAATTTCAAATGCTATCATCGAGGGCAGACAGGGTGAGGATGCAGTAGCAGAGATTACAGCAGCAGTTGAGGCAGACAATGCTGAGGCTGAGGTTACAGACGCTGAATAATTCACACCTATTATAAATATAATTACAGGAGGAAATAACAATGGCATTTACAGCTAAAGACGTTAAGGACCTAAGAGAAATGACAGGTTGCGGTATGATGGACTGTAAGAAGGCTCTAACAGAGACAGACGGCGATAAGGACGCTGCGGTTGAGCTTCTAAGAGAAAAGGGTCTTGCTACTGCTGCTAAGAAGTCAGGCAGAATTGCATCAGAGGGTATTGTTAAGTCATATATTGATGGCGGAGTTGGTGTTGTAGTTGAGGTTAACTCAGAGACAGACTTCGTTGCTAAGAACTCAGATTTCCAGGATTTCGTTGGTCTTGTTGCTAAGACAGTTGCTGACGCTAATCCCGCTGACGTTGATGCATTAAAGACTTGCGCTTGTGAGGGCACAACAATCGGCGATATGCTAACAGAGAAGATTGCAAAGATTGGTGAGAATATGAATATACGCCGTTTTGCAAGAGTAGAGACAGCAGGTGTTGTAGTTGATTATATCCACGCTGCTGGTAAGATTGGTGTACTTGTTGAGGCAGATGCTCCCGCAAATGATGATGTTAAGGAAGCACTAAGAAACGTTGCAATGCAGGTTGCAGCTCTTAACCCCAAGTATCTTTCAAGCGACGATGTTCCCGCTGATTACAAAGAGCACGAGAAGGAAATTCTTATTGCACAGCTTAAAAATGATCCCAAGAACGCTTCAAAGCCCGATAATATAATCGAGAAGATGATCGAGGGTCGTCTTGCTAAGGAGCTTAAAGAAGTATGTCTACTTGAACAGCTTTATGTTAAGGCTGAGAACAAGGAGTCAGTTGGCCAGTATCTTGATATGGTATCAAAGAAGATTGGTGCTACAATCACACTTAAGAGCTTTGTTCGTTTCGAGACAGGCGAAGGTCTTGAAAAGAAGGAAGATGACTTTGCGGCAGAGGTTGCTGCAATGGCAGGTAACAAATAATAAAGCTAAATTAAAAAGAGCATCAACCGATGCTCTTTTTTGTTGGAAAAAGGACAATAATAAACCCCCGATATGTCGGGGGTTTTGTTATTTATCTGTTTGCAAGAATGATTTCTGTTAGCTCAACGGGGTCAACAATTTTGCCGTCTTTGTAAACACGCATATTGCCTGATGCAATTTCGTCAATCAAGATAACCTCGTCATTGTTATAACCAAATTCAAACTTAATATCCCAAAGGTCAAGACCTATTCTCTTCAAATCGTCTGCAACGATTTTTGTGATCTTTAATGTCTGATCCTTCATGCTCTTAAACATCTCGGGGCTCATTACACCAAGAGCTGCAAGACCTTCGCCTGTAACTAAGGGATCGCCCAATGCGTCATTCTTAAATGTGCACTCAACATATCCACCAGGAAGAGGAGTACCGTCTTCAATATACTCGCCGTATCTTCTTATAAATGAGCCAGTAGCTACAAGTCTGCAAATAACTTCAAGACCGTGTCCGAATACAGTTGCGGGAAGAACCTCCATTGTAGCATCTTCGATGTTAGCTGAAACATAGTGAGTCTTTATACCAGCTTTTTTACGAAGCTCAAAGTAATGGATGGATGTTTCAAGGTTAGCCTTACCGATACCCTCGATAGTCAAACCAACGCTGTTCTCGCCAGGATCAAACTTACCGTCTTTGCCAGTACAGTCATCCTTGAATTTAAGCATTACATTGCCGTTATCAAGAGAATAAACATCCTTTGTTTTGCCTTCATAAATCTTTTTCATAATGAGCACTCCTTTTGTACTAAAAAATACTATGTATAAATTTTAGCACAATTTTTTTTAATTGTATACACTTTTTTGAAAAAAAACTTAAATTTTTACAAAAATTACTTTTTTGAAAAAAGATTAATAGTTATTTTAGTGCAAAATATTCAATATTATTACGCCAGATAATCAGGAGGAAGGCAAGAGGGTTGACATTAAAGTATATATTTGGTACAATAAAGGCATAATTTTGGTACAGGAGGCGTACTGATTTATGAATATTACAGTTGTTGGACTAGGCAAGGTGGGTATTCAGCTGGTTGAAAGATTAAACGCTGAGGCAGACCATAATATAACCGTTATTGATACTCGTCATGCTGTTTTGACAGATGTGGTGAACACCTATGATGTTATAGGAGTTGAGGGTAGCGGAACAAGTCTTGATACGCTGCGTGAAGCTCGTATGAATGATACAGACCTTGTAATTGCTGTTACAGGCTCGGATGAAATGAATCTTCTTACTTGTCTTATGGCAAAAAAGCTTGGAGCTGAGAGCACCATTGCCCGTGTAAGAAACCCTGAATACAGTAAAGAAATGCATTTATTGAAAGAAGACTTTGGCATTTCTATGGTAATTAACCCTGAGCAGACCGCAGCCAATGAGATTTCAAGACTGTTGAGATTCCCATCAGCTGTTGAGGTTGACACCTTTGCAAAAGGCAGAGCTGAAATATTGAGATTTAAGATTGCAGAGGGCTCGAAGCTTGACGGGATAAAGTTAAAGGATATCCATGCTACTCTTAATTGTGATATTTTAGTATGCGGTGTTGAGAGAGACGATAAGGCTATCATTCCTAATGGTAATTTTGAGATATTAGCGGGTGATTATATCAGCGTTGTAGGCAGTATAAAGAATGCCTCAGCATTTATTAAAGCTATTGGTCTTAAAATTAACCGAATAAAAGATACAATGATTGTCGGTGGTGGCAAGATAGCAGTTTATCTTGCTAAGAACCTGATTAAATCGGGAATAGATGTTAAAATTATTGAGCGAAGAGAAGATCGTTGTGATATGCTTTGCGATTTGCTGCCAAAAGCAACAATTATAAATGGAGACGGTACCGACAACAGACTTCTTATTGAAGAGGGTATTGAAAAGGCAGGGTCATTCGTTGCTTTAACGGGTATGGACGAAGAAAACGTGCTTATGTCTCTTTACACAAGAACGAAAACCGATGGAAAAGTTATTACAAAGATAAACAAGATTGCTTATGATGAGGTAATTGATAATATAGGACTTGACACTGTTATTTATCCTAAGGATATTGTAGCAGAACATATTGTCCGTTTTGTCCGTGCAAAGAATAATTCACTTGGTTCAAATATCGAAACAATGCATTATATCCTTGATGACAAGGCAGAAGCTATTGAATTCTTGATTGATGAAAATTCACCCGTTGTCAATAAAACTTTGGAAAGTCTTGAACTTAAAGACGGTGTGCTTGTAGCGTGTATTAACCGTAAGGGCGAAATTATCACTCCCCGAGGTAAAGATGTAATGCAAGTGGGGGACACTGTTATTGTTGTTACGACTCACGGCGGTTTCGATGACATAAGTGATATTTTAAGATGAGGTTAATATGAATTACAGAATGATTTTTTATGCCTTAGGCTGGGTCGTAAGAATAGAGGCAGTATGTTTACTGTTACCCTTTATATGCGGACTATGTTATTCCGAGCCATCGGCATGGATATTTCTTGGTGTAGCTATATTATGTTTTTTAATGAGCATACCTATGGCACTAAAAAGACCCAAAAACCTCAATATGTTTGCAAAAGAGGGTTTTGTAATAGTTGCACTCAGCTGGATAGTTATGAGTCTTTTAGGTGCATTACCATTTGTTCTATCAGGTGCAATTCCAAATTATATTGACGCGGTTTTTGAGACTGCATCAGGTTTTACAACTACTGGTGCATCTATTCTTACTGATGTTGAAGCATTACCTAAGTGTGTATTGTTTTGGCGTAGCTTTACCCATTGGATAGGCGGTATGGGAGTTATCGTATTCTTAGTGGCAATACTTTCTCTTTCAGGTGGAAATGATTTCTATCTGGTAAAGGCAGAAAGCCCGGGACACTCCGTAAGTAAACTTGTGCCAAAGGTAAGAACAACTGCCACAATATTATATTCAATATATATGGGTATGACAATAGTGGAAATAGTACTGCTACTATTTGGAGGGCTTGATGTATTCTCAGCACTTACTCTATCTTTTGGTACGGCAGGAACAGGCGGTTTTGCTATATTAAACAGTGGAATTGCAGGTTATTCCTCGTACACACAAGTTGTAATAACCGTATTTATGATTCTTTTTGGTATAGATTTCTCTTTCTATTATCTGATTTTAATGAGAAAGTGGAAAGATACTTTCAAAATGGAAGAAGTAAGGGCGTACCTGATTGTTATATTTTCAGCAACCGCACTTATAACACTAAGCATTATGGGTCAGTATGCATCTGTTGGCGAGAGTATAAAACACAGTGCGTTCCAGGTAGCCACTGCAATAACTACGACGGGTTATTCTACAACAGATTTCAATTTATGGCCGCAGTTTGCAAAAACAATTTTAGTATTATTGATGTTTTCGGGTGCTTGTAGCGGAAGCACGGGCGGAGGTATTAAGGTTTCACGATTCCTGATTTTATTCAAAAGTGTTATAAAGGAAATTCGTGTGTTATCACACCCAAAGAGTGCCATTAAGGTACGTCTCAACGGCAAAGTAGTTGAACACGAGGTATTAAGAGGTGTAAACACGTTCTTTGGTGCGTTTCTGCTTATATATGCTGTTGTTTTGCTGGTAATCAGTCTTGACGGGTTTAGTTTTACAACTAATTTCACGGCAACGGTGGCTACGTTGTGCAATATCGGCCCTGGACTTGAAATGGTAGGGCCTATGGGTAATTACTCAGCATTTTCGGGACTTTCAAAGATTGTGCTGACATTGGCAATGTTAATAGGTCGTTTGGAAATATTCCCGATGTTGATTTTATTTAGCAGAAAAACATGGAAAAGATAAAAAAATAACACGGTCAAATGACCGTGTTATTTTTTTATTTAACTTTCTTTTTGCCAAAGCAGAACCATGCAATGACTGCTAAGAATAAAACCGCAATTATCATCCATGTTACAAGATAGAATGTGCCGCGGGGAACAAACATATCCCAGTAACCCTTTAAGTAAACTGCTATTACTATAACAGGAAGAATGAATGTCATATATCCCTTTACTTTCTGTGGGAACTTTAAGCCTGAGCCTGTATTAGCCTCAGCGATAAAGTTGTTCCAGCCCCAACCGTTCTTTGATGTACAGAACATCAGGTATACCATTGAGCCAAGGGGTAGAATGTTATATGAAACCAGGAAGTCTTCAAGGTCCATAATGTTTGTACCCTCTCCTAAGGGCTGAATGTTACTTAGAATGTTCCAACCAAGGATACAGGGTAATGATAATACTGTAAGAGCAATTACATTAAATATAGTAGCTTTCTTTCTTGACCAACCCCATAGGTCCATTGCAAAAGCAATGATGTTCTCTAAAACGCCTATTACTGTTGTTATTGCTGCAAAGGACAAGAACAAGAAGAACAATGCACCCCAGATTGAGCCACCAGGCATCTGCCCAAAAATGTGGGGAAGAGTTATAAATATAAGCGGGGGACCTGCATTGGGTTCAAGGTTAAATGAGAAACATGCAGGGATAATAATAAGTCCTGCTGCCAGAGCAACAAAGGTGTCAAGTATAAGAACGTTTACAGCCTCACCTGTAAGAGTTCTGTTTTTCTTCATATAACTACCAAATATTGCTTGACCGCCCATACCGATACTTAATGTAAAGAATGACTGGCTCATTGCACCAAAGATGATTTTACCCCAACCGTGCTCACGGACAGCATCAAGGTTAGGTACAAGATAGAACTTTAAGCCCTCGTTGGCATTGGGCAAAGTAAGGGAGTTAATTGCAAGAACTACAATAAGTGCTAAAAGTCCAATCATAAGGACTTTTGAAACTTTTTCAACACCCTTTTGAACGCCTAATGAGCATATAATTGCAGATACACCGATTGCAATAAATGTCCAAAGTATCATAGTTGAAGCAGACCCTGTCATTGCTGAGAAATTACCACCTGCGACATCCTGTGTTATTACCATATTGGCAAACTCGCCTGTGGCGTAACGGTAGCAGTAGTATAACATCCAACCAGCAACCATACTGTAAAACATAAGTAGCAGGTAGTTGCCTGCCATACCAAAGTATCCAAATCTATGCCAGATTCTGCCTTTGGGTTCAAGTTCTTTGAATGATGTAGCACAGCTCTTGCCTGAGCCACGGCCCACACCAAACTCACATATTATAATAGGCAGTCCCATAATAGCAAGGAACAAAAGGTAGAACAAAATGAATATTGCACCGCCAAACTGTCCGCACATATAGGGGAACTTCCAAACATTACCAAGTCCGATTGCACATCCTGCGGCTACCAGGATAAAGCCTAATCGCGACCCGAAAGTTTCTCTTTCTTTTGTCATTAGAAAAATCCTCCATTTTTATTATTGACATTATTATATCATATATTATATAATAAAACAAATTAATAGTTTTAATGGAAACATTAAAGATTTTTATCAGGAGAGATTGATATGGATATAAAAATGCTACAAACCTTTATGAAGGTATCAGAGCTTCACAGTTTTTCCCGTGCGGCGGAGGTTTTAGGATACACTCAGTCTGCGGTGTCATTACAGATTGCCCGACTTGAAGAAGAGTTTGGGGCAAAACTTTTTGACCGTATTGGCCATAACATTATGCTAAATGAAAAGGGCTATCGTTTTTTAGAATATGCGCAGGGGGTTACAATGCTTACGGAGTCCATAAAAGTAGATTTTTCCGAGAGTGAAGAAATTTCGGGAACATTGAAAATTGCTATGGCAGATTCGCTGTGTTCTGCTTTTATGGGACAATATTTAACTGTCTATCGTAAAATGTATCCTATGGTAAATGTGCATATAAAGACAGGCGTATCGGGAGATATGTATAATTGGCTTACCCATAACGAAGTCGATATGATATACACCCTTGATGAGCGAATTTCACGAAGTGATTTTGTGGTAATGCAGGAAGATGAGGAACCTGTCGTTTTCTGTGTGAGAGATAATCATCCTATATTAAATAAGAAACATATTAAATGGGAAGACATAAATGAATATCCGTTATATCTTACTGAGGAAGGAATTAGCTATCGTAATGTCTTAGACCGTAATCTTGAAAATATGGGCAAGTCTTGTGTACCTGCTGTTGAAATAGGTGATACGGAGATTATTCTTGAACTTGTGGAGAAAACAGACGGTATTGGTTTCTTGCCCAGATTTGCTTTCAAACATATGAAAAACCGCGTCTCAGAGGTTAAAACAGAGGGACTTGATATAAGTGTATGGCGTCAGCTTTTGTATCACCGCGGTAAGTCAGTAACAAGGGCGATGGAGGGTATGATAAACCTTATACACAATGACAAAATTTGAACAAATTATGAATTTTATATTGATTTTTTTTGTTAAATATAGTAAAATATAAGTAACTACTAAGTAGTAATATTATAAAAATAACAAAGGAGAACATTATGGAAAAACTGTTCAAACTTAAAGAGAACGGCACAAATGTTAAGACCGAAATAATTGCGGGTATTACAACATTCCTTGCAATGGCTTACATTTTGGCAGTTAACCCCGGATACTTTGCAGGTATTCCTGGTGCATCAGCACCCGCAGTATTTATGGCAACAGCATTGTCAGCTGCAATCGCAACACTATGTATGGCATTCTTTGCAAACTACCCCGTAGCTCTTGCTTCTGGTATGGGACTAAATGCATTTTTTGCATTCACAGTATGCGGCTCAATGGGTTACTCATACGAGGTTGCTCTTACTGCTATCCTTGTTGAAGGTATCATATTTATGATTCTTTCATTGTTTAAGTTCCGTGAGGCGTTGGTTAATAAGATTCCCAGCAGCTTAAAGTTTGGTATTACAGCAGGTATTGGTTTGTTCATTACAATCATTGCATTACTTAATGCGAAAATTGTTGTAGCAAACCCTGCAACTACTGTTGGTCTTGGCGATCTTGCATCTCCCGGCGTTGTACTTGCACTTGTTGGTTTGTTACTAATTGGTGTGTTTACACATTACAAGGTGCCTGGTGCAATCTTACTTGGTATTATTGCAACATGGGCATTGGGTATTGTAGCTGAGCTTGTTGGCTGGTACGTTCCCGATCCTGCAAACGGCGTTTATTCAGTAATTCCTTCATTTACATGGGAGTCAATTAAGGCTAACTTTGCAGCTCCTGCATTGTTTAAGTTTGACTTTGCATTTGTGGCAAAGAACATCGCAGGTTTTGCATTAGTTGTGTTCACATTCCTTTACACAGATATTTTTGATACAGTAGGTACACTTATCGGCGTTGCTGAGAAGGGTAACCTTCTTGACGAAAAGGGTGAGCTTCCCAATGCTAAGGGTGCTCTAATGGCAGATGCTGTTGGTACAGTAGTTGGTGCATGTCTTGGTACATCAACTGTAACAAGTTATGTTGAGTCAAGTGCCGGTGTTGCAGCAGGTGGTAGAACAGGTTTGACAGCCGTAGTAACAGCAATTATGTTCCTAATTGCAATCGTATTTGCACCCGTATTCCTTGCAATTCCCGGATTTGCAACAACACCCGCTATGCTTTATGTTGGTCTATTGATGCTTTCATCAGTTAAGAAGATTGACTTTGGCGGTGATATCGCAGATACAATCGGTGCATTCCTTGCAATCGTTATGATGCCCCTTACATATTCAATTGCTAACGGTATCATGTTTGGTATGCTTGCATGGGTTATCTTAAAGCTTGTTACAGGCAAGGCAAAGGATATCTCAGCAGTTATGTGGGTATCAGTTGTACTTTTCGCAGTATATGTTGGCTTAAAGGCAGCAGGTCTTGCATAATTAAATATGTTAAAATAAGAAAAGAGAGCTTCGGCTCTCTTTTTTTTGCCATAGTTCAAATAATTTATGAATAAAATATTAAAATTGGTATAAAATACTTGACAAAATAAGATAAAAGTGGTATCTTATATATGGTTATTAGCACTCAACTCTTTTGAGTGCTAATAAAGGGGAAAAGGTCTTACGCCGTTTATGAAAAGGAGGCGGTGGAGAATGGAGTTAAACGACAGAAAAAAACTGATATTGCAGGCGATTATTGATGAATATATTGTATCTGCAGAGCCGGTCGGCTCACGTGCGATTTCAAAAAAGAATGAGCTTGGTCTTTCAAGTGCCACCATCCGTAATGAAATGGCAGACCTTGAAGAAATGGGCTATCTTATTCAGCCACATACATCTGCCGGAAGAATA
>JAZQFP010000029.1:0-9884 GCA_045539555.1 Candidatus Ornithomonoglobus sp.
ACCCGTTTTCCGATTTATAATCGGCACTCTTATGTGTATTACGGCACAACCCGTCATAAGCTACTCTCTTTCGATTTAACCTACGCAACTCCAAGATGAAATTTCAATACTACTCTTACCGCAACGGCTCACAGCTCAATAACCATTACTCTCTTCTGGCGAAATAGTACCTACTTTGTCTTTTCACAGTCTTTATATTTAATTCCTGTATATTTTACCACATGAGCCCGTAATTGTCAAGAATTTTATCGCATTTAGGACTAACCTTTTTTATAGTTTACTTTTTGCAATATATTTTTGTATTTTTTACTATTTACATTTCAAAATATCGTGATAAGATTAAAATATATTTCTTACTAATAAAGTGAAAGGTATTTTGTTATGAAAAATGCATGTATTGTTGGATATGGCTCAATCGGTCCTATCCATGCTCTTGCTTTAAGTAAAACAGAAAATGCAAATTTTTATGCAGTCTGTGATATTAACCCTGAGAAAATAAAACTTTGCAAAGTTCAATATGATGTTACTGCATATAATGACTTTGATACAATGCTTAAAGATGAAAATATTGATACTGTTCATATATGCACCCCCCATTATCTTCACTACGATATGATTATAAAATCACTTGAATCTGGTAAAGGTGTAATATGCGAAAAACCCGTTACAATGACTTATGAGCAGTACGAAAAGCTTTTGACTCATCCAAATATGGATAAGGTTTGTGTTGTCTTACAGAATAGATATAACGCCTGTGTTATAAAGCTTAAAGAAATCACAGACTCAAAAAAGCTTGGTGATATTATTGCGGCTCGTGGTATTCTTACATGGTGTCGCGATAATTCATATTATGCACAGGATGAATGGCGTGGTAAGTGGAATACAGAAGGTGGCGGCGTGCTTATAAATCAGGCTGTTCACACTCTTGATTATTTTAACCATATCACAGGTGGTGTTAAAAACCTGAAAGCAAATATGATGAATTTCTCATTGGATAATTATGAAGTTGAGGATACATTCTGTGCTGCATTAAATCTGAAAAACGGCAAACGCGGCGTATTCTTTGCAACCAACAGCTATTCTATTAACCCCACACCTGAATTTGAGATTACCTATGAAAATGGCGTTATCCGTTACGCCGATAATAAGCTGGTTTATAACGGCCAAGTCCTTGCAGAAGATGAAATTATGACAGTAGGTAAAGGATACTGGGGCACGGGCCATATCGGACTTTTTGATGATTATTATAATAAAGGTATATATATAACTCCCAAGGATGCAGAAAACACAATGAGAACAATGTTTACTATGTATGAAAGTGCAAGAAACAATGGAAAGGAATGGATGGAAATATGAAAATGACTTTTCGTTGGTACGGCGATGACGACCCCGTTACTCTTGAAAACATTCGACAAATCCCGTGTGTAACAGGCGTTGTAACTGCTGTTTATTCAGTTCCTGTGGGCGAAGTCTGGCCTCGCGAGGAAATTGCAAGAATGAAAGCTGAATGCAACTCAAAGGGGCTCCAAATGGAAGTAATTGAAAGCGTACCTGTTCATGAGGATATTAAGTTAGGACGCGGTGATTATCTTCGTTACATAGAGAACTACAAAGAAAATATCCGCCGTCTTGCAGAGGCAGGTGTTAAGTGTATTTGCTATAACTTTATGCCTGTATTTGACTGGACTCGTTCAAGACTTGACCAACCCCTCCCCGATGGCTCAAATGCCCTTGTTTATTACAAGGATGATGTAGATAAAATGGACCCTACAAAAATGACATTACCTGGTTGGGATGCATCTTATACACCCGATGAGATGAGCGGTCTTATTGACGAATATAAGAAAATCGGCGAAGAAGGACTTTGGAAAAACCTTGAATTCTTTATAAAGGAAATAATTCCTGTCGCCAAGGAATGTGATGTAAACATGGCCATTCATCCTGATGATCCGCCGTGGCCTATCTTTGGTATTCCAAGAATAATTACAAACGAGGCTAATATTGATCGCTTCCTGTCTCTTTATGATGATACTCATCACGGACTTACATTATGTAGTGGCAGTCTTGGTTGTGCGAAGTTTAACGATTACACCGCAATGGTTAAAAAATACGGCGCTATGGGCAGAATTCACTTTGCTCATGTCCGTAATATTAAAATACTTGATGACGGCTCCTTTGAAGAGAGCGGACACCTTTCAGAATGCGGATCACTTGATGTTGTGGAAATTCTTAAAGCATATCATGACTGCGGTTTTAAGGGTTATCTTCGTCCCGACCATGGCAGAATGATTTGGGGTGAAACAGGTAAACCTGGTTATGGTTTATACGACAGAGCCTTAGGCGCAATGTATATGGCAGGAATATGGGAAGCATTAGAGAAAGGAAATAAGTAAAATGAAATTACCTTTTGAATTAGATTTGAGCGATAAAGTTGTCGTTATAACAGGTGCCGGTGGTGTGCTTTGCTCCATGTTTGCAAAAGCTATGGCAAAAACAGGTGCAAAGGTTGCTTTACTTGACCTTAACGGAGACGCTGCAAAAGCCAACGCTGACGAAATTATAGCTGACGGAGGTATTGCAAAGGGGTACACTTGTAATGTCCTTGATAAGTCAAGCCTCGAAAATGTTCACAAAGAAATTATCAATGATTTTGGAATGTGCGATATTCTTATTAACGGTGCGGGTGGCAATAACCCAAAGGCAACAACTGATAATGAATATTTCAGCCCCGAAGATATGGGTAATATAAAAACATTTTTTGACCTTGATAAGTCAGGAGTTGAATTTGTATTTAATCTGAATTTCTTAGGCACATTGTTACCCACTCAGGTTTTTGCTCAAGATATGCTAATAAAAGACGATGCAAGTATTATTAACATTTCAAGTATGAATGCTTACACTCCTCTTACAAAAATACCTGCATATAGCGGTGCAAAAGCTGCAATCTCAAACTTCACTCAATGGCTTTCAGTTCATTTTTCAAAGACTAATATCCGTTGTAATGCTATTGCTCCTGGGTTCTTTGTTACAAAACAAAATGAAAAATTGTTATACAACGAAGATGGTACTCCCACTCCCCGTACGGATAAAATTTTAAGTTCAACACCAATGGGCAGATTTGGAGATGCTGAGGAGCTTTTAGGTGCATTGTTCTTTCTAGTTTCTAAGAAAGCATCAAGCTTTGTTAACGGGGTCGTTATCCCCGTTGACGGTGGTTTCTCCGCATATAGCGGAGTATAACCATAAAAAAGACCTCTCACGAGGTCTTTTTTATGGTTTAATTATTCCACATGCTATTTTTGTACCCGCATTTCCCGAGGGTTGTGATATAAAATCATCAGGGTTTCTATGAATAACCACCGACTTTCCAAGGACTTCTTTTAGTGTAAACCTGTCTGTTAAAAAAGCCATAAATGCAATTCCATGATTCCCAAATAAAGGTGGCAAATCTCCCGCATGACACGGATGCTTACATCCATCAGGATTATAGTGCATCCCTGTATTCTTAAATTCATCAGTATCCGTTCCTGTACAAGACTCACCCTCATGAATATGAAAACCAAAAATATTTTGTTTACACGGGTCTTTTTCATAAGGTAAACCAGATACTTTCGCTACAACTACAACCCCCGCTTTAATCTGATAAAAATAGACCTGCCCTCTTATATTAGGGTATTCTCCTCCACCTTTAATAACCGCAAGAGCATTAGGCCTGCGGGATAAGAGAGCACTAATATTGATATCCTGAACCATTTCTCCACTCCACTCATAAGTATTTATTATATACTATGCAAGTGAATGTAAAAATGTGATAGTTTAATGAGAAAAAAGCCTTGACAAAGGTATTTTCTTATGCTATAATTATCAATGTTGCAAAACAAAATATAACATATGGAGAGATGTCTGAGTGGTTGAAAGAGCCGGTCTTGAAAACCGGTAACGGTTCCGCCGTTCGCGGGTTCGAATCCCGCTCTCTCCTCCAAATTCGGAGAAGTACTCAAGAGGCCGAAGAGGCGCCCCTGCTAAGGGTGTAGGTCGGGTAACCGGCGCGAGGGTTCAAATCCCTCCTTCTCCGCCATAAAAAAACAAGCACTTTCGTGCTTGTTTTTTTATTAGAAGAAATCAATTAGTCCCACTACAAAGATTACTAATATGATTACCGGAATCACAAACTTTATATAGTAGTACATCCACTTACGGACTTTCATGCCCTTGCCTGTGTTTGCCTCTTCCATAAAGTTCTTCCATCCCCATCCACGCTTTGATGTACAGAACAATACAAATGTCAGTGAGCCAAGGGGTAATAAAATATTACTTACAAGGAAGTCCTCCATATCCATTATTCCCTTACCCAATACTGATACATTGGAAAGAACATTGAAACCTAATATTGCAGGTAGTGAAAGAATAAGCATTGCAATACAGTTTATTAAACAAGCTTTCTTTCTGCTACATTTTAACATATCCGTTGTACTTGCAATAATTAGTTCAAATACAGCAAATACAGTTGATAAAGCGGCAAATGACAGGAACAGGAAGAATAACGAACCAACCACTCTGCCAAAAGGTATGCTGTTAAACAAATTGGGTAATGTTATAAAAATCAGATTAGGACCTGAATCAGGCTGTACTCCATGTGCAAAACACGCAGGGAATATAATTAATCCTGATGTAATTGCTACAAATGTATCTAAAACTGCTACATTTACTGACTCACCCATAAGTGCTCTGTCTTTACCTAAATAGCTGCCAAATATCGCCATAGATCCAATGCCAAGACTCAATGTGAAAAATGCCTGATTCATGGCACTGACTATAACTCTACCCGCTCCTATTGTCTTAAATCGTTCAATATCAGGTAACAGATAAAATTCAAGACCTGCACGTCCGCCTTCCATTGTAAAGCTATTTATTGCAAGTGCAATCATAATAACCAACAACGCAATCATCATTACCTTTGTAACTTTTTCAAGTCCCTTTTGAAGTCCTATTGAACATACTAAAAAGCCGATAACAATAACAGCAAATGTATACGCTATCATTGTCCCTGGTTCTCCAAGCATTGTTCCAAAAACATTTTCAATGCCAACTTTGTCAAGTCCTTCAAATAAACCTCTTATACTATCAACACAATATTTTATTAGCCAACCTGCAACCATTGAATAGAACATCATTAGAAGATAACTGCCCACAACAGCAAAGCCTCCATGTATATGCCACTTTGTTCCCTCAGGCTCTATTTGCTGATACATCTTTGCAGGGCTCTTCTGACTGGCACGGCCAACTGCAAATTCCATAGTCATTACAGGTATTCCCAATAAAACAAGACAGGCAAGATATATCAACACAAATATACCGCCGCCATTCTGTCCTGCCATATACGGAAATTTCCATACGTTACCTATACCGATAGCACAACCTGCACTTAACAGTATAAAACCTAATCTACTGGCTAAATGCTCTCTCTTTTCCATAATTATTTCCCCCTTACCATTTTGTGTAATCTCGTTCCTTGTTTATCAAGGCATTATAAAATATTTTACGCTCATCTTCCTTTGTTACAGGAATAGGACAGTTTTGATTAACAGATTCTAAAATCGACTTTTCCAGCCACAAATCTATATCCGCTTCGGTGATTTCTTCATCTATGGGTGCAATTTTATTTATAAACGCCTTAAAGCCAGTTAGCTCGTGTCCAAATGCATCTATAACATTTACCGCCCGCATGACGTTGGCTCTCGCAATAAACGATATGAATTCAACAAGTAATGCTCCGTTTGCACGACCATGAGGAATGTTTTTTGAACACGTTACCTGGTGTCCCATCGCATGAACAAGGTTTAGTCCCGTATGTGCAACCGCCATTCCACCCGCAGATGCGGCCATAAGAAGTTTTTCACGCACATCTTCACTAATCTCACCTGACACAAGTGCATCTGTGCATTGACCTATAAGGCGAATTGCCTCTAATGCCACCATATCCGACAAATGGGATGCTTTTGTGTTAAGATATGACTCAACCGCATGACATAATGCATCAATAGCAGTATTTCTCGTTACCTCTAAGGGCAATGTCAATGTGTATCTTGAATCAAGATATGTAGCAACCGGAAAACAGTCCTCAGACTTAAAACTGCGTTTGTTTGACGGTTTATCAAGAGTCAACATTGCATATTGCGTTGTATCTGACCCCGTACCTGCCGTTGTTGGAACACATACAATAGTTAAAGGTTTATGTTCATATTTCTCACTGAATATATCCATAGGCGAAATATCATTCGACGCATATACCGCCGCAGCTTTTGCTGCATCAAGAGCTGAACCGCCACCTATTCCTATTACATAGTCAGTACCAGCTGACTGCATTGTTTTTCCTAATGTGAATATTTCTCCAATAGGGGTATCACTTGTAATCTGGCTGTATATACCATACTTGACGCCGTGGGCATCCAAAACATCTGTTACATCTTTCAATGCACCTGAAACCTGTGCAGATTGTTTGCCCGTTACTATCATACACATTCTGCCCTGAATCAAGTATTCCGGATATTCCTTAACACAGTTTTTCCCTGAAATTAAGGTTGTTGGCATATAATATTTTGACATATTCTGCCCCCCAATCAATTATCTATTTAATTCTAACATAAATGCATTTTTTTGTCAATAAATGAAGAAGCACTTTGTATTAAAGTGCTTCCTTTATTATATTTGATTTTTTTACTAAAACTGTGGCTTCCGCTCTTGTTATTGTATTATTGGGTCTTATGGTATTATCTTCGTATCCCTCAATTATTCCAAGGCTTAAAAGAGTTAATATTCCCTTTTCTGCCCACTGGGGTATTTCATTTTTGTCATTAAACTCAATATTGCCGTCCGTAACCTCACCGACAATTCTGCTTATTATTGTAAAAGCTTCATTACGGGTTATACTGCTATCAGGGTCAAAATACACGGTTTTATCGTCGTCGCTTTTTCCCGTTATATACCCTTTTTCAACCATTGCATTTACATAAGGCAATGCCCATGCCTGAATTTTATCGTTATCTGCAAAGTCTGTTGCCTTATTACCGCTTGTTATACCAAGGCTTTTAGCCACTATTGCACAGAACTGAATTCGGGTAATGTTATTATCAGGCTTAAAGAGTTTATGGCCATCTTCCTCAAAACCATTTATAATTTCAAGGTCTGCCATTTCTTCAATTATATCCTTCGCCCAATGGTTTTTTGTATCATCAAAAGTTGATACCTCAACTACCCTTACAGGAATTTCCTTTGTTACCCCTGCAATTTTTACACTGACAGTTCCCGCAATATTTCCGTTATCTTTAATTGACACCTCACCGTCAGGGGTTACATTAACATTCTCCCCTTTACTCTCCCATATAAACATATCAGGAGTTGTTTCAAGTCTTATGCCGTTCACATAGGCTCCTGCCTCTAAGGAATAGTTTATCATTCCACCCTCGGTTACGGTCAGCTCATTAAGAATATCACCCGTACTTTGGTTTATTATCTTTACCTCTTCGGGAGCATTGTATGTCTCAAAAATAAATGTCGTTTGATATTTTTCACCCTCTACATATACTTTAACAGTACCCTCTCCGTTAAATGTTATTACATTATCCTCCGTCATTGTGGCGTTAGCATTACCAAAGTTTTCAAGGGTAAAAGTTACATCACGGAGACCGTCCATTTTGTAATTACCTGTGTCATACACGCTTTCTGCAACTAATTGATGTTTCATCCCTGACATAAAATTATTTGTTGTGTTTTCCAGCCAATTTACATACCACACAACATCAGATTTCTTTCTTAAATCTTGCAAGAATAAATAATTTGCACATCTGCGTTCTCTTCCGTCAGATGGCTTATTAGAAACAACAAAGTCCTCTGACCCTGGGAAAACTCCACCGATGGCAGTTGAACCGCCGCCGTCAAGGTTTATTGCATCTACGCAGCCTAATTCTTTCATCCTTTTAGCAAGAGTTTCCAAAGACACTCCCTTACTATGTCCTGTCTGTCTTCCATCTATTGTATAGAAAATAATATCACCATTTTCTTTTGTTCCCACTGCTGTTCTTGGTGCCAGACCAGCAGAAAAGCCTGTGCCTGTCTCACCATTTTCAATAAGTCTGTCGCCTATTGAAGATATAGCATACTTTGCCTCTGTCCAGTTGTTTTTATAATCTCCCACAATACTGTTTGTAAGAGTTAATTTATCACCAACTGCCAGATTTGAAAGAAAATCATAAAACGTTTTATCTCCCTCTTTGTCCATTACAAAGACATACTTTCCCTCGGGAATTTTTATTGCACCTTCATAAATAAAAATCTCATCCACTTTAAGAGACATATTTGAATTCACGCCTAAATCTCCGCCTGTTTTTGAACATATAACATACAGCGCATTAAAATCTGTCTTTGTATCTCCCGAAAAGTTACTGTCAAGCAGATTTACACAATGAAAGCCCTTTTGTAACCATTTATTTATATACTGAATAGTTATCTCTTCGTTGCCTTTTCTGAGAGATGTTTCAATATTTATTTTATCTATAAACGCCGTTCCGTCCTCACGGAAACCAATTGCATTTTGTTCACCATTCTCTTTTGACCAAATCTCACCATCTATTATTGTATATCCCATAGGGATACCCGTTTTTGTTGAAAAGAAATCTCCGTTTATTCCTATAAGAGGACGAAGATTATTATCTTTCATATACTTTGATGCTGATGATATTGTTCTTGTACCGTATATACTCTCGCCGTTTACAACAACAGGTCTTGCCTCGCTGTTTGGTGTATACTCCACATAATTCTCTGTCTGTTTGTCACCATTTTCTGATGTATAAACATTATTATTATATATTGCACCGCCACCCATATCTGTCTGCCATCCACCATTTACATTTCCTAAAAGGGATGCGGATGCAGTCTGGCTCATAAGACCCAGGGCTAAAATAACACTTAAAATCGTTTTCTTCATACCTATTATCTCTCCTGATATATTTATCTCCACTATATAAAAATTATAACATTGGTGTATCTATAAGTCAATATGCCTTCATTTGGAAATTTTTAATTACTATCTATTGTATCTTATTTAATTTAGTGATATAATAACATTATAGGAACAAATTAAGGGAGACTAATATGAACGAAACTCTTATTGAAAAATATATAAATGAAAACGGAGAATTTGTTACAGTTCCCGTGGGCACAAGTATGTACCCTATGCTTCGAAACCGCCGTGATAGCGTGTATATGATAAAATACGACGGAAATGGTCTTAACACTTATGATTTACCCGTTTATAAAAGACTAAATGGACTTCAGGTTATGCATCGTTGCCTTGGAAAAGACGAAAACGGATATATTATGTGTGGTGATAACCAATGGATATTGGAGCATGGCATAAAAGACGAGCAGATAATAGCTGTTGTAAAGGGTTTCTACCGCGATGAAAAATATATTCCCGTAACTAAATGGAGTTATAAGTTGTATTGCAAATTCTGGTGCAGGAGCCTCTGGTTAAGAAAACAAATGCTCCGTGTTTTATATAAAATAAATCGCAAAGAAAGTATTCTCCAATACAATAAAAATGACGATTATTTAGCCTGAAATCATTGACAAAATATGCTAAATAAGATAAAATAAATATAATATTATAAACGGAGGTGTAGTTGTTGATAAAGTGCATTATTAAAGATATCAACAAGGATATAAAAGCCGAGTGGAAAGGCGACAACATCGATGTTATATATGATAGCTTATATAAAGAGGGCGACACATTATTTGTTACCTGTGATACAGATTTTATATCTGTAAGCTTTGACGAGTCTCAGGTACAATCAATTGTATATGTCCCTGAGCATGAGTTTTCATAT
>JAZQFP010000030.1:0-3397 GCA_045539555.1 Candidatus Ornithomonoglobus sp.
TGGATGACTTTATCGGTATAAGCGAAATACCTGAGGAGTGGAATTTAAGAGCATTAACAGAGTTTGCTAACGTAAACTTATTTGCTAATGGCGAGTTTAAGGTTTCACAGAATGAGCTTGACACAATCACAAAGGCAGATATCCGCGACAGATTAATGGCAATCGGTGAGGCTCGTTATAACTCACAGTGTGAGGTATTCGGTGAGCAGATGTCCGAGCTTGAACGCGTTCTTATGCTTCGCGTGGTTGATACACTTTGGATGGACCACCTCGACGAGATGGAACAGATTAAGCGCGAAATCGGCCTACGTGCATACGGTCAGCATGACCCCGTTGTGGAATATCGTAATGTAGCCGCAGAACTTTACGAGGGCTTATTGGATGCAATTAAGCGAGATACTGTTAAGTATGTGCTAAGCGCTCAGCCGAGAGTTAAGATTGTTCGTGAGCAGGTTGCAAAACCCCTTGACACAGGCGGAGACGGCACACTTAAAGCACAGTCCAAACGTGTCGAGAAGAAAGTCGGCAGAAACGACCCCTGCCCTTGCGGTAGCGGCAAAAAATATAAGCACTGCTGCGGCAGATAACAAAACGAAAAAAAGGATGTGATTAAATGTTAGAGTATGATGAGTACAGACTTGCCCTGCAAGGCATGGAAAAGAGCATTGACGACCTAAGAGAATCACTTGATATCGCTTCCTTGAAAGCAGAGATAGAGAAACTTGATGAACAAAGCGCCGCACCTGATTTCTGGGATGATATGGCAAACTCACAAAAGGTTTTACAGAAAGCAAAACAGTTAAAGGATAAGCTTCAAGCATTCCTTGACATTGAAACAACTCAGGAAGATACATTGGTTATGATTGAAATGGCAGAGGAGGAGAATGACCCCTCTCTTGCCGATGAGGTTAAAGGTATTGTTGACAAGCTCAACGCAGACATTGATAAAATGCGTCTTGAAACATTACTTAGCGGTAAGTATGACAGTTCAAATGCGATTCTCAACTTCCATGCAGGTGCAGGTGGTACAGAGGCTCAGGACTGGTGCGAAATGCTTATTCGTATGTATCAGATGTGGGCACAAAAGAACGGTTACACAGCCGAGATTATGGACTCACTACCTGGTGATGAGGCAGGTATCAAGAGTTGCACAATGGAAATTTCAGGCCTTAATGCTTATGGCTACTTAAAAGCAGAGAAAGGCATTCACCGTCTGGTTAGAATTTCACCCTTTAACTCACAGGGTAAGAGAATGACATCATTCTCATCAGTTGAGGTTATGCCCGAGCTTGATGATAACATTGATATTGATATTCGTCCCGAGGACGTAAAAATGGACGTGTTCCGCGCGTCAGGTGCAGGCGGTCAGCATATCAATAAGACATCATCAGCGGTTCGTCTTACACACGTTCCCACAGGTATTGTGGCATCATGTCAGACACAGCGTTCACAGTTGCAGAACAGAGAGTATGCAATGAAAATGCTAAAAGCCAAGCTTGTTGAAATTGCCGAGCAGCAGCAGAAAGAAAAGATTTCCGAGATTCAGGGTATACAAACCGACAACGGTTGGGGCAACCAGATTCGTTCATACGTTTTCCAGCCTTATACAATGGTAAAAGATTTAAGAACAGGCTATGAAATGGGTAATATTCAGGCAGTTATGGACGGCGAATTAAATGGTTTCATAAATGCTTATCTAACAGCTGCCAACCTTGGAACTTTGAAAAAATAATTGCAACAGAAAACGGAGAGCATTGCTCTCCGTTTTTTTTATTTACTATATTCCATTACTCTTGATGGAATTACAAAGTTAAATGCCGCTGGGACAATATCAAACTCCGTTCTTCCCGCTTTTAACTCCTCACCGTCAGGGCTTATTATAATCTCACCTTTAAGGGGCGTAATTACAACCTTTTTGCATTTGTATGTCGAGATTATCTTCTCAATGTTTTTAAGCTCCATATGTGTGCCTTTCATATAATGAGGTAACAAACGAACAATTCCTAATTGCGAAACATCTTTAATAATGTTTACACTCAAATATCCGTCTTGCACAGATGCATAAGGGTTGCCCTTGATTCCACCGCCACAATATGAGCCGTTGGCAACAGGGTTTAGGAGTAACGGGCCCTCATGCTTAACCTCGCCGTCAATCTCTACCCTCAGATCAGCACCCTTTTTCTTAATGATGTTTACAAGAATAGATGCAAGGTATGCCATAGACCCGCTTATAAAGGGTTTCTTTTTCATTTCCCCTGTCATAACGGCAACATTGCAATCAAAACCAATGTTAAACATATTAACACAGTACCCCTCGGCTATGCCCTCTGTTGTTTCTGTTTTATACTTAATGGCATCGCACTTTGTGGTTTCGCCCATTATTTGTAATGCAACGTTCTTAAAACTGTCGCGGTTTTCAAAATTTCTACAAAAGTCATTGCCCGTACCCATAGGAACAACGCCTATCTCCGCTAACGGGCAATCAATTGCACCGTTTAAGACCTCACTTAAAGTACCATCACCACCGCAGGCAATAAACCGAGCAGGGCCGATTGTGTTACAATAATCACGAACATAAACCTCTGCGTCTCCCACGGACTGTGTCGTATAAATCTCCGTATCGGCATTAAGTTCAGTTGAAACAGACATAATATTGGAAATAAGTTTATCAATATTTTTTCCCTGACCTGCCATAGGGTTTATTATAAATACAGTTTTCATAGCATTTTCCCCTTGCTAAATTTCGTGTATATAAAAAGTATAACATTTTTCGACTAATTTTGCAAGAGGGCAAGAAAAACCCACCCCATAGGGGTGGGTGAGTATATTACGGTTTAATTACTATGGGGGCTGACTCGTCAATTGTATCCCATGTCTCCGTATCAATTATACAGAAGGAAAATTCAAGGTTTTCTATTACCCCAATTCCGTTCGCATTTAAGGTTTCATTAAAATAAATCAACTCGGTATTTGCCTTTTTATTAGGCTGTACTTCCTGAGACATTATTCCAGAAATCATAAAATCATTTATTGATTCGTCTCTTGTTTGAACAATAATCTTCGCATTTGTATTATTTTCAATCAAAAAATTGAAATACTTTGCATAATCATCCGAGCTCAAACCATTGTATGTGATTTTTATACCACCTTTTTCATATACAGTCTCGCCTTTAGTCTGATTATCAGCAGATGTGTCCGATAATTTCACTGTGTTTGTAGCACCATCCCAATCAACATTCAAACCAACAGCACTTGCAACCGCACGTACAGGTAAGTATGTAGTTCCATCAATAATAAATGGTCCAACATAGTTGCCATCTGCAACCTTTGGTTCTACCGTCTGACCGTTTAATGTGATTTTTATATTGTTGTATGATAGCCACTTCTGCACTTCTCC
>JAZQFP010000031.1:0-10512 GCA_045539555.1 Candidatus Ornithomonoglobus sp.
AGAATTAGCTTGTAAAAAACTTGCTAATGATTATTTGGAAAATTTGGATGATGAACCCATTGGAAAAGCAATCTTTAATTATAACCCATCGATTAGTTACCAAAGCGAAGTGACGGCAATATTTGACATATTGTGCAATTAGACTTAGAGTTTTTATGTGGTTTGATATGAACTGCGACAAAATGGCATCAATATTGTACAGTCTTTATAAAGAAAGGATACACTCAATGAAAATCACAAAGTTATTTAAGGAAAAATGCGAAAACCCCCGTGATGCAAAATGCCCCTGTATAGCATTTTTAGGCGATAGCGTAACGCAGGGTTGTTTTGAACTTTATAAAAAAACACCTCAGGTGATTGATACAATCTTTGACCAGAACTCAACTTATCACGGATACTTAAAGAAAATCTTTGCAATGCTTTACCCCGAAGCACCAATGACGGTTATAAACGCTGGGTTAAGCGGAGACACAACGACGGGCGGTTTAGGTAGACTTAACCGCGATGTTATAAAGTACGAGCCCGACTTAACAGTTGTATGTTTTGGCTTAAACGACTGCATAGTAGTTGATTTAGAGACATATTGCAGTAACCTCAAAGAAATCTTTACTAAGCTTCAAAAAGCGGGAAGTGAAGTTATCTTTATGACCCCCAATTCAATGAACATAAATGTAAGCCCTCACACCCTTAATGACCCTGACATAATTAAATGGGCAGAGGAGAGAGCGGAGTGGCAGTTAAGAGGCGACCTTAAAACCTTTGTTGAGGCGGGTAAAAAGGTAGCGGAAGAATGTGGTGTTAAAGTCTGCGATGTATACAGAAAATGGGAGCTTATGATTGAAAACGGTGTAAACATAACAGAGCTTCTGGCAAATCATATAAATCACCCAACCCGCGAAATGAACTGGCTTTTTGCATATTCTCTTGCAGAGACAATGATGAGCTGATTTTATAAAATTCATAGAAAAAAACGCTGTATTTTAAGAATATGGCGTTTTTTATATTGATTTATAAGGTATTTTCATATACAATAGTAAGAGAAATATCAAATTATGTAATGAATAAATCAAATACACATTAGTTTTAATGTGTTATTATTAGGATAATAACAGTAAGGGGTAAATGTTATGCAGACACGGGAGAAAAGTATCAGGTTTGAATTTGACAAGGCGAGTTTTGACGCGCCTGTGCGATACGGTGCATACAGAATATATCAGATGGGGGACTTGTGTACTGACAGAGGTTACCATTGCGGTGAGCATATTCAGGTATGCCATGAATTAGCCTATGTTTTAAGAGGCGAGGCAGATATATGCCTTAATGATACCGTTATAAGGGCAAAGGCGGGAGACTTAATATTTATACCCTATAAAACTCGCCATGATATTTATAGCCAAAGCGATGAATACCGTTCCCAACATATCGGGTTTATGATAGAGGGGGGCATTGGTGAGGATAAGTTTTTGGAGGACTATTTCAATAATCTATCCTGCACCCGTAAAGACGGAATAAAGAGTGTAGGTTATGCTTTTTATAATATTCTCACTAATTTATATAACAATGACGAGTTTTCAACGGGAATACTCTCTGATTCTATCCGTGCCCTTTTAATATCGGCAGTAAGGTCATTCCGCGGCGGCCGTGATTGGAATTACTCACCAGAGGCAGGAAACGAGCATAGTGTATTGGTTTCCAAGGTGTGTGCATATATAGACGCGTCAGTTGAAAACAAGGACGCCTTAAAAGAAATGTCGGAGCATTTTAATTACAGTTATTCACATATTTCAAACGTATTTACAAAGGCAATGAATATGAGCCTTAAAGATTATTTCTTAAAACGCCGTCATGAAAAATCATGTGAACTGCTAAGACAAGGTCTGCCCGTTACAGATGTGGCAGAGAGGGTAGGGTACAGTTCTATTCATGCGTTCAGCCATTTCTTTACAAAGCGTGAGGGAATGCCGCCTGGACAATACGGCAGATACACAAAAGGAGAATAAATATGAAAAAGACAGGACCCATTACGGGAACATTTATTGATGATATTACATACGATATCCCCTCGTCCAACTGGACAAGAAAACAATGGAAAAAAGACTTTGACAATATGCAGAAGATTGGCATTGATACTCTTATTTTTATCCGCGGCGGTTTTGAGGATAAGAGCGTATTCCCCTCAAAAGTATTGGGCACGACCCATGAGGACGACTTTGCAGGGTTTGTTTTTGAGGAAGCCTCAAAGCGTGGTATGAATGTTTACTTTGGAATGTATATTTCAAACCTTGACTGGAACGGCGGAGACGCTATGGGCGAGATTAAAAAGAACAGACAGTTTCTTCCTGAGGTAATCTCCCGCTATGGCGACTACCCCTCATTTAAGGGTTGGTACATTCCTCAGGAGCAAAGCCACGACACATTGAACTTTGGTGAAATTATGCGGGGAATGAGCCAACTTTGTAAAGAGATTGACCCCAGCCGTGAGGTTTTAATAAGCCCGTTTTTCCATACCCACATAACTGACCCCAACGGTGGTTTTACACCTGAGGAGCATTATGAGGCGTGGGACAAGCTGTTTAGTTACGGCGGTGAGGCTATTGATATCTGTGCATTTCAGGACGGAACGGCACCAATGGCACTAATGGACGATTACTTTGGTAAAACAAAGGAGCTTTGTGATAAATACAACATTCGCCATTGGGTAAATGCCGAGACCTTTGAAAGAGATGTAAGATGTATGTATTACCCAATACCTTTCGGGATGTTAAAGCAGAGGCTTGACCATCACAAAAATTATGCAGAGAAGATAATCACATTTGAGTTCTCACATTTTTTAAGTCCACAGTCAATTTACCCGTCAGCGAGAAACCTGAATAATCTTTATAGAAAACATTACTTAAAATAAGGAGCACCATTATGGCAAACTTGAAAAAGATACAAAAATGGGCAAGGGAAGAACTCCAAAAGTCCGTTGATTTCTGGCTAAAATATGGCATTGATAAAGTAAACGGCGGATGTTATACCTGCCTTGACCGTGAGGGTAAGATTTATTCAACGGACAAGAGTGTGTGGATGCAGGGCAGATGTGCATGGACCTTTTCCCGACTTTGCAATCAGTACGGCAATCGTCCTGAGTGGTTGGCGGCGGCAAAAAACTGTCTTGATTTTATGGAAGACCATTGTATAAATCACAAGGCGGGTGGAAGAATGTATTTCACCGTTACTGCCGAGGGAAAACCATTAAGGCAGAGACGGTATCAGTTCTCCGAGGGCTTTTATGTAATTGCAAATATTGAATACTATGGTGCAACGGGCGAGACAGAGCACCTTAACCGTGCAAGAAAGTATTATGATTTTCTATATGACCTAAACAATGGTCTTGTTGATGACCCCGTAGGTGCATCGCCTAAGACGGAGACCAAGACCCGTCCCATGCGTGGACTTGCAGACCCTATGATTTTCTTGAATACAACTGCAATTATGCGAATGTATGACAAAGAGAACACCGAGAAATATCACAAGTATGCAAAGGAATGTACCGACCAGATTGTAAATTATCATTACAAGCCTGATTTGGGTTGCACATTGGAGACGGTTTCACCTGACGGTACACCCATTTTAGATGTAACGCAAGGCAGAGTTGTAAACCCTGGCCACGACATTGAATGTAGCTGGTTTTTAATAGAAGAGGCAATTTACAGAAACGATAACGAGCTTTTAGGTAATGCTATCGGTATTTACATAGACGCCCTAAATAAAGGCTGGGACAAAAAATACGGCGGTCTGTTCTCCTTTATTGATTGCCTTGGCAACCCGCCCGAAGCCTATGAGCACGATATGAAATTATGGTGGCCTCATAACGAGCTTATGATAGCGTCAATGATGCTGTATAAGGAGACGGGGGACAAGTTCTACTTAAAGTGGCTCAAAAAAACACAAAAGTATTGCGACAAAGTATTCTGTGATAAGAAATACGGCGAATGGTACGGATATTTACGCCGAGATGGCAAACCCACAATGCCCTCCACAAAGGGAAGTACTTTTAAGGGGCCGTTCCATGTGCCTCGCTCACTAATGGCGCTTGACAAACTTATAGACGAGACCGGTTCTTTTAGCGCAGACCGTTCAAGTGGAAAGATTTGAATTTGATTTATTGGTTGGTCGAAACCCGTGATTTTTCACGGGTTTCTTTTTATTTAAGCACTTGAACTACGGGTGAAACACGCCACTCGGAGTACACGCGTACGCCGTCGGGCGCGTTTCGCCCGTTCTGCATCTAAAACTCCTCGGTCTATGGGGACTACAAGAGCAGTAACCCCTGCTCTTTTTATATTGCAAAACTCCTCGGTCTATGGGAACGAATTTTGCATAAAATCACCTCCCGACATATAAAATAATTATATTGAAGTTTTATTTGGAGTGTGATTTTATATGGGAAAATATTTTGGTACGGACGGGTTCCGCGGTGAAGCCAATGTAACCTTAACCTCAATTCAGGCATACCGCGTTGGCAGGTTTTTAGGTTGGTACTATAAAAAGGATAACCAAGGCTACCGCCCTAAAATTGTAATAGGCAAGGATACACGCCTTTCATCCTATATGCTTGAATATTCAATAGTTGCAGGGATAACCGCGTCAGGTGCAGACGCCTATATGCTCCATGTTACAACAACCCCCAGTGTTTCCTATGTAACCCGTATAGATGAGTTTGACTGCGGTATAATGATAACCGCGTCTCATAACCCCTATTACGATAATGGCATTAAAGTTATAAACCGCTATGGCGAAAAGCTTGATGATGAAACCTCAGAACTTATTGAAAGCTATATTGACGGGGACACAGAAACCCTCGGAATAAAAGGGACAGATATTCCTCTTGCCAAAAAAGATAATATCGGGCGTATTGTAGATTACGTATCGGGAAGAAACAGATATGTGGGATACCTGATTTCCTTGGCTTCAAATTCATATAAGCATTTGCGGATAGGACTTGACTGTGCAAATGGTGCGTCGTGGATGATAGCCCCTGCGGTATTTAGTGCATTGGGGGCACAGATTATGGTTTTAGGCAACGACCCTGACGGACTTAATGTAAACCGCGACTGCGGGTCAACTAAGATTCAGAACCTGTGCCGTATGGTAAAGAAAAATCATCTTGATGTGGGGTTTGCCTTTGACGGAGATTGCGACAGATGTATTGCGGTGGACGAGGCGGGAAATGAAATTGACGGCGACAAGATGTTATACATTTTAGGCAAACGCTTAAAGTCCCGCGGAATGTTAAATAAAGACACGGTTGTAGCAACAATAATGTCAAACTCAGGTCTTAAAAACGCCTTAAAGGATGAGGGAATAAATTACTTTGAAACAACCGTTGGCGACAGGTTTGTATATGAGGCAATGCAGAATGAAGATTTCTCTCTTGGCGGTGAGCAGTCGGGGCATATCATATTAAAGAAATACGCCACAACGGGCGACGGAATTTTAACGGCTATTATGGTAGCGGAGGAAATGTGCGACAGAAAATCACCCTTGTCGAAGCTTTGCGAAAAGGTAAAGCTTTATCCCCAGCATACCATAAATATTCCCGTAAAGGATAAGACGGCGGTTGAGAATGATGGGGAAGTCCAGAAAGCAATAAAAGACACGGAGACTAAAATCGGCGGCAAGGGACGTGTGCTTTTAAGAAAAAGCGGAACGGAGCCTGTTGTGAGAGTAATGGTAGAGAGTGAAACCGATGCAGAAGAAATGGCACAGGAGATAGCAGATGTAATAAAGAAGAGGGGGCACTCAAATGAATAAGGAAATTAAGACAAAAGACCTCTTTGATTGTAAGACCCCGTACCTTAAAGATTTGTTTAACACGGAATACCCGTGGGAGATTTTGCCAAAGATAAATGAGTATGCAAAAGCATTGATAAAAAGGGGGATGTCAGGCTATAAATTATTAAAAGACGGTGTTCTTATAGGTGAGGATGTAAATATTTCTCCCACAGCAGATATAACGGGCCCTGCCATAATAGGCAGAGGTACGCAAATTCGCCCTGGTGCGTTTATAAGGGGGAGCGTTATAACGGGCGAGGGATGTGTAATCGGCAATTCAACGGAATTGAAGAACTGTGTCTTATTAGACAATGCACAGGTACCCCATTATAACTATGTAGGGGATAGTGTGCTGGGAAACTTTGCCCATATGGGAGCGGGGGCAATATGCTCAAATCTTAAAGCGGACGGCAAAGAGGTAATAATTCACGGTGATGAGGAATATAAAACGGGGCTAAAAAAAGTAGGTGCTCTCTTAGGGGACAAAGCCGACATAGGCTGCGGGTCTGTCTTAAACCCTGGCACAGTAGTTGGAAAGGGCACAACGGTTTACCCCTTAACCTCAGTCCGCGGTGTAATACCCGCGGGATGTATTGTAAAAACATTGGAAAATATAGTAATAAGAAATTCACCTTGACTAAGGTGAATTTCTTTATGTTTTTAAGGATAATATTCATATTGAAAAACCTTAGCCAAAATGGTATAATTATAACATATGATAATATGCACCAATGTTTTCCCTTTGGGAACAGGTCATAAAAGGAGAAAAAACTATGAAAATATTCAGGAAGAAAACAGTATCATCCATACTTGCTCTTGCAATGGTGAGCACAACTCTTTCTGCTTTTGCAGCACCCTCGGTGAACTTCACCATAGGTGAAGATAGAAAAGCAACGGCAGAGATAACAGGGGCAACGGGAATTGACAGAATAGCCCTTGCACAGTATGACGAGCTGGGAAAACTTATTAACTTTGGAATATCTGCAATTGGAGACACCTCCGTTACAACACGGGGAGAGTTTGACACAAACCCGTTGTTCTCAACAAAGATTGCAACTTTCTCTGATTGGGGTACATTAAAATCAAACACTGATGCATATCGTATCGGCACAAGAACTTATGCCAATATGGGTATGGAAAACGGAACACCTTTCCAGATACATCAGGGCGGACATACAATAACTGCAAAAGACGGTGTTGGAAACACAGGCAAGGGACTTCACTTCAAGAGCAGTACAACTGACTTAAATGACAGCCATATAACTCTTAACAGTCTGCTTTCACCCATATCAGATTTTATGGTATATGAGTTTGACTTAAAGTTAAACGATGCCAACACACATTTTAAGGCATACATCCGTGGTGTTAAGAATGACGGCGCAACAGGTGTTAGTCAGGATGTATTGTATGTATATCCTAATTCAGCCTCAGGTGCCACCACAACCTCGGCAAAGCTTGGGGGAACAAACGTAAACCTTTCAACTAATGTTTACTACACAGTAACGGCGGCGGTAAACTACAAAGACGGCACAGCGAAGTATAGTATTTATAATGGCGATACATTAGTAGCCTCAACAACAGGAACAGTTAGTGGAAGCCTTGGCTACGGCAACGGACAGGACAAGCCTTGCAGTTTTAGAATTCACACAGCAAGTCAGTACTGGTCTCCCGCGACGGTTTCTCATGATTTCTATGTGGATAACATTCGCGTATATGAGGGAACACAGACAAAGGACGAGTTAAACGACATTGCATATATTGTTGACACAACAGGCGATGTTTCCATATTTGAAAGTGAAGATACAGAGATAGCAAAGCTAACAGATACATTAGCAGTACATACAAGAAGCGGTGTTGCATATAACGGCACAGAAAAGGTACACTTAGAGAATACGCCTTATGTTGATAATGGTGAGGTATATGTACCCCTTAACGAGTTATGCAACGCATGGGGCGTAACAGTAACAGGCGTTAGTGCAAACGCAGAGGGCTATGCAAAGCTAAGTGATATTGCAACAAAGCTTGGTATGGCGTTACAGATGGACACAAGTGCAAAGTACAACAACGGACTTTGTGTTTTGGGTAATGGTTTCACATTCCCCGCAGGTGATGACTTACAGGCGCTTAATGATTTTATGTTCTATATGCGACCTACAAGGGAGCAGATAAAGACGGCTTATGATAATTCAGCCTCAAAGAACAAGCACCCCAGAATATTGGCAGATAATAATGAATTTCTAAGGGTAAAGGCAGAGTATGCATCAGGGGACAATGCCGTATTTATGAACTGGGCAAACAGTATTGTAGCTGATGCTGATAAAATGTGTTCATACGAGCAGGGCTCAATAGAGCACGAGGAGCGTTGGGGATATAGTGTAACTGACGGATATATCACCACCTCAACAGAATGGTTGCCCTTAGCGGCAACTGCCATGACTATGGCGTATCATCTGACAGATGAGAGAGCGTACCTTGATAAATTGTTTGAAATATTAGAATATGTTGGTGATTATCCCGACTGGGCACCTACACATCATTTAGCGCCCCCGAGAATTGCATTGGGATATATCATAGCTTATGACTGGGCGTATGATGCGTGGACAGCAGACGAGAAGAAATTCATAGAAGAAACAATGTATGAGAAATTCTTCTATGAGGTTGCACAGGCGTATCAGTCAGGCGGTTCAACTATGAATAACGCTGCAATAGCTACCAATAACCATAACATAGTATTTAACTCAGCCGTTGCAATGGCGGGTATGGCATTTATGGAAAGATACCCTGAGGAGTGCTTATACTTGTTAGAGAACGCCATAAGAGCAACAGACCTTATGCTATGGCATTGGGCTCCTAACGGTTCATGGTACGAGGGCGTAGGTTATTGGGACTTGACAATGGAATACACAGTATACTTATTGTCATCAATGGAAGCAACATTGGGAACAATGTTCGGTTATGAAAACCTTGAGGGCTTAAAGGACGCGGCAGATTACACAATCTATTCACAGACCCAGAACGGACCTCATAATTACAGCGACTGTACTGCGGACCATTTCACAGTAGGTCTATACACACCTGAAATGTTGTGGTTGTCAAATCAGTACGGAAATAACGGCTGGACACAGGCAGTGATTAAATACTTGCCAAATGAATTAAAATATGTCAGCGATAATGCTATGGGCTTGTTGTGGTATAATACAGATATCACTTCAACAGATGTAACATTACCCCTTGATGCAATATACGAGAGTGATGATGTAATCACTATGCGTAATAACTGGGAGCAGAATGATACAACATCATTTGTAGGCATCCACGGCGGTGCTACAAATACAGAGCACTCACAGCTTGACGGTGGCTCATTCGTCTTTGAGCAGGACGGTATCCGTTGGGCAATCGACCCTGGCCGTCAGAACTACAATGTACCTAACTACTGGGTAACAACCTATTCGGCTAATGCATCAAACAGATGGCGTTACTTCCGTTCAATGGCGGGAGCACACAATACAGTTGAGATAGAGCCATCAACAGGTTACACAGGCCATGACCTTACATCATATGTTGAGGTTAACCTTGTAGAAACAGGGGACAACGGTGCAATCGCCGTTGCGGATATGACAAGTGCATTAAGCCGACACGCTACAAAGGCGACACGAGGTTTCTTCTATACAGATAACCGTGAGAGCCTTGTTATCCGTGATGAGATAACCTTAAAGAGCTCAGCAGATAATACAAACTATATTGTAAATGAAACCTTTGACGGAAAGACCGTAACAGACGTTCTTGGCAAGGACGAAACTCATTATGAAATCGTATCGGGCACAAGCCTTGGTTTAAGTTCAGGTGATGATGTTGCAAAGATTACAGGCAAGAACATTTACTTTAACGGCAATGGCTGGAATGCCAACGCGGGAGCAAAACATGTAACTTATGAGTTTAGTCTATATACAGAACAAACATGGAACAAGTTCCAGTTCTATCCCACAGGCTCAAACCGTTACGGTTTACAGATAGGCCCTGATGCATCAGGCACAGTATATGCTATGACGCCCAGCTGGGGAACAGTGTCAACTGGTAAAACAATTTCCGCAGACGGATGGCACGAGTTTGCGTTGGAATACGATATGGAAAAGGGCAAGATGTATATCTATATGGATAAAGACCTTATCTATACACAGACAGGTCTTGATACTAACGCCAATGCACCTGCCGACCACGGTTTCTATTTGACACAGGAAATTGCAAACAAGTATGCTTATGTAAATGACATAAAGTGCTACGAGGGTGCATACAAGGGTGCAGGAAACAATACAGAAACACCCGCAGAGGAATTTGACATTATGTGGTACCTGATGACAGGTGAGGATAATGATAACAAGTGGGAGAACTTCGACGATATTGATGTAGTGGTAGATAATGCTACAAACTCTGCAATCTTAACTCACAGATTAAGCGGAAAGCAAATGAAGCTTGAATATGTGGTAGAGGGTGGTGAGGCAGAAATCTCAACTGCCAATGCAGAGACAATAAGACAGCAGTTAATAACAGACGGCTTTGTCTTTGACACATCCTCACGTCCCCAAAAGGAGCAGAGTGAAACAGAGGAGCACAAAAACAGAATTACCTTAAAGGTAACAGGTTCAGGGGATGTTGCAATAACTGTTAAGCTGACCCCCGTTGGCTTAGACAATG
>JAZQFP010000032.1:0-18540 GCA_045539555.1 Candidatus Ornithomonoglobus sp.
CTATCGATAACCTGCTCAATCATACCACGGATAGTATCCTTTAAGTCATCACCGTCAAGCACCTTTTGACGCTGGGCATAAATAATCTTACGCTGCTGGTTCATAACCTCGTCATATTGAAGAACGTGCTTACGTGAATCAAAGTTACGGCTTTCAAGATTCTTCTGAGCGTTCTCAATAGCGTTGGTAAGCATCTTTGCTTCAATGGGTTCGTCCTCTTTAAGACCAAGGCTTGTTACCATTGCTTTTACTCTGTCGCTGCCAAAAATTCGCATAAGGTCATCATCAAGAGAAAGGAAAAACCTTGATGCACCAGGGTCGCCCTGACGACCTGCACGGCCTCGCAACTGATTATCAATTCGTCTTGACTCGTGGCGTTCTGTGCCAATAATGAACAGACCGCCCAAAGATAATACCTCATCACGTTCAGGCTGAATTTCTGCCTTGAACTTTTCATTAAGCTCTGTGAATACGCGACGGGCATTTAAGATTTCTTCATCATCTGTATCGCCAAAACCTGTTGCCTCGGCAATAAGCTCGTCTGTAAAGCCCTGCTTTGCCATTTCGTGTTTTGCAAGGTACTCGGCATTACCGCCAAGCATAATATCAGTACCACGACCTGCCATATTTGTGGCAATGGTTACAGCACCCTTTTTACCTGCCTGAGCAATTATTTCAGCTTCTCTTTCGTGGTATTTGGCATTAAGAACGTTATGCTTTATGCCCGCTTTTTTAAGAAGTTTACTTAATGTTTCTGATTTATCAACGTTTACGGTACCAACCAATACGGGTTGTCCCTTTTCGTTACATTCCTTAATCTGTCTTATAACCGCCATATACTTTCCGTTTTCTGTCTGGTACACGCTATCGTGCAAGTCTTCGCGGATAACGGGCTTGTTTGTAGGAACGGCTACAATGTCAAGCTTATAGATTATCTGGAATTCCTCTTCCTCTGTAAGAGCAGTACTTGTCAT
Source organism: Candidatus Ornithomonoglobus sp. (assembly GCA_045539555.1). Taxonomy (GTDB): domain Bacteria; phylum Bacillota; class Clostridia; order UBA1381; family UBA1381; genus Ornithomonoglobus. The sequence goes on from JAZQFP010000032.1 coordinate 975, forward strand.
ACCAGAAAGCTTACCGTAAAGACGGAAGAAGTTCTGGAAAGTAATAGTTGCCAGGGTTTTGCTCTCATGCTCAACCTTAACGCCCTCTTTGGCCTCAATCGCCTGATGTAAACCATCTGAATATCTGCGGCCAGGCATAATTCTGCCTGTAAACTCATCAACTATCATAACCTCGCCCTCGGGGGTTACAACATACTGCTGGTCTCGGTGCATTACGCCGTTGGCATGAAGTGCCTGATTAATATGGTGAAGCAGTTTCATATTCTCGGGATCGGATAAATTCTCAACACCGAATGACTGCTCTGCTTTTTTAACGCCGCGTTCTGTAAGAGTTGCGGTTTTTGCTTTTTCGTCTACAATATAGTCAGCGTCAATATCAGTATCCAACTGCTTATTATCCTGCTCTGTAAGAACTAACTTCTTTAATCTCTTGGCAAATACATCGGCAACCTGATAAAGCTCGTTTGCCTTTTCGCCCATGCCTGAAATAATAAGGGGAGTACGTGCCTCATCGATTAAGATTGAGTCAACCTCATCGACGATTGCATAGTTATGCCCGCGCTGTACCATTTCTTCCTTGTGAACAACCATGTTATCACGAAGATAGTCAAAACCAAGCTCGTTATTTGTACCATAGGTAATATCACAAGCATAAGCTTCGCGACGCTCATCATTGGTTTTATCGTGAATAATAAGACCACAGGTTAAACCTAAGAAACGGTAAACCTTGCCCATCCACTCTGAGTCACGCTTTGCAAGGTAATCGTTAACCGTAACGATATGTACGCCCTTGCCAGTTAAAGCGTTAAGATAAGCAGGAAGAGTTGAAACCAAAGTTTTACCCTCACCTGTTTTCATTTCTGCAATTCTGCCCTGGTGTAAGATGATACCACCCACAACCTGAACATAGAAATGTTTCATTCCAAGCACACGCCAGCTTGCCTCTCGCATTACGGCAAAAGCCTCGGGCAAAAGGTCGTCCAATGTCTCGCCGTTATTAAGACGCTCACGGAATTCCTTTGTCTTTGCCTTTAACTCTTTGTCTGTAAGCTTTTCAATTTCAGGCTCCAATGCCATTACCTGCTGGGCAATAGGATGAACCTTTTTAAGCTCACGGTCTGAGTATGTGCCGAATATTTTATCAAATAAACTCATTTTATAACATATCCTTTCATTAAAAGAAATAGGTCAAAGTCATAATATATGCCCATAAATGCATACACTATTATATTGTATCACAAATTTCTCAATATTACCACTCTTTTTTCAAAACTTTTTAGAAAAATTCATAATTTTTCCAGTATGGACAAGTTGTTAATAAATTGTTCATAAAAGATACACAGAATATACATTGACAAAGCAAATTTCAGGGAGTAGAATGTAGTTAAGGTCAAAGAAGGTCAAATCAGAAAAATAATCGTCGCATCTTACCTGTGTTTTCTCGTTTATGTACACGAGTACACGGCGCTCGAAAACTCAGGCAACCTGCTTAGATTATTTTCCTGATTAGAGAGGTACAGTTTTATGGGAAAGTCAGATAAAATTGAGGCGTTTATTCTCGAACTCATTAAAAGGGAAGAGGATGAATGGACAAAAATTCAACGGAATGAGTTGGCGCAGATATTTAATTGTGTGCCATCACAGATAAATTATGTTATACAAACCCGATTTAACCCCGAGCGTGGTTACATGGTAGAAACCCGTCGTGGTGGCGGCGGATATGTTCTTATACGCCGAAGTAATTCACAGGGCGTTGCGGGAGATACCCTTACACAATCACAATGTATTGATTTATTAAATGGGTTACTCCAAAGGGAGTTAATAACAAAACGTGAGGGGCAGATGATAGCCTCAATGGTAGCTGGTCTTAATGACCACGGCCGTGCAGAGTTAGTTCAAAAAGCCCTTGATGTAATACTATAAAGGAGGAAAAAGAAATGGATATTTTTTCAGAGTTATTTGGAATGTTTGATGAGTTTGACGGTTTTTTCACACCTGTTATGCAGGTGAAGGAAAGCAAGAAATGCCCCGTATGCGGAAGCTGTTGGGAAGATATAAAAAGGTCAGGAAAGTTTGGCTGCGGTGAGTGCTATAACACCTTTTATGAGGGTGCAAAAGCAACATTAAAGCAAATTCATTCAACCAATGAAAACAAGGGTAAAATTCCCTCAAAGTCAGGTGCAGAAGTCAAGGCAAAACGTAGACTTGCAGATTTGAAAGCACAACTAAAAAACGCGGTTGACCAGGAAAATTACGAACTTGCTGCAAAACTCCATGTGGAAATAAAAGAAATCGAGGGAGGTCAGGGAAAATGATTTGGTATAAAGATTACAAAGACGGAATAGTTGTATCAACCCGTATACGCCTCGCAAGAAATATTAAAAACACACCTTTTCCCGCTCTTTTGACAGGAGAGGCAAGAGACAAGGTTAAAAACACACTTGAAGAAGCTATTACGAAGAGCAACTCCACACTTTCAAAGGACTTTACCCTTTATAAGTTGGATGATGTTTCTCCTGTGGAAAAAAGGGCGATGGTGGAAGAACATTTAATCTCTCCCCAGATGGTAAAAGGAACACAGAAATCTGTTCTTGTGAACAAAGATAAAACAATGAGCATTATGCTTATGGAGGAGGACCATATCCGTTTGCAGGTTATAATGGCGGGAATGGAGCTTGATAAAGCATACGATTTAGCCGACAAGGTTGACGATGTAATGGAAGAAAGTTTAGATTACGCTTTCTCGGAGGAGTTTGGATACCTTACGGCGTGTCCTACAAATGCGGGAACAGGTCTTCGTGCAAGTGTTATGATGCATCTTCCTGCTCTTGTGATGACAGGAAACATTGCAAGAGTTTTGCAGTCTTTCTCAGGTATGGGAATTGCTGTACGCGGTCTTTACGGTGAGGGCACAAACGCCGAGGGAGCGATGTACCAGATTTCAAACTCTGTTACACTGGGTCTTAGTGAAAAAGAGTTAATTGAAAAATTAAAAACAGTTGTGGAGAGAATTGAAAAAATGGAGTCTCAGGCAAGAGAACGCCTTATGGAAGACCATAAGGAAACTTTTGTTGATAAGATTATGCGTTCATACGGTATATTAAAGTATGCTCATAAAGTAACATCACAAGAGGCAAAGGTAATGCTTTCCGATTGTTTGCTTGGCGTAAATATGGGAATAATAAACAATGAGGGGAAAATGACCCCATTGGAGTTAATGATTAAAACATCCCCCTCAATAATTGTTGGAGAGGAAACCTTGAATGCGGAAGAAAGGGACATAAAACGAGCAGAGTTTTTAAGGGAGAATATATAAGGAGGTAATTGATATGTTGTTTTCGAATTTTACAGAAAGAGCAAGAATTGCCATAAGTGAGGCCCACGACATTGCATGTCTTTTAGGTCATGGATATATAGGAAGTGAACACATTGCAGCGGGGCTTATTAAAGAGGGCTCGGGAGTTGCGGCACGGATACTTGAAAGTGCGGGTGTATCCTACGAAAAAGTTATGGCAAAGATAGAAGAGGTTATGGGTAAAAAAGAGCCTATCCCGCAGGAGACGGAGCTTGGGCTTACACCTCGAACTAAAAGAATATTACAGCTATCTGCGACAGAGGCTCGTGCTATGGGCAATAACTATATAGGCACAGAGCATATCTTGATGGCTTTACTCCGCGACGGAGAAAGTGTAGGCACAAGGGTTTTGCACGATTTGGGTGTAAACCCGAGGGACACATATACTGCCATTATAGAAGCTATGGTTGAAGAGGAAAGAGAGAATGCCAAAGATGGTACATCGTCAAGAGGAAAAGGGACAGTAAACAGCCCTACGCCTACCCTTGATGAGTACGGCAGAGACTTTACTCAAATGGCGCGTGATGATAAGTTTGACCCTGTAATCGGACGTAATGAGGAGATTGAAAGAGTTATCCAGATTTTAAGCCGCAGGAGTAAAAATAACCCTTGTCTTATTGGTGAGCCTGGTGTTGGTAAAACTGCTGTTTGTGAGGGCCTGGCACAGAGAATTGCACAGGGAGATGTGCCTGAGTCATTAAAGACTAAGAGGCTTGTTGCCATAGATTTGTCGGCAATGGTTGCGGGTGCAAAATACCGCGGTGAATTTGAGGAGAGACTTAAAAAGGTAATTGATGAGGTTATTGCGGCAAAAGAGGTTATTCTTTTTGTTGATGAGCTTCATACAATAGTTGGCACAGGTAATTCTGAGGGCTCATTGGACGCATCAAACATCTTAAAACCTTTCCTTGCAAGAGGGGAGTTGCAGTTAATCGGTGCTACTACATTAAAAGAATATAAGAAATACATTGAAAAAGACGCCGCATTAGAGAGACGTTTCCAGCCTGTTACTGTTGGTGAGCCCTCGGTAGAGGAGACTATTGAAATTCTAAAAGGTATCCGTGATAAGTACGAGGCACACCACGGCGTAAGAATAACTGACGAGGCTATTGAGAGTGCAGCAAAGCTTTCCCACAGATATATAACCGACAGATTTTTGCCCGATAAGGCTATTGACCTTGTTGATGAGGCGTCATCTAAGAAACAGTTATCATCACAGATTGAGCCAAAGGACTTGAAAGAAAAGGAAAAAGAGATTGAAAGATTAAAGAGCGAACGCGAAGAGGCGGTAATGGCTCAGGAATACGAAAAAGCGGCAAAGCTTCGTGATGAAGAAAAGGCAATAGCAGACGAGGCGAAAAAGCTTAAAGAAGAATGGAAAGGCACGGGCACAACCTCAGAGCTTGTTGTAACAGAAAACGATATTGCAGAGGTTTTATCTGTATGGACTGGTGTTTCCGCTACAAAATTATGCGAAGAAGAAATGGACAGATTGCGTAATTTAGAGGGAATTTTACACGAGCGGGTAATTGGTCAGGACAAAGCGGTAAAAGCGGTTGCAAAGGCAATCAAACGTGGTCGTGCGGGACTTAAAGACCCTAAGCGTCCCATTGGCTCATTCCTGTTTTTAGGTCCTACGGGTGTTGGTAAAACAGAGCTTTCAAAGACCTTGGCAGAGGCTATGTTTGGGGATGAGAGTTCTCTTATCCGTGTTGATATGTCAGAATATATGGAAAAACATGCCGTGTCAAAGTTTATTGGCTCACCCCCTGGATATGTGGGCTTTGAGGATGGCGGACAGTTGACAGAGAAAATTCGTAAGCATCCTTATAGCGTTATCCTTTTTGATGAGGTTGAGAAAGCCCATCCTGATGTGTTTAATATAATGTTGCAGGTACTTGACGACGGTATCTTAACAGATGCACAGGGCAGAAAGGTTGACTTTAAGAACACTGTTATTATAATGACCTCAAACCTTGGTGCATCAGAGATATTAGGCACAGGCTCGGCTAAGCTTGGCTTTGCAACAGCGGGTAAGGACGAAAGTGATGAAATTCACGATAAAGTAATGGCAGAGGTTAAACGCGCCTTTAAGCCTGAATTCCTAAACAGAATTGATGAGGTTATTGTCTTTGACAGACTTTCAAAGGATGAGATAAAGGAAATCGCAAAGCTTATGTTGAAATCTCTTGAAATGAGACTTGGTGAGAATGAAATCACAGTTGAGTTTACAGAGAAAGCAGTAGATGAAATCGCAGATGTTGGCTTTGATAAAGTTTATGGTGCAAGACCCCTTAGACGTGCAATTCAGACACAGATTGAAGATATGCTCTCAGAGAAAATCATTGACGGGGATGTTCAATCAGGCGATAAAATAACCGTTGATTTTAATGACGGTGAGTTTGTTGTGGTAAAATAATATTGAAAGCAGGTGAAATATCACCTGCTTTTTCTTTTGTAAAAAAGGACAGGATAATTTTTTCAAAACACTTGATTTTAGGGTAAAAAAATGGTATAATTAAATGGCTTATGAGAGGTCAGCTTAAATAGGCTTCATAATTTATAAAAAAGAGGTTTTTCTATGAGAATTTATAACACTCTTACAAGACAGAAAGAGGAATTTATCCCTGCTGATAAAAATAACGTTAAGATGTATTCATGCGGTCCTACTGTATATGATTATTTCCATATCGGTAATGCGAGACCCTTTATTATATTTGATACAATGCGTCGTTATCTTGAATATGCGGGTTATGGCGTAACCTTTGTGCAGAACTTTACTGACATTGACGACAAAATGATTAAACGCGCCAATGCAGAGGGTATTACTGTTAAGGAACTTGGTGAGAGATTTATTGCAGAGTACTTTAAGGATGCAGAGGCAATAGGTGTAAGAAAAGCTACAATTCATCCTAAGGCAACTGAGAATATCGATGCCATAATTGACATTGTAAAGCGTCTTTGCGATAACGGTTATGCTTATAATGTTGATGGCAATGTATATTTCAGAACAAAGAAATTCAAGGAGTATGGTAAGCTTTCAAAACAACCCCTTGAAGATTTGGAACTTGGCGCAAGAATAGATGTAAACGAGGTTAAGGAAGACCCCATGGACTTTGCTTTATGGAAAGCAAAAAAGGAGGGGGAACCTTTCTGGGAGAGCCCCTGGGGCGAGGGAAGACCTGGTTGGCATATTGAATGTTCAGCCATGGCAAATCGTTACCTTGGTGAAACAATCGACCTTCATTCAGGTGGTCAGGACTTGATTTTCCCACACCATGAAAACGAAATTGCCCAGAGCGAATGTGCCAACTGTAAGGCTTTTTCAAATTACTGGATGCATAACGGATATATTAACATTGACGGTAAGAAGATGAGTAAGTCTCTTGGTAACTTCTTTACTGTCCGTGATATATTAAAGGAATATGACGGCGAGATTGTCCGTTTCTTTATGTTGTCGGCTCATTACAGAAGCCCCATTAACTTTGCAGATACTTTAATGGAACAGGCGAAATCTGCGGTTGAGCGTGTTTATAACTGTATTGATAACCTTGAATTTATAAAGGGTAATGCAGAGGATAAACCCTGCACAGACGAAATTAAGGCAGAGCTTAACGCTTTCCGTAAAAAGTTCTGCGATGCAATGGATGACGACTTAAATACAGCTGATGCAATAGCTGCTATTTTTGATATTGTATATATGGCAAATACAAAGCTTTCAAGTGATGCGGGTAAAGAGGCAATTGATTTAACCCTTTCACTTATCCGTGAACTTGGTGATGTATTAGGCTTGTTCAATAAGGTGCAGAACAACTCTCTTGATGCAGAGGTTGAGGAGCTTATTGCAAAGCGTCAGGAGGCCCGTGCCAACAAGGACTGGGCAACTGCCGATGCTATCCGTGATAAGTTAAAAGAAATGCATATAGTCTTAAAAGATACGCCAGACGGCGTAAAATGGTCAATAGAAAACAAGTAAAAACCGTCGCATCTCACACCTGTTGGGCGCTCGGAGTACACAAGTACGCCGTCGCTTCCAACAAATGCAATCTGCTTGATTTTTCCTCGTTTTCTACGGGGACTACTGAAAGATGGGAGTAAACCTGATGGAATTTACGAAAGAACCTAATTTATATAACCCTCTTGTTCTTGCATATTTAGGTGATACATTGTATGATATATATGTGAGAACGAGACTTGTAAAGGAGCATGAAAATCTCCTTGCACACAAGCTTCATGTTCATGCCATTCGGTTTGTAAAAGCCCACGGGCAGAGTGAAGCGATGGCACACATTGAGGACAAGCTTACAGAGGCAGAACTTGCGGCGTATAAGCGTGGCAGAAACACAAAATCATTTACTGTGCCAAAGAATGCGGATGTAAAAGAATACCGTCGTGCAACGGGCTTTGAGGCCTTATTAGGCTGGTTGTACGTTGGCGGTCAGAATGACAGACTTCATGAGATTATGACTATGGCCTATGATGCCGTAGCAGATGCATAATTATATATACACAGGAGGAAATTACAATGGATGCTAAAAGAGCTACCCAGCTGGCTATAATTGCAAACAGAGCCAGAAAACACGCCCTGACGGGAATTTTTAATGCTAAGGCAGGACACCCAGGAGGTTCACTGTCTGTGGCAGACCTTCTAACTTTACTATATTTTGAGAAAATGAATGTGGACCCCAAAAACCCACAGATGCCCGACCGCGACAGATTTGTTCTTTCAAAGGGACATACTGCACCTGCACTTTACGGTGTATTGGCAGAACGTGGTTTCTTCCCTGTGGAAGATATGGCGACTCTAAGACAGATTGACAGCTATTTACAGGGTCATCCCGATATGAGAAAGGTGCCCGGTATTGATATGTCAACAGGCTCACTTGGTCAGGGTGTGTCAGTTGCAGGAGGTATGGCTCTTAGTGCAAAGATAGATAAGAAAGATTACAGAGTTTACTCGGTTTTAGGCGATGGTGAGCTTGAAGAGGGTCAGGTCTGGGAACAGGCAATGTTTGCACCTCATTATAAGCTTGATAACCTTACAATATTTGTAGACTTTAACGGTTTGCAGATTGACGGTGATATAACTAAGGTTATGAACCCCACACCTATTGACAAGAAATTTGAGGCATTTGGCTGGAATGTAATCGTTGCTGACGCTCATGATTTTATCGAGCTTGACGAGGCAATTGAAAAAGCTAAGGCTTGTAAGGGTAAGCCCACAGCAATCATTATGAAATCAACAAAGGGTAAGAATGTATCCTTTATGGAAAACCGTCCCGAGTGGCACGGCGCTCCGCCCAATGAGGAGCAGTATAATCAGGCAATAGCAGAGCTTGATGAGAAAATTGCAGAATTGGAGGGTATGTTATAATGGCAAAACAGGCAACAAGAATTTCATACGGTGAAGCATTGGTTAAGTATGGCAAGGACGAAAACATCGTTGTACTTGACGCGGACCTTTCAAAATCAACAAAGACAGAAATGTTTGAGAAAGCATATCCCGAGCGTTTTATAAACTGCGGTATTGCAGAGGCGAATATGATGTGCGTTGCAGCGGGTCTTGCGGCAACGGGTAAAACTGCTTTTGCATCAACTTTTGCAATGTTTGCGGCGGGTCGTGCTTATGAGCAGATAAGAAACTCAATCGGCTATACAAAACTTAATGTTAAAATCGGTGCAACTCATGCGGGTATTTCCGTTGGTGAGGATGGTGCATCACACCAGTGCCTTGAAGATCTGGCATTGATGAGAACAATTCCTGAAATGGTTATTATTAACCCCGCAGATGATATTGAGGCACAATGTGCTGTTAAGGCGGCAATCGACCACGAGGGCCCTGTGTATATGCGTTTTGGCAGACTTGCCGTTGAGGATGTAAACGGTCCTGATTACAAATTTGAGTTAGGCAAGGGTGTAACCTTAAAAGAGGGCACAGACGTTACAATCATTGCAACGGGTCTTATGGTTCAGGAGGCGGTAAAAGCGGCAGAGAACCTTAAAAATGAGGGTATTTCGGCTCGTGTAATCAATATCCATACCATTAAGCCCATTGACCGCGAAATTATTGTTAAGGCGTCAAAGGAAACAGGTGCTATTGTAACGGCGGAAGAGCATTATATTATGGGCGGTCTTGGCTCAGCAGTAGCAGAGGTTGTATGTGAGGAAGCTCCGTGTCCTGTTAAGATTATCGGTACTGACCGCTATGGTAAGTCAGGCACACCTGCAAAGTTATTTGAGGAGTACGGCCTTACAGCTGAGAACATTGCCAATAAGGCAAAGGAAGTAATGAAGCTTAAAAAATAAGAGAGGGAAAATGTCATGAAGAAAATTCTTGCAATTTTAATGTGTATGGCAATGGCGTTCACAGTTACTGCATGTGGCGGTAATGACAAAGACGAGGTAGCGCGTATAAGCCCCGATGAGTTATTGACCGCAGACACAGTTTCTGATATTACAGGCGTTACAATGAAAGCTGATGAGGATGGCGTTACAAACGACGGTAGCGCAAGAACGGTTATTTATGTACCCAGCCCCGTAGGCTCGGCAGATCCTGTATCAGTTAGCATTGAGCAGTTCTCTGAGAGCCTTACAACAGATCAGGTTTGGGCAGATTATGAGAATAGTCGTTTACGCCGTGATGATATGGAGTTTGTAGAGGGAATAGGTGAGGACTGTTATATTGCATATCCCTATATTAATGTATATGTACGCGGTTGCTTTATAAGGATAAGTGCAGGTTCAGGCGATGGCGATGAACAGACAGAACTATTAAAGAGCCTTGCTACATCCGCAGCCCTTAAAGCTGAGGGACTTATAACACCCGAACAGGTTGAGGCGGCAAACGCCAACGTACTTAAATAAAATCGGCGTATTTGGCTCAGAACATTACATTACAAACAAAACGCACCACTCGGAGTATAAGCATACGCCGTCGGGTGCGTTTTATTTGTTCTGCATCCAAATCCATCCGATTTTAATATTGGAAGATATATTAAAAATACCACGGTTTTTCCGTGGTATTTTTTTGTGTTTTTGAGGCTAAAAAATGTGTAAAAAATATGCATTTTTTTCGTTGAAAAGCTTGAAATTTTTTATAAAAAATGGTATAATATTATATAAGTATAAACTTTTTTTGAGACATATTTTGCAGGGCTGTATAAATCGCGATAAACACACGGTTTTACGGCAAATCTCCGAGACGTGGTGGAGGGGGATTTTTGAACATATGACAGGTAAGAAATGGATAAAGAAAAACGATAAAGTTACACCCGATATGATTATGGACGCGTCATCTAAAAGTGGTGTGCCTCCCATTGTCGCAACTGTGCTTCTGAACCGCGGTATTGCCGTGAGTGATTTCAGGCAGTTTTTAACAAAATCAAAGCAGGGAATTTTAAGCCCCATGTCAATGCTTGATATGGATAAAGCGGTAGAAAGAATTTGCCGTGCCATTAGATCGGGCGAGAGTATTGTGGTTTACGGCGACTATGATGTTGACGGCATTACGTCTACGGCACTTTTGTATGACACAATAAAGAGCCTTGGCGGTAATGTAGATTATTACATACCTGACCGCAAGGATGAGGGCTACGGCATAAATATTATGGCCGTAAACAAGCTTATTAAAAGCGGGGTTAAACTTCTTATTACTGTTGACTGCGGTATTACCGCCGTTGGCGAGGTGGAATTTGCAAAACTTCAGGGAATGGATGTTATTATAACAGACCATCATACCTGCAAAGAACGTATTCCTGAGGCGGCAGTTGCAGTAATTAACCCAAAACGCCCTGATGATGAGTATGAGTTTGACGGACTTGCGGGAGTGGGCGTTGCATTTAAGGTATCCATGGGTGTTGCTATGGGTATGGGTAAGAGTGCAGGTGAATTTTTTGAAAAATATGTTGATTTGGCAGCTGTCGGTACCATTGCCGATGTTGTACCACTTATAAACGAAAACCGTGTTATAGTAGACCGAGGACTTCAACTTTTGCAGGAGCCTCAACGGGCGGGTTTAAGGGCACTTCTTGAAATTGCAGGAATGTCTGATAAAAAAGTAACCTGTGCTACTATTGCATTTGGTTTAGCACCCCGTCTTAATGCGGCGGGAAGAATGGGCTCTGCCACTACTGCGGTGGAATTGCTTTTAACAACTGATTCTGCTCGTGCAAGGGAGATTGCAGAGGAGCTTGACGCTGTTAACAAAACCCGTCAGGAGACGGAGTATGAAATACACCGTGATGCTATGGAAATGATAGAAGCCGACAAGGACTTTTCAAAGAAAAAAGTTGTTGTCCTTGCCAAAGAGGGTTGGCATAACGGAGTTATAGGTATTGTTGCATCAAGGATAACAGAGATGTATCACCGTCCATGTATTCTTATTTCGCTTACTGACGGTGTAGGTAAAGGCTCGGGAAGAAGTGTTCAGGGTTTTAACCTTTTTGAAGCTCTGGGCGACAGTAAAGAACTATTGACAAACTATGGCGGACATGCTATTGCATCAGGTCTTGGCATTGAAGAGGGAAATATCGAAGCCTTTACAAAAAGGATAAATGAGTATGCCGAAACTAACATTACAGAGGATGCTATGGTGCCTCAGGTGAAGATTGACGCTACAATTAAAGGTGAAACCTTAACCATGGCAACGGCAAAGACATTGGCAGTTTTAGAGCCATTTGGAATGGGCAATGAAACCCCCGTTTTTGCGGTTATGGGTGCCGAGGTGGTTTCTGTATCAGGCGTAGGTGCAGATAAAAAGCACATACGAATGATGGTTGCAAAAGACGGTATGAGAGTTAATTGTATTGGCTTTGGCTTAGGTGAATATGTAAAGAATATTACCCCTGCTATGAGGGTTGATATTGCATTTAAGATTGATATAAACAGCTATATGGGTAAGGAATCATTACAGCTTGTCCTGACTGACATTAAGACATCAGACTAAGAGGTAGATATATGACAGACACAGCGAAAAATGCTATTCTCGCACCTGAAAAAATTCCCCAGTTGGCGGATAAGACGGTTGATGAGTTGGCAGAGGAGATTATAAACAGAATAAAAGAGCACAATCCTGATGCGGATACTACAAAGGTTATGGAAGCCTATAACTTTGCAAAGTCCAAGCACGAGGGACAGGTGCGTAAAAGCGGTGAGCCTTATGTTACACATCCCGTAAATGTGGCATATATTGCTTCCCAGCTATCTCTTGATGTGTCTACAATTACCGCGTGTTTCTTGCATGATATAGTAGAGGATACAGACTGTACCTCAGAGGATATTGAAAGAATGTTCGGTAAAACTGTTGCAGGTCTTGTTGACGGTGTTACAAAGCTAAAACAAATTCAATATTCCTCCCGTGAGGAGCAACAGGTAGAGAATTTAAGAAAAATGTTCTTTGCTATGTCAAAGGATATTCGTGTAGTTATTATTAAGCTTATTGACCGACTTCACAATATGCGTACCATGGGTTATATGCCTCATGAAAAGCAGTTAAGAATTTCCAAGGAAACTCTTGATGTATATGCACCTTTGGCACACAGACTTGGTATGTCAAAGATTAAGATTGAACTGGAAGATTTGTCCTTAAAATATCTTGACCCCGTTGCATACGAGGAAATTCGTGAGAACATAAGTCTTAAAAAGACAAGCCGTGATAAATATATTGCAGACGTTATGGAAATATTCCGTAACAAGCTTCTTGAAATGGGTATTGAGGGCAAGGTTATGGGCCGTGCGAAACATTTTTACAGTATATGGCGTAAAATGTTTACTCAGGGTAAGACCATGGACAGCCTTTATGATTTGTTTGCAGTCCGTGTAATAGTTGACACTATTCCTGACTGTTATGCAGTTCTTGGTATGGTGCATGAAATGTATACTCCCGTACCGATGAGATTTAAGGACTATATTGCTATGCCTAAGCCCAATATGTATCAGTCATTGCATACAACGGTTATAGGCCCTAATGGTACACCTTTTGAAATACAGATAAGAACATGGGAAATGCACAGCGTTGCCGAGAATGGTATTGCTGCCCATTGGAAATATAAAGAGGGAAAAAGCGGTGCAACGGAGATGGACTCCAAGCTTGAATGGGTAAGGACATTGCTTGATACTCAGGAGAACATCATTGACACCGATGAATTCTTTAACACATTAAAGTTTGACCTTTTTGCAGACGAGGTATTTGTATTCTCGCCTCAGGGAAAGGTAGTGGCACTTCCTGCCAAGAGTACAGTAATTGATTTTGCTTTTGCAATTCATTCAGAGGTAGGATATAAAATGAGTGGTGCCAAGGTAAACGGCAAGATTGTGCAGAACAACTATGTTCTGGAAAACGGTGAGATTGTTGAAATTTTAACTGCCAATACTCACGGCCCCAGCCGAGACTGGCTTAAAATCTGCCGTACGGCCGGAACGAGGAATAAGATTAACCAGTGGTTTAAGCGTGAACGCCGTGATGAGAACATCGAAGAGGGTAAAGAACTTATTGAGCGTGAGCTACGCCGTTTGGGTAATACCCATGCTCAGTTATTTAAGCCTGAATGGGTCAACGTAATCACTAAGCGTTACGGGTTCAGTAACCTTGATGACTTATATGCAGGTGTTGGATATGGCGGTATAACTGCGGCAAAGGTTGTTCTGAGACTTCGCGAGGAATGGCTGAAAGAAGTTCATGAAAAGAACAAGTCCCCAGAAGCGGATGCTCTTATTGAAAAAGTAAATGAGAAGAACACGACAGAGAATAAAAAATATCGCTCATCAAACGGCGTTATTGTAAAGGGAATAGATAACTGTCTTATAAGACTTGCCCATTGTTGCAACCCCGTTTTAGGTGATGATATTGTAGGCTTTATCACAAAGGGCAGAGGCATAAGTGTACATCGTGCCGATTGTGCCAATGTAAAGCCCGTTAACTTAACTCCCGAGGACCGTGCAAGACTCATTGAAGTGTTCTGGGATAAGGAGAGAAGCGCATCCTATGATGCAAATATGCAGATAACGGGTAAGGACCGCGATGGTATGCTTCTTGATGTTACAAATGTGCTTATAAACCTTAAAATTCCACTAAAAACAGTTAATGCCTTTGTTACAAAATCAGGCGAGACAGTAATTCAGGTGGGTGTTGAAATTAAGGACACGGCAGACTTGGCATTACTGACTAAAAAGTTTAAGCAGATTGAGGGAGTTACGGCAGTAACAAGAACAATACAGTAAACAGGAGATCCTTTATGGAAAGAGTAGAAGTAGAAATCACTACGGAATTTATAAAACTTGACCAGCTCTTAAAATATGCAGGAATTGCATATTCGGGGGCTGAGGCAAAGGATATGGTAATAAACGGCTACGCTTCCGTTAACGGCGAAGTTTGTACCATGAGAGGTAAGAAAATCAGGTCAGGCGATACAGTTATCCTTGATTTTGAGGACGATTCCATAGAGATAGCGGTATTATAAATGTATATAAAAAAACTAAGGCTCAGAGACTTTCGTAATTATAAACGGGCGGAACTTACTTTCTCGCCCCGTACAAATATAATTTACGGTGATAATGCTCAGGGTAAAACTAATATTTTAGAGGCGGTGTATCTCTTCGCACAAGGGCGGAGCCACCGCGCAGACACCGACAAAGAACTTGTGCGGTTCGGTTGCGATTTTGCGGGTCTTGAAATTGAATTTGAGGACAGTAACCGTAGTTATACGGGAAAGATGCAAATCACAGACCGCGGAAAAAAAGGTGTGAGAATTAACCATGTTAATATAAATAAGCTTTCAGAGCTTATGAACTATCTTAATGTAGTTATGTTCTCACCCGAAGATTTAGGTCTTGTAAAAGGCTCACCAGGTAACAGACGAAGATTTATAGACAGTGCCATAAGTCAGTTATATCCTGCCTATTTATCGGCGTTACTGGAATATAACAAGATTATAAAACAAAAGCATAGTCTCTTAAAGTCCCTGAAAAAAGGAAACGGAGACGATACTACATTAGAAATTTGGAACGGCGAACTTTCCCGCGTAATGATAAAGATTATGGAGATGAGGTCGCAGTTTGTAACAGAAATTAACGGTTGGGCAAAGCTCATACAAAAGGATATTTCAAAAGAGGAATTGGAGCTTGTATATGCACCTAATATTAAGCTTTCTGAGGTGTCGCAGGAGGGGATATTTAATTTCCTTATGAGCAAGAAGGCCAGAGAAATTGAAATGGGTGCGGCAATGTACGGCACACAGAGGGATGACATAGATATTTTCATAAATGGCAAGGATGCAAAACTTTTCGCATCCCAGGGACAGCAGAGAACTGCGGCGTTAAGTATGAAAATAGCCCAGTCGGAATATATAAACGACAAAAAGGGTGAGTACCCCGTACTTCTTCTTGATGATATAATGAGTGAGCTTGATGTAAGCCGCAGAATGTATTTGTCAGAGAGAATAAAAGATAAGCAGGTACTTATAACCTCAACGGATACGGATATAAAAGAGGAAAGTGATACAACAAAGCTTTTCCATATAAGAAACGGCGAGGTTATGTGAAAGGAATAGAGGATGTTTCTTAGAATAAGTAATGATTATGTGGTACCAAAAGAGGACATAATCGGGATATTTGATATGGATAATACCACCGTATCGCGACAGGGAAAGAGATTTCTGCCCGACGCGGAGAAAAACGGTGAGTTAATATATTCCGCTGACGATTTGCCAAAGTCTTATGTGGTAACGGAGCATAAGGGAAAGGTGAGGGTTTATCTTTCCTCGTTCTCATCAAAGCTCTTAATTAACCGTGCAAAATCGGCGGACATGCTGACATAGTAAAAACTGAAAGGAAATATATAAAAATGAGTGAGAATACTGAATTAGAAGTAAAGTATGACGAAAACCAAATACAAGTCTTAGAGGGTCTTGAAGCGGTAAGAAAGCGTCCTGGTATGTATATCGGCTCTGTATCAATCGCAGGTTTACATCACCTTGTTTACGAGATTGTAGATAACTCTATTGTCGAGGCGTTGGCAGGTTATTGTGAATGTATTCATGTAACAATTAACCCTGACAAGACCGTAACCGTTGAGGATAACGGCCGAGGCATACCCGTTGGTATTCACCCCACAGAGGGTATTCCGACAGTTCAGGTTGTACTTACAATCTTGCATGCGGGCGGTAAGTTCGGCGGCGGCGGATACAAGGTATCAGGCGGTTTGCACGGCGTTGGTTCGTCTGTTGTTAATGCATTGTCAGAACGTCTTGAAGTTGAGGTATCAAACGGTGAGCATGTTTATTACCAGAGTTATGAAAGAGGTAAGCCTACATGTGAGCTTAAAATTATCGGCGACACAGAAAAGACAGGAACAAAGATAACATTCTTAGCAGACGATGAAATCTTTGAAACCCTTGATTATGATTACGATGTATTATTAAAAAGACTTCGTGAACAGGCTTTCTTAAATAAGGGTGTTCGTATTATCTTTAAGGATAACCGCGGTGAAGAGCCCAGAGTTGAAGATTTGTACGCCGAGGGCGGTATTAAGGAGTTTGTAACATACCTTAATGACAATAAAGACCCCATTCATGATGATATTGTTTACTTTGAGGCAAAGAAAGCAGATGATATGGAGGTTGAGGTTGCATTACAGTACACAACATCATATTCAGAGGTAATTTACAGCTTTGCAAACAACATTCATACCATTGACGGCGGTATGCATGAGACAGGCTTTAAGTCTGGTCTTACACGAGTGCTTAATGATTATGCGAGAAAGTATAAGCTACTAAAAGAAAAGGATGATAACCTTTCAGGTGAGGATACCCGTGAGGGCTTAACTGCCGTAATCAGTGTAAAAGTCAGCGAGGCTCAGTTTGAGGGTCAGACAAAGACAAAGCTTGGTAATTCTGCTGCAAGAACACTTGTGGAGAATGCCTTAAATGACAAGTTCAGTGCATTTTTGGAGGAGAACCCCAAGATTGCAAGAACTATTATTGAAAAGACAATAAGTGCATCCCGTGCCCGTGAGGCTGCAAGAAAAGCCCGTGAGGCATCACGAAACAAATCAGGCGTTTCAAACGCATCACTTTTAGGTAAACTTGCCCGTTGTACTGACGAGGGTGCAGACTATGCAGAGCTATTTATCGTCGAGGGAGACTCAGCGGGAGGTAGTGCTAAGCAGGGCAGACACAGACGCTATCAGGCTGTATTGCCCTTGTGGGGTAAAATGCT
>JAZQFP010000033.1:0-12454 GCA_045539555.1 Candidatus Ornithomonoglobus sp.
CATATGCAGAGGCTACTGTTCCGAAAATCAATATTATCACAAGAAAGGCTTACGGCGGTGCATATATTGCAATGAGCTCAAAGCATCTTGATACAGATGTTGTTATGGCATGGCCCACAGCAGAGATTGCAGTAATGGGTCCTGAGGGTGCAGCAAATATTATCTTTAAGAATGATATTGCAGAGAGCGAAAACCCCATTGCAACGCGTGAAGATAAGATTCAGGATTATAAGAATAAGTTTGCAGCACCTTTTGTTGCAGCACAGCGTGGATATATTGATGATGTAATTGAGCCCGACTCAACAAGACCCAGAATTATTGCGGCACTTGAAATGTTAAGCTCAAAGCGTGACTCAAGACCTGCTAAGAAGCACGGAAATCTCCCCGTATAACAGAAAGGAGAAATTCGTATGCAATATTCAGAAGCATTATTAACAGGTAAGGGCGTACAATTAGGCGAAGCTCTTACAACGGGTGGACTTACAACAGTTGTGGGACTTGGAATAGTGTTTTTAGTACTTTTGATTTTGATGTTAGTTCTATGTCTTTTTAAGGTTATTTTCTATAAAGACCCTGAAAAAACAATGAAAAAGGAAGTACTTGCAGTAGCAGAAACACCTGTAACAGAGATCAAGGAAGAAACACAGGACGAGGAAGAACTTATAGCGATTCTTACAGCGGCGGTAGCGGCAAGTCTTAATACTTCCACATATAACTTGCAGATAAAGTCTTATAGACGTGTTAAGGACAACCGTCCCTCATGGAACAGAGAGGGTATAAGAGAGACCATCTCTAACAGATTCTAATTACGAGAAAGGAAAATTTGAGTTATGAGAAAGTTTAATATAACAGTAAACGGAAAAACATACGAGGTTGATGTTGAAGAGGTAGGCGGAGTTCAGGCACCCGTTATGGCAGCTCCCGCACCTGCGGCAGCACCTGCACCCGCAGCAGCTCCCGCAGCACCCAAGGCAACAGGTTCAATGGGTGCAACAAAGGTTGTAGCTCCCATGCCTGGTACAGTAGTATCAATCAAGGTTAACGTTGGCGATAAGGTAGAGAGCGGAACACTTGTAGCAGTTTTAGAGGCTATGAAGATGGAGAACGAGATCTTTGCAGGTGCTGACGGTACAGTTGCATCAATCAATGCAAATGCAGGAGACAGCGTAAACACAGGCGATGTATTGGTTTCAATTAACTAATACGATTAAGTAAATACGAAACAGAAAGTGGTGACTAAAAAGTGTTAGAAAGTTTTGTAAGCTTTTTTGAAAGCACAGGTATCTATGCACTGTTTGCTACAGGCGCAGGAGATGCAATTAAAACCATTATAATGCTCGTGGTTGCCTGTGTACTTCTATATCTGGCTATTGTAAAAGGCTTTGAACCCTTATTGCTTTTGCCCATTGCATTTGGTATGCTTTTAACAAACCTGCCAATGCTTAAAGATTCGGCGGCAATAATGATGCATACAGAGTTCTTTACAGACCCAGAGTATATGATTGACGGTAAATATATAGATGTAGGTCATATATGCCGTCATGGCGGACTTTTGGACTTGTTATATCTTGGTGTTAAGCTTGGTATATATCCGCCTCTTATCTTTATTGGTATCGGATGTATGACAGACTTTGGTCCTCTTATTGCAAACCCCAAGAGTATTCTATTAGGTGCAGCAGCACAGTTCGGTGTATTCTTTGCATTCGTATGTGCATTGGTACTAAGTGCAACAGTTCCTGGCATTGAGTGGGGTGTAAAGGAAGCGGCATCAATTGGTATTATCGGTGGTGCAGACGGTCCTACGGCTATTTATGTAACAAAGTCATTGGCTCCTGCATTGCTACCCGCAATCGCGGTTGCGGCATATTCATATATGGCGTTGATTCCTATTATTCAGCCGCCATTTATGAAGCTTCTTACAACAAAGAAATCAAGAAGTGTTGTAATGGGACAGTTAAGACCCGTATCTAAGACCGAGAAAATCATTTTCCCGATAGTTGTTACATTGGTAGTTGCATTGGTTATTCCTGATGCAGTATCACTTGTAGGATGTCTGATGCTTGGTAACTTATTTAAGGAGTCAGGTGTCTGCGACAGACTTGCAAAGACTGCACAGAATGAGTTAATGAACATTGTAACAATATTCTTAGGAGTTACAGTTGGTGCTACTGCGACAGCGTCAAGTTTCTTATCAGTAGAAACACTTGGTATTGTTGCATTGGGACTAACAGCGTTTATTTTCTCAACAATAGGCGGACTATTGTTAGGCGATTTAATGTATGTATTGACAAAGGGTAAGGTTAATCCTCTTATCGGTTCTGCGGGTGTTAGTGCGGTGCCTATGGCGGCACGAGTAGCCCAGACAGTAGGACAGAAGGAGAACCCATCAAACTTCCTTTTGATGCATGCAATGGGCCCAAATGTTGCAGGTGTTATCGGTTCAGCCGTAGCTGCTGGTGTATTCCTGTCAATGTTTAATGGTTTATAATTTAAGGAGAGAAAAATTATGGCAAATAAAATTATTCAGCCCAAGCCCGTAGGCATTACAGAGACAGTTCTTCGTGATGCTCACCAGAGCCTTATTGCAACAAGAATGACAACTGATGAGATTTTGCCCATCGTTGAAAAGCTTGACGGCATTGGCTATCACTCACTTGAAGCATGGGGCGGTGCAACATTCGATTCATGTTTAAGATTTTTGAATGAGGACCCTTGGGAGAGACTTCGTAAGATTAAAGATAAGGCAAAGAACACACCTTTGCAGATGTTGTTCAGAGGCCAGAACATCTTAGGTTATCGTCATTATGCAGATGATATTGTAGAGTATTTTGTTCAGGCATCAATTGCAAATGGTATTGATATTCTAAGAATATTTGATGCACTAAATGATGTTCGTAACCTTGAATGTGCAATAAATGCAACTAAGGAATATTGTGCCAAAGAGGGCAGAGGCCATGTTCAGGCAACAGTATGTTATACAACATCAGAATTCCATACAAACGAGAAGTTTGTAGAACTTGCAAAACAGCTTGAAGGAATGGGTGCAGATTCAATCTGTATTAAGGATATGGCAGGACTATTGAAGCCCTACACAACATATGACCTTGTATCAAAGATGAAAGAAGCAGTTAATATTCCTATCCAGCTTCATACTCACTACACATCAGGTGAGGGCTCAATGGTATATCTTAAAGCTATTGAGGCAGGTGTTGATGTAGTTGACTGTGCAATGTCGCCCCTTGCAATGGGTACATCACAGCCTCCCACAGAGCCCCTTGTTGCAGCTTTACAGGGAACACCTTATGACACAGGTCTTGATATGGATAAGCTTATTGAGGCTTCAAATTACTTCAAACCTCTTCGTGAGAAGTATATTGAAAGTGGCTTAATGAACCCCAAGGTAATGGGTGTTGATGTTAACACACTTAAATATCAGGTACCAGGCGGTATGCTATCAAACCTTGTTTCACAGTTAAAGGAACAGGGCAGAGAGAACGAGTTTGACGCAGTTTTGGAAGAAGTTCCAAAGGTACGTGCAGACCTTGGATATCCGCCCCTTGTAACACCCTCATCACAGATTGTGGGAACTCAGGCAGTTCTAAATGTTCTTATGGGTGAGAGATACAAGATGGTATCAAAGGAAACAAAGGCAGTTGTTCGCGGTGAGTACGGTAAGTGCCCAGGCGAGATTGACCCTGAGCTTGTTAAGAAAATTATCGGCGACGAGGAAAGAATTACTTGCCGTCCTGCTGACAAGTTAAAGCCCGAGCTAGAAAATATGAAGAAAGCTTGTGCTGAGTGGATAAGACAGCCTGAGGATGTATTATCATACGCTTTGTTTGATCAGGTAGCAGTTAAGTACTTTAAGTACCGTGAGGCTAACCTTGATAAAGTTGATAATACTCTTGTGGACAGGGAAAACAAAGTTTACCCAGTTTAATGATATTAAAAAAGAGAGTTCAGACTGAACTCTCTTTTTTTATTCTATAATCAAAACATTTCTGCCCTTATCCTTGGCGTATCTTACAGTGCTGTATGTACCGCTTTTTGTATTGGTACAATAGGCAACTCCGTAAAAAGCATCATTAACCATTGCACGGTTACGCTGTTGCATACATCCTGATGTATAGGGGGCATTTGAAATATATTTAACCTCGTCTGCCATTTCTTTAATTTTATTATACAATTCAATATCTCTGTTTCTCCATTTTGATGCCTGGTCAATACAGGGGATATAGAGATGTAATTGTATATGAGGATATATTTTTTTTAGTTTAAGAATTTCAATGGCAGCTATGGTGTCAAAGCCCAATGCACCACCTGCAACAAAGATATTAATATTATATTCGTTGATTAAATGTGTGCAAATACTTACGGTTTGTTTTATTATTCTTTCTCTTTCGTTTGCAGGGATAGCTCTGTGCCCTGTAAAGAAACAAGTGTGTCTGAAATCTGTACTCATAATTTATCTCCTATGATTGTATTATATATGATACAAAAATTAAAGTCAACAATATTGCGGAATTGACAAGGTGAGATTAATATGATACAATGAGGTTAAGCGAGGAGATAACGAGGTGGTAGGTATGAAATGTAATATCTGTGGCGGTGAAATGCCCTACGGAGAGAGCGTATGTAAGTTCTGCGGTAATGTTATGACAGAGAACATAAAAAGAACTCCAGTAACGGTTTCAAAGCCAAATGAAGAAGCACAGGAAAGACCGCGTGTAAGACATGACAATATTGATGTGCCTGAGGATGCAAGAGTATATCGTTCCCATGAGTATACCAAAAAACCCCAATGCCCTAAATGTGGCAGACCCTTAGACGGTGCAACAAATAAGTGTATTGTTTGCGACAGGCAGGAAGTTGGGCGTGGTGCATATCAATCACAGAGAGATACGGAGGAAAGCCTTATGGCAAGGAAGAAATCTAAGAAAAAGACACATACAACGAGAAATATTATTTTATCAATTTTTGGTCTAATTATTCTTTTTGCTTTGACAATGTTTTTCACAGTAGGGCCTATGGCTGACTATCTTGGAATAGGTTTTAAGGTAGGAGAGAGAGAAACACCTCCGCCTGTAAGTGAATACACACAAAAACCCAAGAATACCTGGGAGCCTGAACGGGAAGAAACCCCCGAGCCAACTGAGGAGGCAACAAAAGCTCCTACAAAGACTCCCGTACCTCATGAGGAGGGCGACCCCGTAAAGCTACGCGGTGGTGATTATCTATATGATACACACACTCATTTGATAACTGAAAAAGAACTTGAAAGCTTAACTCGTAGTGAAATAAGACTTATATACTGGGAAATATTTGCCCGACACGGTTTAACCTTTGAGGGCGATTTAGCAGATTACTTTGAAATGAATCATAAGTGGTATATGCCCACAACAATGGATGAGAACGAGGCAAAAGCCAAGTTTAACGATATTGAAAAGCGTAACGAGAAAACAATTTTTAATTATCAGAAAAAGATGGGTTGGAGATAAACAACCCATCTTTTGATGTCTACTTGATGTGAGACTATGAGAGTGTCGAATTTTGGTAAAAGGAGATAGGTTTACATGAGAAAATTCAATGGAATATTGATTTGTACGGATCTTGACGGAACATTGTTAAATGAAGACAAAACAATATCCCGTACGAATATAGAAGCAATAGAATATTTCAAACAAAATGGGGGCCTGTTTACATTTGTTACAGGAAGGATGCCAAATTTTGTTGACGAATTTTCAAAACAGATTAAACCAAATGCTCCTATCGGATGTGTTAACGGCGGTGGCTTGTACGATTACAAAAGTAAGAAATATATTTGGACAAGTGTTATGCCTTATGAGGTTTTAGAAATGATTAAGTGTATTGATGATAAGTTTCCCGATGTAGGTATACAAACTTGCACTTTTGAAAAAACTTACTTTTCCAAAGATAATGCAACAATGAAAAAGTTTAGAGAAGTAACAAATGCAGAGAACTTTGCTTGTCATTATACTGAGGTAACAGAACCAATTGCAAAGATAGTTTTTGGAAGTGATAACGACGAGGAGATTATGAAAATCAAGGAAACCCTTGACGGCCATCCGCTAGCAGATAAGTTTAATTTCATTCGCTCCGAAAGGACATTTTATGAAATTTTACCAAAAGGGATATGCAAAGGAACATCCATAAAAAAACTTTGTGAGATTTTGAATATTGATACAAATAAAACAATAGCACTTGGTGATTATAACAATGACATTTCCATGTTCAATGTTGCAAAAATCGGGATAGCTGTTTCTAATGCATGTTCCGAAGCATTAAAGGCTGCAGATTTTGTTACTGTTAGCAATGAAGAAAATGCAGTAGCAAGAGTTATTTATGATTTGGAAAAGGGAAAATACATATAGTTAAAACAATTTACATCAAAAAAGGAACCGAAATTCGGTTCCTTTTTTAGTGCTTTACTTAAAGTAGTTAATACCTGCTTCAAATAACTTCTGATTCTTATTACCTGGAACGTTTGAAACAATGTTATTACCAATTCTTTCGCTATGCCCCATTTTACCAAGAATTCTGCCGTCAGGGCTCAGGATACCCTCGATAGCCGCCATTGAGCCGTTGGGGTTCCATTCGCCGTCGTATGTTGCTTTGCCGTTAAGGTTAACATACTGAGTAGCAATCTGGCCATTCTCTGCAAGTTTCTTAATAATATCATCTGATGCAACAAATCTACCCTCGCCATGTGATAGTGCAATAGTATGAACATCGCCTGTTTCAACGTTTTGTAGCCAAGGTGATTTATTTGATGCAATTCTTGTGTAAGCCATTCTTGAAATATGACGGCCTATTGTATTAAATGTAAGAGTAGGCATATCTGCGTCAAGGTCTCTTATCTCACCGTAGGGTACAAGACCAAGCTTTACAAGTGCCTGGAAACCGTTACAGATACCTAGCATTAGGCCATCACGGTTTTTAAGCATATTCATAACCGCGTCCTTAACCTGTGGGTTACGGAAAGCAGTAGCAATAAACTTACCTGAACCCTCGGGCTCATCGCCGCCTGAGAAACCGCCTGGAATCATAACGATCTGTGAAGAATCAATTCTCTTCTTCATTTCAGCCAATGATTCTTCAACGTCAGTTGCTGTCAGGTTACGGATAACGAAAATATCTGCTGCACCACCTGCGCGTTCAAATGCACGGGCTGTGTCGTATTCACAGTTAGTACCTGGGAATACGGGGATAAATACTCTTGGCTTTGCAAACTTCTCTGTTGCAACTGTGGGTGCCTCTGCCATATATGTGTATGTCTCAGGCTCCTCTGTAAACTCACCAGCCTTTGTGGGATATACCTTTTCAAGAGGAGTTGTCCAGGCATTTACTGCCTCATCCATTGAAATCTCAACACCACAAGCAGTAATAACGGGAACATTTGTTGTTTCACCGATTACAATACCGCCCTCGACCTCGTTTCTTGTTTCAAGAACGATTGAGCCCATAGGTGCATAGAATAGCATATCATTTGTAACATTATCATATAGGTTAAAACCAATCTTGTTACCGAATGCCATCTTTGACAATGTTTCACACAGACCGAAGCCCTTAACAGTTGACGCTGAAAGAACTTTTCCCTCGCTTATAAGCTTATGAACTGTCTCGTACATTTCTTTTAGCTTATCAAAATCGGGAAGGTCGTTTTCGTCTTTTTTAAGTGTAAACAAAACAAGCTTTGAGCCTGACTGCTTTAATTCCTGAGATACTACCTTATCAGCCTTAGCGGGAGCTACCGCAAATGATGTAAGGGTAGGGGGAACATCAAGCTCATTAAATGAACCTGACATTGAGTCCTTACCGCCGATTGCAGCGATATTAAGTGCAAGTTGAGTTCTGTAAGCACCAAGTAGTGCTGAGAAAGGTTTACCCCAACGCTTAGGATCATTTCCAAGTCTCTCAAAGTATTCCTGGAATGTCAAATATATTGTCTTATAATCTGCACCTAATGCAACTGCCTTTGAAACTGATTCAACGATTGCATAAGTTGAGCCATGGAAAGGACTCCACTTTGAAATCACAGGGTTATAACCAAAGGTCATAATTGTAGCAGAGTTTGTCTCGCCCTCTAATACGGGTACTTTTGCAACCATACCATCTGCGGGAGTAAGCTGATACTTACCTGCAAAAGGCATTAGCACTGTACCTGCACCGATTGTTGAGTCAAATTTCTCACAAAGACCTTTTTGTGAACATACATTAAGGTCAGACAATGTTTCAAGCCACTTAGACTTAACATCAGTAACAACCTCGGGTGTCATAACTGACTTTTCGGGAAGAACAACCTCGATATCTGTGTTCTTTGTAGCACCATTAGTGTTAAGGAAATCTCTTGAAATATCACAGATAGTCTTGTCTCTCCATGTCATTACAAGACGGTTTTCGTCTGTAACTGTGGCAACGGGAGTAGCTTCAAGGTTTTCCTTGTTGGCATATTCAATAAACTTATCTACATCATCAGCACGAACTACAACCGCCATTCTCTCCTGAGACTCTGAAATTGCAAGTTCTGTACCGTCAAGACCCTCATACTTCTTGGGAACTTTATCAAGATTAATTCTTAAACCGTCTGCAAGTTCACCGATAGCAACTGATACACCACCTGCACCAAAGTCATTACAACGCTTAATTAGAGTTGTAACCTTGCTGTCGCGGAATAATCTTTGCAACTTTCTCTCAATAGGCGGGTTACCCTTTTGTACCTCTGAGCCACAAGTAACAACACTTTCCTCAGTATGAGCTTTTGATGAACCAGTAGCACCGCCGATACCGTCTCGGCCTGTACGACCACCAAGAAGAACTATAACATCGCCCTTTGAGGGGACTTCACGAACTACATTTGACTTGGGAGCAGCACCAATAACGGCACCAATCTCCATTCTCTTTGCAACATAGCCCTCATCATAGATTTCCTGAACCTGACCTGTTGCAAGACCGATCTGGTTACCGTATGAGCTGTAACCTGATGAAGCCTGTTTTGTAATCTTTCTCTGCATAAGCTTACCTGGGATAGTCTCTTTTAATGACTTTCTCGGATCACCTGCACCTGTTACACGCATAGCCTGATAAACGTATGAACGGCCTGATAAGGGATCGCGGATAGCACCGCCAAGGCAAGTTGCCGCACCACCGAAAGGCTCAATCTCTGTGGGGTGGTTATGTGTTTCGTTCTTGAACATTATCAGCCAGTCCTCAGTTTTATCACCGATTTCAACGGGCATAACAATTGAACAAGCATTGATTTCCTCTGACTCGTCAATCTCTTTTAAGTAGCCTTTTTTCTTTAACTGCTTAACAATAATTGTTGCCATATTCATAAGGCACATATTTCTGTCGGGAGCATAAAGCTCTGCCTTTGCTTTCTTGTATTCCTCAAAAGCATCAGCAATAACATCTGCGTACTTACCCTCGGGGATAGTAACATTGTTAATCTTAGTTGAGAAAGTAGTATGACGGCAATGGTCTGACCAGTATGTATCAATCATACGAAGCTCTGTAACGGTGGGGTTACGGTGCTCGTCATTTTTGAAATAGTTCTGGCAGAACTTCAAATCGTCAATATCCATAGCAAAGCCCATTTCATTAAGGAAGCTCTGCATTTCATCCTCTGTCATGTCAATAAAGCCCTCAATGGTCTTAACATCCTCGGGATAATCAACAACCATATCAAGTGAGTCGGGCTTTTCTAATGAAGCCTCACGGGCTTCCACGGGGTTAATAACATATTTCTTAACCTCATTTACATCTGTATCTGTAATGTCGCCAACTAAAACATAAACCTTGGCATATCTTACTCGGGGGCGGTCTTTGGCAGTAAGGATAGAGATACATTCCTCTGCACTTGCTGCACGTTGGTCAAACTGACCGGGCAGAAACTCTACCGCAAACACCTTTCCCTCGGAAATTGTGATTTCTTCGTCATAAACATTATCAACAGGGGGCTCTGAGAAAATAAGACATCTTGCCTTATCGTACTCCTCATCAGTTATACCCTCAACATCATAGCGGTTGATAATTCTTACGTCTGTAAGACCTTTCAATGCCAGATTTTCGCGTAAATCGGCAAGGATATCTTTTGCCTCAACCTGAAAACCTGGTTTCTTCTCAACGTAAATTCTTCTTACATCAGCCATGGTTTATATAGCTCCTTTCAGTTTTTGCTTTTTCATTAGATGTTCAGATATTTTAATACGCCATATTGGGCGTCAATATCGTAGTCAATGATAGCGTAACTTGCATTCTTCATTGTAAAGCAACGGCTTTTTTCTGCATCAAGCCCCAGAAGGGTTGATATTAAATGCCTTGATACGCATAAATGTGTTGTTATAAAAACAGTCTGGTTATCATGGAGAGGAATAATTCGTTTTAGGAATTCTTCAACCCGCCCCTGAACTGCTCTCAGGCTTTCGCCCTTGGGAAGAACATAATCAATATAATTATCCATCCATTCCCTGAAAGCATCAGGCTCTCTTGCTTCAATTTGTTTGAAGCTCATGTCCTCCCACAGCCCGAAATCGCGTTCAATTAACTCCTCTGCCGTCTCATAGGGAATATGAGGGTTACGGTCAAGGTAAGGTTTAATTGTATCTCTTGCGCGTTTTAGAGGGGATATATAGACCATATCCGCAACTGTCGGTAGTTTTTCACATAATTGAGTTGCCTGAGTTATGCCGTTTTCATTAAGGGGGACATCCCGTCTGCCCACACAGGCAAATCTTGTATTTGGTTCTGTTTCACCGTGGCGTATAACATAAAACCGTATCATTTTTCTGCTCCCTTAATACAAATTCACACATATAGAAATATAATATCACATTTTACAATCTTTTTCAATAGTAGAAAGCGACATTTTTTGAAATAAATTGAAAAAAATATCCTTGAAAACACAATGTATATATGGTATAATTTCTATGAAAAAATTAAAAGGTGAAAAATGAGGTATGGAAATGGAAAAGACCTTTTTTGATAAATATTTTAAGTGGCTGATGTTAGCCCTTTGCACAATAGGTACGGCGTTATATTTATTACTGTGTCAGGGTGATTTAGTATGGATGGATGAAGCGTATACATTAGGAATGATACGCCGTAGTTTTTCGGATATATGGAAAATTACTGCCCTTGATGTTCATCCGCCTTTGTATTATTTTTTGCTAAAAGTTTTTGCAATGCCCTTTGGCAATGAAATTCTTGCAGGAAAGCTATTTTCTGCGGTCTTTACAGTAATAACAATGGTGTTTGGCGGGGTGCAGTTAAAGAAGCTTTTTAATGCAAAAACAGGCGTAATATTTGCATTTCTGTTCACATTTTTCCCGTTCCTTGTAACTTATGGTGTAGAAATAAGAATGTATGCTCTTGGTGGCTTTTTTGTATTTGCCAATGCAATTTATGGCTATAAAGCATACATAAATAACAGTAAAAAAGACTGGATACTGTTTACAGTATCAGGTTTATGCGCTGCATATACACACTATTTTGCACTTGTATCGGCGGGTGTTATATATGGTCTATTGTTTGTTTCGGTTATCGCAAAAAAACGAGAGTTAATAAAGCCGTGGATAATTTGTGCAATTATAACTGTTGTGGGGTATATTCCATGGTTACAGAATTTCATTGTTCAGTTACAGTATAAGATTGATAATGAATACTGGATAGACCCTATTACATTTAAGACAGTAATCTCATATTTCCGTGAAATGTTTGGAATTGACGGAGAGGGATATACAACCATTGCAATGCTAACTGCATTTGTAATTATGCTCATAGGAGTTTCAAAATCGGGCAAGAATAAAGGTATGGCAGTTTTAATGTCAGTACTTGTTCCTGTATTAACATTAGCAGTAGGTCTACTTGCATCCTTCCTGGTACGCCCCGTATTTGTGGTAAGGTACTTGTTGCCATCAGCCCCTGTTTTAATTGCAGGATGTGCCATAGGTTTGTCAGAGATTAATAAAAAAACAGTATCGGTTGTACTGGCAATAATCGTAATCATTGGCGGATGCATTAATTATGGTTATGCCTATGTTGATAAAAATACTCACTATGAAAACAGATTTGATACAGCTTTCTATGAGAGAAACAATGATTGTGAGGCGTATGTTGTTTATATTGACCGTAATGATATAAGCCCTGGCCATACGGAGACGGTACTCGCATTTTATGAGACAGAGAAGCCCATTTATCAGGTTATTGAGAACTATGGATATTATCCTTTCCCCAATTTCCGTTTCTTAGGTGATTTTGATATCGAGAAGTATAATTCTATTAAGTTACTGTTAGCAGAGGGCAAAGAGATACCCGAGGAGTTATTGGCAAGATATAATGCAGAGTATAACGAAACTGCCACATCTTTGTGGATAATGGCAGATGTATACACACTAACCCGCAAATAAAATGTAAGATTATCCTAGTACAAAACAAT
>JAZQFP010000034.1:0-11301 GCA_045539555.1 Candidatus Ornithomonoglobus sp.
ATTATTGCATCCGTACATAACCGATACCCATGCTTTATCCGTCTTATCACGGAGAATCGGTGTGTGCTCACAAATCGCACCATCGGAGTCAGTTATATCAATAACTCTCTCATCCCCCGTCATTGCACGGTATAAAAGCTCTGGCATACACCATACACGATGAGTTCCAAAAATTAAGTCAACATGAGAATGTACCTTTTTTATTTTCTCTGTTATATGAGGCTGTTGCACCATACATCCGCACACACCTACAATTAAATCAGGGTTATGCTCTTTGATGTTTTTTAGTATTCCAAGTCTGCCAAAAACCCTCTGTTCCGCATTCTCACGAACTGCACAGGTGTTATAAATAATAAGGTCTGCTTTTTTAGGGTCTTCTGTGAAGTTAAACCCTGCCATACTTAGCATACCTCTTATTCTCTCGGTATCATTAACATTTTGCTGACATCCATAGGTTTCTGTATGAGCATATCTCGGTCTGCCGTTGGTCTTTTCAAATTCCAGATTATTCTCTTTTATGAGGTTAATATATCCCTCTGATTTTGCCCATTCATCACGGGTTATAATCTCTGTTGCCATAAGCTCTTTTTCTCCATTAAAAAACTATATACAAATCTAATTCTATTCTATCATTTTTTATGGTATATTTCAAGTGAAACACAAAAAAATAATTGTATTTATTATCTAAAAGTGGTATACTATTACTATATAGATAAATGGAGGAGTATTATGAAATTTTCACGAATAATAAAAGGCTCCGTTTTAGCAGGAGGAGCATTACTTATTGCAAAAGGTCTTGACGACAGATTAGAGACCACTCGATTTAATATTACCTCAGATAAAATTCCCGCAGGGTTTAGCGGTTTTAAGATTGTGCATATTTCAGATTTACACGCATCCACAGTTCCAGGACTTTACGATGAAATTCGCGGCGAGGCTCCCGATATTATAGTAATCACAGGCGACCTTGCTCATGACCGCGGAACATATCTTCCCGTTGTCCATATTCTTACACGTCTAAGAGAGATTGCACCAATTTATTACGTATCAGGAAATCACGATGTCCGCAGACCCGATTATTCAGAATACTGTGAAGCATTAAAAAACACAGGTGCCGTTTCCCTTGATGATATATCAATTCTGTGGGAGCGTGGTGGTGATACTATTACCCTTAGTGGAATTGCCGACCCCTTCTCCGAGGTTAACCCCACTATTACAAGAAATATAAAAGCATCTATGGAAAGATTACCCGAGACAAATAATTATCATATCTGCCTTTTCCATCGTGCAAATCATATGGATATACTTTTAGAAAAGAACTTTGATTTAATCTTATCAGGACATATGCATGGCGGTCAGTTCCGTTTTCCTAATGGTCGCGGTGTATGTGCACCAAAATCATCCTGGGGTAGCGGTGGAAGAATGTTATTCCCAAAATACTTTGCAGGGCATTACAAAAAAGGCAACACTGATATGATTGTAAACCGTGGCTTAGGTAACCCTATGGTGATTCCAAGACTATTCAACAGACCTGAAATCACAGTAATTACATTAAATTAAAAAAGAAACCCGCGTGGGTTTCTTTTTTAGTCTCCAAAATAAATATTCCTTAATTTTTTAAGAATTTTTTTCTCAAACCTTGAAGTCTGGACCTGGCTCATATTCATTATATCGCCAATTTCTTTCTGGGTTTTTTCTTCATAGAAACGAAGTTCTACAAATCGGCGTTCCTCCTCTGTGAGAAGTTTTGCACAGTAATCAACAAAATTACTGTTTTCTATAACCAGAAAATTCCTGTCCTCTTTACCAAGAGTATCAATAAGAGCAATAGAATCATCGTCGCCAATAAGCTCACTCTCAATAGACTTCATAAATGCCGCATCGCCTGTTTTGTATGCTTCCCGTACAGTTTCTACGCTTACACCAAGAATTCGGGCAGTTTCTTCCATTGAAGATGTGCCCTCTGTTCTTTTTATTCTCTCTGCACGGCGGAATATTTCATAAAGTCGGGTAGGAACTTTCATTACAAAGCCTTTATCACGGAAATACCGCCTCACCTCGCCTACAATAGTCGGTGTTGCAAAAGAAACAAACCTTACTCCCTTTTGGGGGTCATAACGGTCTGTTGCATAAATAAGTCCCAGACATGCTACCTGGAAAATGTCATCATAATCTACGCCGTTGTCATAACCACGGCGGTTTTTAGTAAACTTTTTTGCTATAATTTCCGCCACATAAACGTAATGCTCTACTATCTTATCACGGATAGCTGTATTGCCCGTGGCTCTGTATTCATTAAATAATTCAAGTTCCTCATCGTATGGGAATGCCGCCACGGGTACTCACCTCACTTTATCAGTTCGTTTGCTATTTTCATTGCGTTTGTTTTCGCAATTTCGTTATTATCCTTGCCGATGGCATCAGTTCTCACAAATACATACATATCATCACTGTCAATACCACATTCTGCCATTATTTTACTGTCCTTTAAGGATACACCGTAAGCAACGTTATCCGTTCCTAATCTTACGCTTTTACCTTCGCCCATATCCTCTGCCCACATATCTACGGGCATAAACATCTCGCTAAACGCATAGGACTTTTCAATCACATCTACTTCTGCCGTGTCATAGATATAAAGAAAATATGTAGGGTTTGTAAACTCTGCATCGTGCTTCATTCTTACATCCACATTGGTGTACTCCATCTCAGGCACAGATGTTAAATTCATTTGATTAAAGAATAAATTTATTTCTCCGTCCTCTGTGGCATCTTCCATAAAAGGTACAAGGGCATCTATAAGCTCCTTCTCCCCGTTTTCACCAATGTAAAGCGTCTGCGACCTGTATACAATATCAAGGTCATACTTGGTTTGTGTCGCTTTTTGATATGCAAACAATGCAATACCAAGGATGACAACAATTGTAATTATAACAGGTAATCTGTAATACATCCAGAACCATGACCACCACTCACGAGTAAATCTTTTTGGTCTCTCTCCATATACTTCTGCCATTTACATCGCCTCCCAAGGCTTATATTTTTCTATAATCTTTCTGGCCTGTCTCGTAAAGGTCATTACCCTCACAGTCCATCAAAACAACTGCGGGAAAATCTACAACTTCAAGACGACGGATAGCCTCTGTGCCTAAATCGTCATAGGCAACAACATCTGCCTTTTTAATACATTCTGCTATAAGTGCACCCGCACCGCCGATTGCACCAAGATATACACACTTGTTACGGATAATAGCATCGACTACCTCTTTTGAGCGGACACCCTTGCCTATCATGGCTCCAAGTCCCGCATCTAAAAGTTCAGGTGTGTATGCATCCATTCTACCCGCAGTAGTCGGTCCACATGAGCCGATTACCTCACCTGGCTTCGCAGGGCAGGGACCCGCATAGTAAATTACCTGATCTCTAAGATCAATGGGGTAATCAATGCCCTCCGCTTTCTGTCTTGTCATTCTCTCATGTGCAGCATCACGGGCAGTATATATAACGCCTGAAATAAGCACACTGTCGCCAACTTTCAAAGTCTTTGCAACATCCTTTGAAATAGGAGCTGTGATTTTCTTCTCCATAACAATTTCTCCTTAAATTAAATCTAATACACTGTCTAAAATATACTGTGCATTCATTTTTTCAAAATATCCTTTTGCATTCTTTCCCGCAACACCTGTGAGCACCGCACAAAAGTCCGCACCCATTGCCTGTGCCGCCAGAACGTCAGCACCAGCGTCGCCTATAACAAGTGCTTTTGTGATTTCGTCTTTGTCAAATTCCCCATCAACGATTTTTTTATCATCGCAATCTATACCGTAAAGGGCTTTGAGGAAAATATAAGGATGAGGTTTTGTTAATGTCCTCTCAAATCTCCTCTCTGCTTCCTCTACCATATTGTAATTTGCAAGTCCTTTTTTATCAAAAAATTCTACTACTCCCCATTCTTTAAGAGGTGTTATCATTTCATCAAAAGGTCTGCCTGTTCCTGTACATAAACGATGGGTTTTTGAAAGTTTACACAAAAGTTCTTTTAGTTTGTCCTTATTAACAATGGGCTCCTCAAAATACATAAGTCCTTTTTTACCTGTATTTTTTGCAGGTTTTCCCCAGACCTCTTCGCCTAAATACCACTCCTGAAAAAGCCCGTGCATTGTCTGCCACATAACTCCGTTGCGACGAAGCCACTCAAAGTCATAGCCCGATACTATTGCACATTTCTCTGCCAACTCATCATAGCAATCTATGATATTTTCAGGTAAAGCTCTGGCATACTCCAACACTTCCTGAAAATTCTCTGTCTTTAATATCCAAGCTATAAGAACGGTTACATATCCCAAGTCCCAGTTGGAATTTACACCCTTGTCTTTAAGGGTTTTTATGAGCAAATCATCACAAAATACTGTCTTTCGTATCTCTCTTACATTTGCCATACATTGTGGCGCAGAGATGCTCTCATTCCTGCAAAACCGAAGATATTCCCAAACTGTTAAAGCCGCTGCGTCCCAGTATTTTTCCTCACTTGTGATAACACCGTCCATATCAAATATGACGGTGTTATACTTGCTTAAAAAATCTTTCATTATTCTATTACCCAGTCAACCTTACCAGCAACACCTGAGGTCTTGCCAAGTCTGTCCTCGGATACTGCCACAACATTTTTAAGTGCTGACCCAACACTACGGAAGATTGCCTCCCATATATGATGTCCGTTATGGCCTTTATATAGGTCAATATGCATTGTACACATTGCACCCTGAACAAAGCCCTCTAAAAATGTTTCCAAATCTTCTGAGTTCATACCCTCTGTCTGTACAGGGACATCAATGCCGTGATAGTCAATATCTATATATGCACGGCTTTCAAAACTCATAGCACACGATGCACGAGCCTCGTCAATCATGCCCACTGCATCGCCAAAACCTGCCGTGCCGTCAGTTGTATCAATATATTCTTTTACCGCCTTACCCAAAGCAATTCCTAGGTCCTCGCAAATAACATGTGCTAAGGCATACTCATCAAGTTTAAGACTTGTTTCAATATTAAACCCCGCACGGTAAGCAATATGCTCAATCATATGATTAAGGAATACAATGGGTGTGTTTATAGCCTTGCGGTAATCAGCCTTTAATGGTGAAAAATCAAGGGTAATACCCATTTCAGATTCAGTTGTTGTTCTTGTTACTTTAACTGTTCTCATATTAATCGCGCTCCTTTACTGCCAAGGCATGAGTCTCAAATCCCTCAACAGTTGCAAATTTATATGCATAATCACGAACTTTATTAAAGCCCTCTTTTGATGCATAACCTACTGATGAACGCTTTAAGAAGTCCATAACAGATACTGATGAGTATGTTTTTGCAAAACCGCCTGTGGGCAAAATTGCATTAGGTCCTAAAACAAAGTTGCACAATGTAACAGGAGTATAATCTCCAAGTAAAATCTCACCTGCATTTTTGATTAAGGGTAATGTATCAAAGGGGTTCTTTGTCATAACTTCCATATGCTCGGGAGCATAGTCGTTTACAAACTTAATTGACTCCTCCAATGACTCTGTTAAGATAATACCGCCGTATGTAGTAAAGTTAGTTTCAATAAAGCTTCTACGCTTGTCCGATAACTTTTCAAGCTGTGCATTCATAATGGGAATAACCTTATCCACAAGCTCACGGGAGTGAGTTACCAAAAGTGCCGCACTGTCGGGGCCGTGCTCGGCTTCTATCATCCAGTCGCGTGCAGCTTTTTCAGGGTCTGCACTCTCATCTGCTAAAATTATAACCTCAGAGGGACCCGCAGGAAGACCTGCATCAATATGACTTGCCAGAACTCGCTTTGCAGCAGTTGCATAACTGTTGCCTGGTCCTATAATCTTATGGCACTTAGGAATTGTCTCAGTACCGTAAGCAACGGCTGCTACCGCCTGAATTCCGCCCACTTTATAAATCTCAGTAATACCAATAATCTTTGCAGCGCAAAGGATAGCGTCATCAACCTCACCCTTTTCGTTGGGAGGTGTTACAACTACAATTCTTGGCACCTTTGCAACAACTGCGGGAATACCAAGCATACATAATACTGATGGGAATGAGCCCTTACCATGAGGTACATACAGACACACGTCAACGATAGGTGTTGTCTTTTCACCCACCATAAGTCCGTCATCCACCATTGTAAACCACATTTCCTCAGGCAACTGCTTCTCATGGAAATCGTATATGTTCTTGTAAGCATATTCAATTGCCTCACGGGTCTCTTTATCTAAACGCTTGTAACCCGCCTCGATTTCCTCCTGTGTTACCTTCATAGTATCCGCTGTAAGCTCAACACGGTCAAACTTAGCAGTATATTCCAATACTGCCTCATCACCACGGACACGAATATCGTCAGAAACCTCTTTTGCAATCTTCATCTGCTCGGTAATATCAAGCTCGGCACGTTTCATAATGAAATCGTACTGCTCCTTTGTCATTTTACCAAGTTCATAAATGTTTGGTGTCATATCCTTTTCCTCCCATTGAGTTCTATATTATTTGAAAATCTTTTTCATCTTCTCTGCAAAACTGTTACGCTTTGTGTATTCACAATCTGTGTCAAATTCCCGTAGAAGTTCCTTTTGCTTTGCATTTAAGTTTTTGGGCACCTCAACGGTTACCGTTACATACTGATCACCGTTGCCACGGCCATTAAGTACGGGAATACCCTTACCTCTTAAACGGAAACGTGTATTGGGCTGTGTTCCCTCAGGTAATTCATATTCAACGACTCCGTGAATTGTAGGTACTTTAAGGGTTGCACCTAATGCCGCCTGTGTAAATGATATCGGGAATGTAACATTTACATCAAAGCCATCACGCTTGAATATTTCATCAGGCTTAACACGGATAACCAACTGTAAATCTCCCGCGGGACCACCGTTTACTCCGCTATTACCCGCACCGCCGATTCGCATTACCTGATCATTGTCAATACCCGCAGGAATGTTAACCTCAACAGTCTTATTCTTACGGACATTACCTGTGCCGCGACAAGCTGAACATGTCTCTTTTATAATTTTACCTTTACCATGACATGTGGGGCACTCTGTAATCACATTTGAGAAGCCAAACATTGTCTGTCGGCGCTGTTGAATCTGTCCAGTACCGTTACAATGTGAACATGTAATGGGTTGTGTGCCTTTTTTTGCACCCGAGCCATGACATTCATCACAAGTTTCTGTCTTCGTTATGTTTATTTTCTTTTTGCAACCGAATGCCGCCTCCATAAATGTAAGACTGATGTATTCTGTTAAATCACTGCCGCGTCTCGGGCTGTTACGGCGTGAACGACCGCCACCAAAACCGCCAAAGCCGCCGCCAAATATATCACCGAAAATGTCGCCAAAATCACCCATATCAAAGCCGCCGAAACCGCCACCGCCAAAACCAGCGTTGCCGTCAACACCTGCATGGCCGAACTGGTCATATCTCTGGCGTTTCTCATCATCGGACAATACCTGATATGCCTCGTTAACTTCCTTGAAGTTTTCCTCTGCCGTTTTATCGCCAGGGTTAAGGTCAGGGTGATATTTTTTACTCATTTTACGGAATGCTTTCTTAATTTCATCGCCCGTAGCGCCTTTATTTACGCCAAGGACCTCGTAATAATCGCGTTTTTCCGCCATTTTTCTTTTCACCTACCATAGGATATATTATACAACATAAATAGCTCATTGTAAATAGTCAATTTTACAAAGATAGGCGGAATAATGCCTTTATTCCGCCTTTCTTTAATTCTTAATTAGTTTTCGCCATCTACCTCACGGTAGTCAGCATCATATACATTAGGATCGCCCTGTGCATTTGCATTGGGGTCTGCTCCCATATTAGGGTCAAAGCCCTGAGCACCATTGGGGTTAGCCTGTTGATACATCTTCTCTGACATCTGGTAGAACTTCTGTGTAAGTCCCTCTACCGCTGCCTTTATATCCTCTGTATCCTCGCCCTTTAATGTTTCCTTAACTTTATCGATTTCAGCGGTAATCTCTGCCTTTTCTTCCTCTGATACCTTGTCGCCAAGTTCATTCAGAGTCTTCTCACACTGGAATACCATTGATTCTGCACCATTACGAGTTTCAACTTCTTCCTTACGCTTCTTATCCTCTTCTGCGTACTGCTCAGCTTCCTTGATAGCCTTATCGATATCTTCTTCGCTTAGGTTTGATGAAGCAGTAATTGTAATCTTCTGCTCATTACCAGTTCCTAAGTCCTTTGCAGTAACATTAACGATACCGTTAGCGTCAATATCAAATGTAACCTCAATCTGGGGTACACCACGGGGAGCGGGTGCAATACCTGTCAGGTTAAATCTACCAAGTGTCTTATTGTATTGAGCCATCTCACGCTCACCTTGAAGAACATGAATCTCAACCTGTGTCTGACCGTCAGCTGCGGTTGAAAATACCTGAGACTTTGATGTAGGGATAGTAGTGTTACGCTCAATTAATTTTGTGCAAACGCCACCAAGTGTCTCAATACCAAGTGAAAGCGGAGTAACATCAAGCAATAGTACACCTGTCTCCTCACCACCAAGTACACCTGCCTGACGAGCTGCGCCTACTGCAACACACTCGTCGGGGTTGATACCCTTATGAGGCTCCTTGCCCATTTCCTTCTTAACCGCTTCCTGAACCGCAGGAATTCTTGATGAACCACCAACAAGCAGTACTTCATCAATCTGTGAGGGTTGAAGATTTGCATCTCGCATAGCGTTTCTGATGCTTACCAATGTTCTGTCAACAAGTGAAGCTGTAAGCTCCTCAAACTTAGCACGAGTTAATGTTATATCAAGGTTCTTGGGACCAGATGCATCAACTGCAATAAAAGGCAGGTTAATTGCAGATGTTGTTGTAGCTGAAAGCTCAATCTTTGACTTCTCAGCAGCTTCCTTTAATCTCTGCATAGCCATCTTATCACCTGTCAGGTCAATTCCGTCAGTTTCCTTAAATGTCTTTACAAGATAATCAATAATTGCCTGGTCAAAATCATCACCGCCAAGGTGTGTATCACCATTA
This sequence comes from Candidatus Ornithomonoglobus sp., assembly GCA_045539555.1. Classification (GTDB taxonomy): domain Bacteria; phylum Bacillota; class Clostridia; order UBA1381; family UBA1381; genus Ornithomonoglobus. The sequence goes on from JAZQFP010000034.1 coordinate 9,057, forward strand.
GTTGAAAGTACCTCAAATACGCCGTCAGCAATTTCAAGAATTGAAACGTCAAATGTACCACCGCCAAGGTCATATACCATAACAGTCTTATCCATATCAGTCATACCATATGCCAAGGCTGCGGCTGTGGGCTCGTTAATTATACGCAATACTTCAAGACCTGCAATCTTACCTGCGTCCTTTGTTGCCTGACGCTGTGAGTCGTTAAAATATGCAGGAACAGTAATAACCGCCTGTGTTACGGGCTCTCCAAGATATGCCTCTGCATCGCTTTTTAGCTTTGAAAGCACCATTGCAGAAATCTCCTGAGGAGTGTATCCCTTACCATCGATTGTTACCTTTTCTGTTGTACCCATTTTTCTCTTGATTGACATAATTGTACGATCAGCATTTGTTACTGCCTGACGCTTAGCAACCTGACCTACAATTCTCTCGCCATCTTTCTGGAATGCAACAACTGATGGTGTAGTTCTTGCACCCTCAGAGTTTGTGATAACATTGGGGCTACCACCCTCCATAACTGCTACACAACTGTTTGTTGTACCTAAGTCAATACCTATAATCTTTCCCATTTTTATTTTCCTCCTGAATTTAATTTGCTACTTTTACCATACTGTGGCGAACAACTCGTTCACCTTTATAAATATACCCGCGCATAAGGTCCTCTGCTACTACATTCTCTCCCATGCTCTCATCCTCCACGTGCATAACTGCATTGTGGAAATTAGGGTCAAACGGCTGTCCCTCCGCTTCAATGGGAGTAACACCCAGTTTTTCCAAACAGTCATTAAACTGCTTCATTACCATTTCAATACCCTCTTTGAACTTTATGGCATCCTCAGACTTAACCTCAGTTTTTAGTGCTCTTTCCAGATTATCACCAATGGGCAAAATCTCTGCTGTCGCATCCACCATAGCATCTGCATAACGGGCAATCTTTTCCTTTTGAGTTCTGTTCTGGTAATTGCTAAACTCTGCCATAAGTCTCAAATATTTATCATTAAGCTCATCAATTTCTTTTTGCAGTTTTTCTTCCTTTGTAAGTTCGGGCTCTTTTTCTGTAACTTCGGTAGTTTCAGCTGCTTCTTCAATGTTCTCAATCTCTTCAATTTTCTCTGTCATCTTTTTTCCTCCTTTCCTTATATGTCATCCTCAGTAATGTGCGAGAATAATTTATCTATTTCCTGAGATATTAAATCAAGACTGGCAAAAACCTGAGAATAATTCATTCTCTTCGGTCCTATAACGCCAAGCTTTCCTACATTCTTACCATCAAGTGAATAATTAACGGTAACAAGGGAACAATCTTTTAATATTTCAGGTTCATTTTCTGTTCCTATCATAGCACGGACACCATCTGAATCAGTTCCCGAAATTAACTGTTTTAAGCTTTTCTTATCCTCTAAGAAACTGAATATCTCCCGTGCTTTATTAACATCGCTGTACTCGGGATATTTCAAGATTGACTTTGCATTTTCAACAAAGATTTCACTCTCGTCCAGGTCTCCGATACATTCATATACAAAATTAAGTACTTTTATAATAATACGTTCATCTATACTTAATTTTTCAGTACATTCTGTCTCAATTTCGCGAATTGTATCATAACCTATCTCGTCTGAGGTCTTTCCGATAAGTCGATTATTCAAAATCTCTACAATATCAGTACAATCTTTCTGCGTCAACCTTACCTTAATAACTCTGTTATTAACTCTTGATGTTACAATAATAAGCATTACTGTATCATCAGCAATAGAAACCAAATCAAGTTTCTTTATATCAACCCTCTCACCTATGGGGGATGTGATTACAGTAGTGTAATCTGTTAGCGCTGCTGCCATTAAACCTGCTTTAAGAATAGTTCTGTCAAGTCGGTTTATACGACCTGCCAATTCTTCCTGTAACTGTTCAATAGTCTCAACTCCCATTTTATAACGGCGCATAAGGGAATTTACATAGAAACGGTATCCAGCATCCGTTGGAATTCGTCCCGCGGAAGTATGAGGCTGGATAAGATATCCCATTTCTTCCAGGTCTGCCATTTCGTTACGAATAGTGGCAGATGAAAGTCCCAATTCGTTTTTCTTTGAAATTGCACGGGACCCTACCGGCTCGGCAGATGAAATATATTCGTCAACAATAGCCTGTAATATAAGTTTTTTTCTATCATTAAGCTCCATTATATCTGCCTCCCCTCTAATAAACCATCTTTGTTAGCACTCGCCACCGTTGAGTGCTAACAACA
>JAZQFP010000035.1:0-4683 GCA_045539555.1 Candidatus Ornithomonoglobus sp.
CATTTCATATTTTGCATTCTCTCCTAAAATCTTTTCATCTATGTTATACAATTCATCAATCAAATATGTCCTGAATGTTGCATTTCCCTCTTCTTTCTTCAATCTCGCAAACGCCCGTTCACCGCAGACACCCATAACACACACAGCACTAAGAACAGCTTCTGTAATATTATTAGAATTTGCTCCAATGAACGCTCCCGTAATTGCACTTAACATACAACCTGAGCCCGTTATTTTACTCATTATGGGATGTCCGTTTTTTACAATATATGCAACATTTTTGTTAGCAATAATATCGGTCTCTCCAGTAATAACAACAGTAGCGTCCGTTTTTGCAGCAAATTCCTTTGCAAATTTAATTACATTGTCTACTGTTTCATCTGTAACTTTATCTGCAATATTGGCATCAACGCCTTTTGTTGCTGTGTCGCCTAATGCAAGTGCCTTTATCTCTGATATATTTCCCCTGATGACAGAAAACTGCACCTTGTCAAGCAAACCTTTTGCAGTTTCTGTGCGAAGCTTTGATGCTCCTGCACCAACAGGGTCCAATATGATAGGATGATTTAGTTTGTTAGAAATCTTACCTGCCTCATACATAGCTTCTATTGTGCGATTATTAAGAGTACCAATATTTATATTCAGTGCATTACATATTGCAGTAATATCCCTTACATCATCAATATCGTCCGACATAATAGGCGATCCACCCACTGCTATAATTGCATTTGCACAATCATTTACCGTAACATAGTTTGTAATGTTATGTACTAATGGTGCACTCTCTCTTACGTTTCTTAACATTTCTCTTATCATAGTCATCCTCCTTTTAATAAAACAAAAAACGAAATCACTAATGTAGGTGATTTCGTTAAAAATTTCTTTTCATTTCGTCCCTACGTTGGCATTATCCATATCAGGTTAAAGGGTCGAAGTTCATTACTTCCTCTCAGCCTGTGCACAAGCTCCCCTGAAATATTTTTCTGTTATTTTATCACATCAAAATCGTTTTGTCAATTACTTAATTATAAACATAATACGAATGAGCACACGAAATTCCTGCGATCTTACCCGCGCCTTGCTTCTTTAATATCTTAGCACATTCATACATTGTACTTCCACTTGTATAAACATCATCAAAGAGTATAAGATTTTCGCCATTAAACTGGTGAGTACATTCATACGCATCCTTAACATTCTTTGCTCTTAATATGAACCTTTGAAATTTACTTTGTGGTGTAGAATGTTTTATTCTAATAAGACAATGAAAAATGGGTTTATTCATTGCTTTGGCAATATGTTCAAGCATTATTTCTGACTGATTAAAACCTCTCTCATTCATCCTGTATTTTGAAATTGGTACGGGAATTATTCTGTCATAATCATCAAAATACGGGTTTTCTCTTATTCGGTCAGCGGCTAGTTCTGCAAGAATATGCCCATATGTTTTATACCCTTGAAACTTAAATTTAAGAAATGATTTCTTAAATTCATTGGAATATACAAAAGCAGGTGCGTAAAATTCCATATTGGGTCCTGCATAATGTGTAGAATCTTCTCTATACATTTTATAACTATCCGCACATTTATTACAGATACAATTCCTTTTGTAATAATACCTTGCCTCTTCTTCATAAAACCGTTTTTCACAGTTAATACACAAATATGCACGTTTAATAAGACACATATTAATCATTCCTTGTTTCTGCTATATGCTTCAAGCCAGATAATAAGCACAGAGATGTCCGCGGGAGAAACGCCAGAAATTCTTGATGCCTGTCCTAATGACTTGGGGCGTATCTTTTCAAGCTTTTGTCTTGCTTCAAGTCTCAGACCATGAATTTCGCTATAATTTATTGTCTCTGGTAACTGTCTTGACTCCATTTTGCTTGTTTGTGCCGCTTGGGACATTTGTCTTTTTATATATCCGTCATATTTTAATTTAATTTCCGCTTCTTCGCACACATCCGCAGGTAATTGTGGGCGTGTTGGGTCGCAATCTTTCAATTTATTATAATCAAGCTCGGGCCTTTTGATCAATTCTGACAGTTTTACTCCTGATTTTATTGGAGTACAGTTATACTTTTCAAGTACAGGGTTAGCTACCAAAGGAGAAACTGTAATTGAATTGATTCTCTCTATCTCTTTTTCAATTAAGGACATTTTTTTAAGAAATCTGTCATATCTGTCCTGGCTTATAAGACCGACTTTATATCCAATAGGAGTTAATCTCTCATCAGCATTATCCTGTCTTAAAAGCAAACGATACTCTGATCTTGATGTCATCATTCTATAAGGCTCATTTGTCCCCTTTGTTACAAGATCATCAATTAAAGTGCCAATGTATCCATCAACTCTGTTCAGAATTAACGGCTCTTCACCTTTTAATTTCAATGCAGCATTAATTCCAGCAATAAGCCCTTGCGCTGCCGCTTCCTCATACCCTGATGTACCGTTAAACTGACCAGCTCCAAATAAACCGCTGATTTTCTTAAATTCAAGTGTAGCATATAACTCAGTGGGGTCGCAACAGTCATATTCAATGGCATATGCACTACGCATAATCTCACAATTTTCAAGGCCCTTTACACTTCTATACATCTCAATCTGCACATCTTCGGGCAAACTTGTTGAAAAGCCCTGAGCATACATTTCCTTTGTATCAAGGCCCATAGGCTCAATAAACAACTGATGTCGGGGTTTCTCATGAAATCTTACAACCTTGTCCTCAATGGACGGACAATACCTCGGGCCTACGCCCTCAACCATTCCGCTATACATAGCACTTCGGTGCAAATTATCATTTATAATCTTATGTGTTTTCTCGTTCGTGTAAACAAGATAACAATCAACTTTATTTTCACCAGGCTCTGTTGTTTCAAAAGAAAATGGTGTGATAATATCATCACCTTTTTCTACTTCCATCTTGCTATAATCAAGGGAATCTGCATGTAATCTTGCAGGAGTTCCTGTTTTGAAACGCCTAAGTGTTATACCAAGCTCTCTTAAACTTGATGATAATTCATTTGACGGGAACATTCCGTCAGGGCCACTCTCTTTATAATAGTTTCCCATAAGAATTTTTCCTTTTAAGAATGTACCTGAGGCAATAATAACAGCTTTTGCAAGATACTCTGCACCAGTATCTGTTATAACACCTGTAACTGCACCATTTTTTGTTGTTATTGATACGATTTCTCCCTGCTTTATTTGCAGATTTTTTTGTTCTTCAAGACGACGCTTCATCTCGCGGTGATATGTCTTTCTGTCAATCTGAGCACGTAAAGAATGAACCGCAGGTCCTTTTCCACGGTTCAACATTTTAGATTGTATGAATGATGCATCCGCGGCCTTTGCCATTTCGCCACCTAATGCATCAATTTCACGCACAAGATGACCTTTGGCTGTACCGCCTATACTTGGATTACAGGGAAGATTTCCAATAGCATCAAGACTTATAGAAAACATAGCTGTCTTCATTCCAAGTCTCGCAGAAGCTAATGCTGCCTCAGCTCCCGCATGGCCTCCTCCGATAACCACAACATCATATTCTTCTAAAATCATTCTTTATCTGCCCTCTCTGTTGTTTTAGTCTCTGATTCTCGAATTGCTGATTTCTTTTTTACCATTCTTATGTTTTTATCAATTACACGCGTTGCATAGAATTCCAACGGAAAACGGGTAAAAGACATACCTAAAATTGCAAACACCGCTGGTGTAAACAAACCAAGGTTTGATATTAACAATAATATAGCGCCTGTTATAATAATCAGTAATACACAAACAGGTAGATTTGCAATAGCCATAATTATTGATGTTTTAATAATATCCTTAAACTTACACTCGTATGTAACCATGATCTGATATGTAAATATATGTGCCATCATATACACAAAGAATATGACCATCAGAAGATATCTTAAAAACATATAAATAACATTTCCGTCAGCTATCTGTGAATATATGGAAATTGCATTCATTAAGACAAATATGACGATTATATCTGTTACAAGCAGTTTTACAGAGCTCAGAAAGTTTTCCTTAAACTTATCCCATCCATCACTGAAAACCCATGTGTACTCACGGCGGGTAAAACATCTTGTAACAAATGCATAACCCGCTGACGCTGGACCTGCTCCAAAAAAGTTCAATAACCAACAAGACAAAATTGTATATATTATACTTTTCGCCTTTTGTGCATCTTCAAGGCCGCTTAAAATAGATTCTAACCCAAATCCATTAGAAATTAACGGAGCAAGGAAGAAAATTGCTAAAACAATGTATAGAATACTTGCTAAAAAATATATAATATTGGCTTTTATAAGCTTAAAAAATTTTGCTCCTAATACTTCAAAATATGCGAAAAAGCCCTTTTTCTTTCTCTCGTCTTTACTTACACCAGGTCCCGCATTATAAAAACTATTCAGATATCCCATTATTTCTCATCCTCGGCTTTTTTCTTACACTTGTTTACAACTAATGCAATAAGTAAACCAAGACAGGCAACATCCAAACATATTCCTGCTAAAATTAACATAGTACTCATATAATCACCTCATATAAATTATTATAACAATTATATCATACCACTTAGCCATTTTCAAGATATTTTGACAATAAAAAACAGGCATTGTTTTGCCTGTTTTTTTAATTACATAGGATAAACAACTGATAATGCAGATA
>JAZQFP010000036.1:0-3631 GCA_045539555.1 Candidatus Ornithomonoglobus sp.
ATATTGATATTGTTCTTGATACCCATAATGATCAAGGTGTCGAAAAGGATTGGATGGGAAGATCTTTTGAAATCAATAAACGAGATGGCGATAAAGTAACTACTTATGTATGGAGAAATGTGGGGCTGATTCATCAGAAACCTAGTAATTACTCATCGGAAATAGGCGAATCTGCAAGGATTTATTACTCAAAAGATAGGACTTTGATGATGCAAGCTTATGGTACTAAAATTAAATTTATGGGTGATACTTATTTTGAAGCAGTTAATTCTTATTATGAAGGTAAGACTCATTATCCTGATCATGTAGATGGAGATGGCAATCAACCGTACGGAATGCTAACATTCCATGGTAATGATTATCATATCTTGGAATTTAAAGATGCAGATATGGACGAAACTTATAGTGGTGAATCAGTAGATATTGATACCGGCGAAAATGGATCTGTGTTGGTTGTTGATAACTCCAATGTTTTGTTTAATAATGTTTTCTCTTATATCAATGTTGATGTTAGAAATAAATCTACTTTTACTGCCTCTGCATTAAATACATTAGGTCGACATGATTCTTATGGCAGGACTACTGCAGGTATGTTTAATCGAGGTCGAAAATACTGCGTTGGTAATGTTGTTACAGGTGGTTCAGAAGTTAATGTAAATAAGACTATAATGGAAGTGTATGAGAATAGGTATCTATATGTTTCTGGTGGCAGTAGTGTAAATTCAACAAAACCTATTCGCTTGCGTACGGCAGGAAATAGTGTTGCATGTATAAACGGTTCTTCCAGTTCTATAACGTCGTATGGTACTAAGTATGATACATCTACTGTAAGCAACTATACATTGGGTAGTTGGTCACCTAAAATTACATATAAATCTAGCGGAAGGAGAATTATTTATTCTGGAGGCGATGCCGGATGCCTTCCGTACACACAAAATAGTAAATGGGATTCAAATTCAACTTATAAAAAACATTGTACTGGGTATAAGAGGAGTAGTGACGCTGATATGCTTACTAATAATAACTTAGACGATAGCGGAACATATAATACCCCTGCTTATATGAGGATGTCTGTACGATATTCTGGTTCACCTAATAATTATGATACCAGTACAACAGGATATTACATGTTTTGGTACCCTCGCTTAGAGGCAAAATGTTCTGATTGTACAACGATGTTGTCTTGTAAAGACAGGGGGGCTTCTTATTCAAATATAGTGGAAGGATATTGCGGATATGGAGCGAGCGGAAATTATGATGCAGCGGGGCCAAGATGGATGGGGACTGTTAGAGGCTATTATTATCGTTGCCATAATAGTACTCAATATTGTGCAAACAGTAATAAATATTCTTACAATTGTTCAGGAACTAACAGATTTTTGTGTTCAGGATGCAGTTATTGTGATGAGGGTATAGCTTATTCCGATTGGACCGATGTGTCAGGTGGTTTTGCAACAGAACAAAAAGTGGATCCACTTGATATGCAATAACATAGTTTGTGAGGGTATATTAAAGTAAGAAAAGTTTTGAAAAATTATTATCTACAACTATTTTTAATTGCTTAAATGTTATATAAGGTGATTTTGTGAAATATGTTGTATTAAAGATAAAATTAACAGTTAATCTTAATATAAACTTTAAAAACAATTTATTTTATGAAAACAAAGAAGTTTTGGTTTGTAATGGCAGTAGCTGCTGTTCTTACCGGTATGGCGTTTACCTCTTGCAGTGACGATGATGATATCATTACTCCTCCTGAGGTTATTGAAAGCGAAGTTCTCGAGAGCGGTTGCAGTAGCACCGTTGCTGAGGAAACCGGTACTGAAGGTACCTCACTCTCTTATGAAAGTTGGATCTATGTGCGCCAGACAACGCGTGCATCATCCGACAGTAAAATTTCTGTCACTTTGTTTAACCGTTTTAACAACGTTGTCGAAGAGGTTGATGTTGAAGACTTCAATTTCGGTGAGCCCGAGATTAAACTTGAGCATCGAGTTGCCGACAGTCGTGTTGAGCAGACCTATGTTACGGTAACAGATTCTGTTTTGGTCTATAGCCTTAATTATAAGAATGGGTTTAAGCTTGAGTATGAGCTGATGTATGAGACTCCTGAATATAATGATGGTATAACTAAGCAGATGATGCCTTATCATAGCATCGGTCAGATTACCGATAATGGTATGAAGCTCAGCGGAATGGAGGATCAGGTGGTTGACGGAGTAAATTATTTCCGAAAACTTATCCAACATTCAATAACCGTAAATTACAATGGCAAAAGCTATGATGTTTCTGCTTCCGTAGTCGTTCGTTCAGAGGAGCCGGCAGAGGATGTTTTGTTAGCAAGCGAGAAAATTGATGAAGGTATAGAGCTCGTTTCAACAGATGTAGAAAATGCCAAAGGAGTTTATCGTTCTTGGATTGAGGTAAAACAGACTTGGTCTGAAAGCGGTGTTAAAACTTTTAAGAAAGAAGTATTGCTGAACCATAGCGTTGATTATCCTAACAATATTGGTCAGAAGCGCATTAATGCAAAATTTGAAAATGTTGATGACTTCAGTTTTACTACATCACAGGAGGATACTAAAACTGATTCCGGTGATTTAGTGGATGGCATCGCAGTTGACAGTTGTTATCAGACTTTCTATGCTAAAGTAGTTAAGAATGATGATGCTTCTGTTGCTTATAATGTCGGAATTGAGACCCTTAATGAAAAAGCCAGATATGATGATGGCATCCTTAAGTGTAATTTTCCAAGTCTCGGATTTTCTGATTTTCAGGCATCGTATAGTCGAGTTAGCGATTGGTATGTTGATGAACAGACAAGTTATGATTGCATAGATTATAAGATGTCTTTCAGTCTTGTGTATGGAGCTCAGGAGGCGTATACTTCAGTGTTTAATTATAAGTTTACGGTTAAATTGTAAGCTTATAACTCTCTAATCAAAAACACCGCTGTCTTTTATGACTGCGGTGTTTTTTTTGTGTGTAAATTTAATGTAAATTTTTCATTTGCTCGAGTAAAGTTTTTGTGTTATAAGGTAAATAGTTTTTTTGAATTATTTATCTAGTATTAACCACATAAATTTTAAGCGTATGGAAAACTATACTCTTTTAGGAAGAATTGTTTGGGGCGGTATTCTCTTGCTTGCTCTGATTGTTGCAATCCCTTTTGCAATCCTCGAGCTGCTACTCAAGCCCTTTAACAGATGCTTTGCGTAAGCTCTGCAAACAGCAAAACAAAACACCGTAGCTTTAAAAGCCACGGTGTTTTTTCCTTTTATGCAGTTAGCATTTATATTTGTCACGAGCTACATATTTTGTATGCAACAAGTGGTGTGCATTTTCTCCACCCGGTTCTCCGAGATATTCTTTATAAAGAGTTTTTACGGATTCGTTATGGTGAGACATACGATTTTTTGCATTCAAATCTTCGTTTAGAAGACCTGCAGCACGTTGTTTACGTATTTTGTCGGTAATACCCCATGGTTTAGCATATCCCGAGCCAATAACACGAGGTTGTCCGCCACCGGCAACGCATCCGCCACGGCATGCCATAACTTCGATGAAGTGATATGGAAGTTCTTCGCCTTTTTCTTTTGCTTCACGAATGCGACACAAAATTTCCTCAACA
>JAZQFP010000037.1:0-15802 GCA_045539555.1 Candidatus Ornithomonoglobus sp.
ATTTCATAATGAACGCCTTTGAATGTAACAGATGTAACGACACCTTTAAGCATTCCTTTTTCTATTTCTACTACATCCACATCCTCGGGACGAACTACTACATCTACTGCCTCATTTTTATTGAAACCCTTGTCCACACAATCAAAAGTGTGTCCTGAAAATGTTACCTTAAAGTCCTCATTCATTACACCGTCAACTATGTTACTCTCACCAATAAAATCAGCCACAAAGGCGTTTACTGGCTCATTATAAATATCAGTTGGTGAGCCAATCTGCTGAATTTCGCCGTCCGCCATAACTACTACTACATCAGACATTGACAACGCCTCTTCCTGATCATGTGTTACATATATAAAGGTTATGCCTGTCTGCTTCTGTATCTTTTTAAGCTCGTTCTGCATATCCTTTCTTAACTTCAAATCAAGTGCACCCAAAGGCTCATCAAGCAAAAGTATACGGGGATGCGAAATCAATGCTCTTGCTATGGCCACTCGTTGCTGTTGACCGCCTGAAAGCTTTGTAACATTCTTTCTTTCAAAACCCTTTAATGCTACAAGTTCAAGCATTTCTTTAACACGTTTTGTTATCTCATCATTAGATAACTTTTGAAGTCTTAATGAAAATGCAATGTTCTCAAATACATTCATATGAGGGAATAAAGCATATTTCTGGAATACTGTATTAATATGTCTTTTATGGGGAGGAACATCATTTATTTTCTTGCCCTCAAAATATAAATCACCGCTATCAGGCGTTTCAAATCCGCCCACAATTCTAAGGGTTGTAGTTTTACCACAACCTGACGGGCCTAAAAATGTTACAAACTGCTTATCGTAAATATCAAGATTGATATTATTAAGAACGACTTCGCCGTCAAACTCCTTTGATATATTCTTAAACTCAATTATCTTTTTCATATACTCCCCACCTCTGAAACAAAAAAACGGTAAACGATTATACACCGTCTACCGTGAAAAATACAAATATACCAATTAAAAAAGCGGCATATCTAATGGATAGGTTCGAGAGTTTAAGTAAAGATTGTTTACGCGTACTCTTATTGACCGTTTCACAAGTCCGATGTAAAAATCGTATATGGTTATAAAGTAACCAACTTATAAAATTTGAGCTTCTAACTCAATCAATAATGCAGTCTGAGACTGCCATCCGATGTAATATCGGTGTTCGGCGTTCGACCCGGCTGTCCGTGTGGCCTTAGCTTGATAAAATCAAGCGGTCGTACATTCTCACCCTTGGAAATCCTATCGCATAATTTGTGCCAAAAGACACTCGCCACTTCCAATTGTTGATGATAGATTTAGTATAACACACTTTGGAGGTTGTGTCAATAAAAATTTAGTCGAAAAAAGCCCCCTTTAATCAAGGGAGCCTTTGTCTTATTCTGTTGGTTTGATTAACGCACTAATGGCATTGCGCATACCGCTACCCGCAGATCCAGGATAGCTGACTACTATCAAATCATTAAACTGACATACCTCGTTATAGAATTTAACAAGGTTAAATTCGCCATGGTTTGCATTGCTGTTAAAACCATTCCATGAACGCGGGTCAATTATATACACTTCCTCGTAGTTGTTTATTGCCCATGTTGCAAAGGCATTGCCAAAAGATTCCTTTATGATAACCGCCTTTTCGCCATTTTTAACATCGGTAGTGTACTTGATGATAGGCATATCTCCGCCAATAAATGTTGTGTACTGGTGGTCGCTCTTTTCAATAATCTCGCTGTCGCGCCATTCCTCCGTCAAATGCATATCAAGATATACTTTCCCTGTGTAATTTACAACAGGTAAAAATCTCTCTAATGTTTCGGGGTTATTATTAAGGGCATTTTCTCCCTCTGTACCTACTAAACTGTGTTTCCATGAACCTATAAAGTTATCAACATTATCTGTTGGGAACTCTGATAATTCGGGTACATCTTCACCCTTGGCATGAATAAATGCACGGTAGGCATAATATGCACCTCTCTGCGTCCAATGATGATCCGTTGAGAAATACAAATGCTCGTCTGCATGAGGCCACATTTCCTTGATTACATTGACAGGCATAACGTTCTCGTTAAGATTAGCATAGATCGTCCTGATGCCTGATATCTGGTCAGTATAAAGCTCCTCTGGTCCGTAGAACTCTGTCATAGATGGGATGGCTACATCATATACCTGAACGCTGGGCAAAGCATCTGCCAGAGAGTTTATAACCTTGGCATAATTTATGCAATTCTCCTCAGGGTAGTACAAAACTTCCATTGCATATTTATTGTCTACAACAGATACACCGTTATAATTCTTTACATCTCCTGACAAACGGTGTGTGTCATCTATATATGTACTTTCCATAAGGTCCCTATACGGACGCTCCACAAACTTGAATGCACCGTCAAACACCAGTTCATCACGGCTGAAATGCTCAAACATCTGTGAGGGAATATACATAAGTCCACCCCTCTTCATAACGGGCAAACTGTATTCTGTTATTTTACCTTTCCTTTCAAGAATGTTCTTGTCTTTATAAATATATGTAGTGTCCTTATCAATAGTTGCCGTTACTGCACCCTTGCTTTCATCCCAGCCAAGAGTGTATCCGCACAATGGCAGAATATCCTCAACTGGCAAATATATTTCGTTGTCGCATATAAAGGGTTCTTTTGTAAATCTGAACTCCTCGTCATCAATGAAGAATGTAGTCGTTGAGCCAGTAATCTCAATTGTTCTTCCTCGGGTGCTCATAAATACCACAAGTGCCAATATGATTGCAACAATAATAGCACCAAGAAGTACAACAAAAGCCTTTTTCCTTATATGTATTCTATGTGTTTTCCCTTTCATCGGTAAATTTTCCCCCTAAATGTCTACCCTATTCCTTTTTCCACCTTTGAAAAATATATCAATGTTCTCTGATATTTCTCTCATACATCGCATTCGTGCTTCATACGTTGCCCATGCCATATGAGGAGTAAGAATTACATTGTCTCTGTCCATAACCTTGTTATATGGGCTTGTCTCCTCCATTGGTTCACGGGAATATACATCAACACCAATACCGCCTATTCTTCCTTCCAAAACCGCTTCACACAAGGCAGTTTCATCCACCACCGAGCCTCGTGCAACATTAATAACAATCGCTGACCTTTTCATTTTTGATAATTTTTCATTATTTATCAATAACCTTGTCTCATCAGTTAATGGTAAATGCACCGAGATTACGTCTGACTTTTCACATAATGTGTCAAGATCAACACAATTGTAAAGTGCATCAATGCTACGGTTATATGCAATCACGTTAAAACCAAGACCTTTTGCCATCTGTGCAACACGCTTGCCAATAGCACCAAGACCAATTATTCCCCAGGTAAGAGTAGAAAGCTCGTGAAATACAGGGGATACATTGTTTTCTCTACCGCTTTTTGTGTAGCTTCCATCGGTAACATAACGGTTATATGCCTTAATGTGATTTACCAATGACAACGCCATTGCCATTGTAACCTGTGCAACACTTTCCGATGAATATCCACGCACATTACAAACGCCTATTCCCTTAGAGCGACAGTAATCTAAATCAATATTGTCATATCCCGTTGCTGTTACGCAAATTAGCTTCAAGGCTTTTGCACCGCCTAAGGTTTCCTCGTTTAAGGGGAGTTTGTTCACAATTACAACATCACAGTCAGCCACACGAAAACGAATCTGACGACGGTCTGTCTTTTCATAAACTTCCACACGACCAAATTTGTCAAACACAGACAAATCAATGTCCTGACCCAATGTTCCTGCATCAAGAACGGCTATTTTAAGCGATTTATCCATTGTCTCTCCCCTTTCTCAAAATTTAGAGACAAATTTAGGCGAACAAACAAGTCCGCCTAAAATTTCACATTAATTCTGCCATTTTATCCCACAAATCTAAGTAATCTTTCTTCATATTTATCGGACGCATATTTTTGTCAACAAACCCATGGACTGTCTTTCCCTCGGATACTTTCTTCATATCCTTTTTACGAATTACCTCATAGAGAAATGATATCCTTGCAACAGATAATTTTTCTATCCTGCAAGTTACTATTACCTCATCCTCATAAGTTAGCCCCTGAATATATTTACAATGCGTCTCTGTCAATGGAAGAAGAATGCCCATATTTTCCATTTCACTATATGTGAGACCAATTTTCTTTATGAACTCACCTCTTGCTATTTCAAACCACGGATAGTAACGGGAATGATGAACGATACCCATCATATCTGTTTCTGCATAGCGTACGGTAAGCTCTGTTTCGCTGATATATGTCATATTATATTGAAAGCTTAGCCACAAGGTCTATAAGCTCCTGTGGCGGAGTCTTTGTCATTTCAAGACCATCATTGATATCAATATCAGAAATCTTGCCATCCAATACTCTTACAATACGGTTAGCCTTGCCTTCAAGCAATAGCTCAACACATCTTGCACCCATCTGACTGGCAATAACACGGTCTCTTACGGTAGGCGCACCGCCTCGCTGAACATGGCCAAGAATTGTAGCTCTTGACTCAATACCTGTCGCTTTTTCAATTTCCTTTGCAATGTCAATTACACCGCCGACGCCCTCAGCGACCATAACGATTGCGTGTTTCTTTCCTCTTGACTTAGCTTCAAGAATGGGGCGAAGCACATCATCATCAAAGTTGTAGGGTTTCTCAGGAATAAGAACTACGTCAGCACCAACTGCAATACCTGCTTCAAGGGCAATATATCCTGCATGGCGTCCCATAACCTCAATTACTGAACAACGTTCATGAGATGATGCTGTATCACGAATTTTATCTACTGCATCCTTAACTGTGTTAAGACATGTGTCATAACCTATTGTATATTCTGAGCAACTGATATCATTATCAATAGTACCAGGCATTGCAACTGTGGGAAGTCCTGAGTTTGACAAATCACGGGCACCGCGGAATGAACCGTCGCCACCTATTACGATAAGTCCGTCAAGTCCGAATACCTTTGATATCTGTATTGCCTTCTCCACGCCTTCCTTTTCCTTAAAGGCAAGACAACGAGCAGTCATCAAAGACGTACCGCCACGCTGCAAAATATCGCTTACCGAACGGGAATCCATCTCAACAATCTCACCATTTATAAGACCATTATAACCACGCATAACACCGCAAACCTTAACACCGTAATAAGCTCCTGTTCTTACAACGGCACGGATTGCAGCATTCATACCTGGCGCATCTCCGCCTGAGGTAAGAACGCCGATTGTTCTTATATTTCTGTTCTCCATGCTGTTTCCCTACCTTTTAATCTTAATTTATCTTTACATCTCTGCATCAAATATAATATCCTGTGCAGTTTCAAGTTCTGTCTGCGGAACTAAAATTTCATATACCAAACCTGAATCTTCGCTCTCTACTCCTCTTGATTGTTGCATAGTCATGATCTTATGCTCATCAAGAAGTGCCAAAATTTTGTCCACCTTAGACTTGTCCTGAGACATATATACTACTGTCCACATAACTTTCTCCATATCCCCACATTGTTATTGGGAATTTAACTTCTATTTTTCCATACTGTACTATAATACAACATTTTTATTAAAATTGCAAGTGTTATTTGCAATAATGCTATGGAAAAACCAATGGAATATTTTGTCTAATTTAACAATAAAAAGCTATCGCTTTATTGCCACATTCTCATCGCCAAATACATCCCTCAGGGCACGAAGACCCGCATCAGTACCGTCAAAATATAATCTCTCAGGAACACGCATTACCTTTTTTGTATCCTTGAAGAATAATCGCACTTCCATTTTTCCGCTAAACCCTGATAATGACCTTGTTATCTGTGCCCTTATATCATTCGTATCCTCGTCAAGTCGGATATACAAAATACCTGGGGACTCTTGTTTACTAACTGCAACAGAAACTGGTTCGATAGAGTTTAGTAATATTTTAGGCTCCTCATCCTCACGAAGAGACAAGGTTCCATATACCATTACAATATCGCCCTCATTCATCTTATGTGAGTAACGTTCCAGGACCTTAGGAAATACCAATGCCTCAACAGAGCCATAGGCGTCTTCAAGGGTTAAAAACGCCATCTGCTTATTGCTTCTTGTTATTTTGTTTTTGCGTCCCTCTATAATACAGCCAAGGGCGATATTGTCGCCGTCCTGCAAACCTGTTGATGTGGCAACGTATTCGTCATCCTCTGTCTTTATAACACTCTCATTAATCATGGCGGTGTTATGCTTTGTGATTTTTCTTAGTTCTAATTCGTATTCCTCCATAGGATGACCCGAAAAATACATTCCTGTTGACTTCTTTTCAAGCCTTAAAAGTTCCCGCTTTTCATATTCATCAACATCAGGAAGAACGATTTCATGAGTTTCCTCTAAATCATCAAACAGAGACATCTGTCCTGCTATGTTGTTACGCTTCTTATCTGTTGCATCCTGCAAAGCAAACTCGTGTGCCATCATTAACGGTCTGCGTTTTAGGCCCATGGAGTCAAATGCACCACAGGAAATCAGGCTTTCTACTGCGCGTTTATTTATATCTGTTCCCGTTAATCTGTTAATAAAATCTGAGAAACTCTTATATTCTCCCCGAGCATCACGGTCCCTTACAAGTGCTTCAATAAAAGCACGGCCCACATTTTTTACTGCTAAAAGTCCAAATCTGATTTTGCCGTCCTCAACTGTAAAATCCATTCGGCTCTTATTTACATCAGGAGGCAAACGGTCAATGCCCATCTCCTTACAGTTTATGATATAGTGATTGATTTTATCCGTGTCCTCAATAGAGGAAATAAGTGCTGCCATATACTCAACAGGATAAAACGTCTTTAAGTATGCCGTCTGGTATGTTACAAAAGCATAGGCTGCGGCATGGGACTTATTAAAAGCATAGTTTGCAAAATCATTAATCTCGTCAAAAATTGAAATTGCAACACTTTCCTCTATTCCCATATTTATACAACCAGGTATTCCCTCGTCAATATTACCATATATAAAGTTCTGCCTTTCAATCTTCATCTGCTCCGCTTTCTTTTTAGAAATGGTACGGCGCATCTGGTCGGCTTTACCAAGAGAATAACCTGCAAGTGATTTTACAATCTCCAATACCTGCTCCTGATATACCATACAACCATAGGTTACATCAAGGATGGGTTCAAGCTTTGGATGCTTGTATGTAATATCCTGCGGGTTACGCTTATTATGGATATATCTTGGGATTTGCTCCATAGGACCAGGACGGTAAAGGGCAATTCCCGCTATAACATCTTCAAGACTGTCAGGTTGAAGTTCTGTCATAAATGACTGCATTCCCTGACTTTCCAACTGGAACACGCCCGATGTGTTTCCTGTTGATATAAACTTAAACACCTCGGGTTCATCGTATGACATCGTATCAAAATCAATATCAATACCCCTTGTGTCTTTTATAAGCTTTTTTGCATTTTCAATAACTGTCAGGTTTCTTAGTCCCAAAAAGTCCATTTTAAGAAGACCTAAGCTCTCAACGGTATCCTTAGGGAACTGGGTAGTTATGAAATTATCCTTGTTAAGTGTCAAAGGCACATAATTTACAATAGGCTCACCTGTGATTACAACACCTGCCGCATGGGTTGATGCATGGCGGGAAAGCCCCTCCAATGCCTTTGATGTATCAATTAACTGCTTTGTGTCAGGCTCCTCATTATACATTGCTTTTAATTCAGGAACTGTCTCCAAAGCACTTTCGATTGTTGCAGTAAGCTCACGGGGAATTAATTTTGCCACCTTATCAACATCTGCATAAGGAAGTCCCAATGCACGACCTACATCGCGGATAGCAAGACGGGCTTTCATTGTACCAAAGGTTACAATCTGCGCCACATTATCCTCGCCGTACTTTGATACTACATACTCAATAACTTTCTGTCTGCCCTCGGGTGCAAAGTCAATATCAATATCAGGCATACTTACACGCTCAG
Source organism: Candidatus Ornithomonoglobus sp. (assembly GCA_045539555.1). Classification (GTDB taxonomy): domain Bacteria; phylum Bacillota; class Clostridia; order UBA1381; family UBA1381; genus Ornithomonoglobus. The sequence continues at coordinate 7,981 of JAZQFP010000037.1, forward strand.
GGTTTAAGAAACGTTCAAAAATCAAGCTATATCGAATAGGGTCAATATTTGTAATTCCCAAAGTATAACTTACAAGGCTACCCGCCGCAGAACCACGGCCAGGACCTACTGCAACGCCGTGAGTTTTGGCATAAGTTATAAAGTCGCTGACTATGAGGAAATAATCTGTAAAGCCCATTCGCTCAATAACGCCAAGCTCATAATCAAGTCTTTCCTGCAACTCCGCCGTTACATCCTTATATCGACGAGCAAGTCCCTCATTACATAGTCTTGTTAAATACTTATGTGCATCCTCACCATTTGGTACATCAAACTTTGGTAAATGACGGGTATTAAAATCAAAATCAACACGGCAACGGTCGGCAATCTTCTGTGTATTATCGCAAGCCTCGGGAATATAATTAAATATCTCCCTCATCTCCGCTTCTGACTTAATATAAAACTCCTCCGTCTTAAATGTCATTCTATCCTCATTTTTAACGGTCTCTTCCATCTGTATGCACATAAGTACATCCTGATAGAAAGCATCCTCTTTTGTAAGATAGTGAATGTCATTGGTTGCGACAATATCTACGCCCTCACTACGTGCAAGGTCAATAAGCTGAGGCAAAATTTGCTTCTGCTCGGGTAGATTATGATCCTGAATTTCTATAAAATAATTATCACGGCCAAAAATGTCTATATGCTCACGTACAACATCACGGGCCTTGTCTTTCTCACCATTAAGAAGAAGCTTCGGCACCTCTCCTGCAAGACAAGCAGAAAGGGCAATTAAACCCTCGCTGTGTTCTCTTAGTAATTCCTTATCAATACGGGGTTTATAGTAATATCCCTCAATACAGCCTTTTGATACAAGATAAATAAGGTTTTTATAACCCGTTTCATTCTCTGCAAGTAAAATAAGGTGTGAGTATTTATTGTCTGTACCGTGGACTTTTGAAAATCTTGAACCTGGTGCAACATAAACCTCACATCCGATAACAGGCTTAATGCCCTGAGCCTTACATTCACGGTAGAAATCTACAACGCCATACATTGTACCGTGATCGGTAATGGCACAACTTGTCATGCCAAGCTCTTTAACTCGTGCTACAAGCTTTTTTATACTCGCTTCACCGTCAAGCAGACTATATTCTGTATGTGTATGAAGATGACAAAAAGCCATATTATCAATCCTTTCCCAAGCCCTCAGCATATTCCACAATACGATTTAATCTGTGGTTTACACCCGACTTGCCTATTGTTGGCTCCGTCATTTTACCCAAAGCTTCAAGACTTGCCTCAGGATGTTTAACGCGAAGCTCTCCTATTTCACGAAGCACTTCGGGAAGCTTTTGCCACCTACGTGCTGTTTTTATCTTCTTAATAGCAACAATGTGTCTTGAACTTGCCATTGCAAGTTTATTGAGGTTTGCATTGTCGCAATTTACAAGGCGCTGAGTAGCAGAAGAATATTCCTTTTCCACCTGTGCCTCAACAAATTCAAGTCCCGCACGGCCACCTGTAATGTAACCAAGAAGGTCAGAAATCTGTCCGCCCTCTTTCATATAAACCAACGCTTTATCATTTCGCAGCGTCTGGCGTGGTTTGAAGTCAAATTCCTTCAAAATTGAAACAAGATTTTCCGCCATGTTCCAGAATCGTGTTGAAAATTCAAGATGATATTTCTTTTCAGGTGAGTTAACTGACCCGCCGCCTAAGAATGCACCGCGGATGTATGCTACTTTACAACACTCGTAAAGGAAAATATCTCCTGAAATCTCCGTTACAAACTTTGTAAAATCATCACCTGATATTACATAACTCTTTCCGACTTTTTCAGGAACAATGCCAAGCTCGTCCTCTATGGCTTTTACCATTCTTTTTGAAACTGCCGGGATGGTTGTGGAGAGTCTGAACTCTCCCTCTCCCACTTTTCCGCGAAAGGCAAAATATCCCGCTATTTCTGCCAAACGACATGCAGGGCACTCATACTGTGTCTGGCATATTATTTCTTTTATATCCGAAGCATACGACACAGTATCACTCCCTTTCTTCAAAAAATCCTTTACATTCCCTCGCCAATAAGTCTTATTTCAGGTTCAAGGGAAACGCCATATTTCTCTTTGACTACCTTTTGTACATGACGGATAACACCCATGACATCTTCCGCAGTTGCCCCGCCAAGATTAATTACAAATCCAGCATGAAGCTCACTTATCTGTGCTTTACCAACCGTATAGCCTTTAAGCCCTGCATCCTCTATCAATGCTCCCGCAAAGTACCCCTCGGGTCTCTTAAATGTACTTCCCGCAGACGGGAAAGACAGGGGTTGCTTTGTTTTACGGCGATTGGTGTAATCTGCCATTTTTTCTTTTATCTCATCAATGTTTCCTTTTTCCAGTCTAAACACAACAGACAAAACTGTCTTGTCTTTCGATTCAAAAATACTTGTTCTGTATCCAAAACCACATTCCTCAGCGGTTGCTGTTTTGATTTGTCCGTCAGCATCTAAATATCTCACAGATTCAATACATGAACTTATCTCACCGCCGTAGGCACCTGCATTCATATATACTGCACCGCCAACTGTCCCAGGAATGCCCGAAACCTCTTCCATTCCCGTTAGAGACTCATTCATTGCCATTTTTGCAACACGGCTAAGTAGCGCACCCGCTTCTGCATATATCTTCTCGCCATCACATCGAACATCACAAAAGTTCTTGCCTACCTCAATTACAAGACCTCGGATGCCTTTATCAGATACAAGCATATTAGATCCGTTTCCAATAACCATATATGGAATACTGTTGTCTTTCGCCCACGAAATAGCATCATAAACCTCTTCTTCCTTTGTAACAGACACAAAGTAATCAGCTGGTCCGCCTATCTTAAAGGTGGTATGCTCACTCATAGGCTCATTAAGTCTTACAATTTCTGCAATGGATTTTAACTTATCTGTCATACTTCCTCCCGCATGCCCATATTTTCTTCCATCTGCTGTAACAATCTCTTATTAAGCTCAACTGCCGCATTATAACCCATCTTCTTCTGGCGGTTGTTCATACCCGCAACCTCAACGATAACTGCAATGTTACGACCAAGCTTAACAGGAATAGTCAATGAGGGTACATTTATACCCATAATATTAGTATACTCATCTACCATGCCAAGTCTGTCATACTGCTTGTCCTTTTCCCATGGTTCAAGATGAATAACCATATCTATCTGCTGTTCGTTTTTAATAGCACCCATGCCAAAGATTTCCTTAACATCAATGATACCGATACCGCGTACCTCAACAAAGTGTTTGATAACATCAGGTGCTGTACCAATAAGGGCAGAGTCTGAGATTTTCTTAATCTCAACTGCATCATCGGCAACAAGACGATGGCCTCGCTTTACAAGCTCTATTGCCGCCTCACTCTTTCCGACGCCGCTTTCGCCCATAATAAGAATTCCCTCACCATAGATTTCACAAAGAACACCATGGCGAGTCTTTCTGGGTGCAAGTTGTTCTGACAAATAGCGGATAACCATACTCATAAACTGAGATGTTCCGTGTTCACAACGAAGTAATGGAACCTGTAACCTTTCTGCCAGGTCCTGCATCTCAGGGAATATCTGCAAACCTCTTGTTATAACAAGAGCAGGAAAACCAAGAGAAAAGAACTGCTCCATTCTCTCCTGTCTCTCGCTTATACGTAACTGTTCAAGGTATGTAAACTCTACCTTTCCCATAATCTGTATTCTTGAATTATCAAAGTATTCACTAAAACCTACAAGCTGTAAACCAGGACGGCTCACATCAGAGGTTGTAATATACACATCATCCAGATTATCAGGTGCATAAAGGACCTCCAACTTAAAGTTTTCAATAAGTTTTGTAATTGGCAACTTGCCTGTCTTTTCCATGGTAATACCCTCCTTGGAATTTTATTCGTTACAGATTTTCTCAGCACATAGAAGTGCCTCGTCAATATTCTTTAAGAAGTTTTCTTCTCCCACCATTTCATAAAAACCTGATTTTTGAATTACTGACATGGGCTGTTCATTTACATGGGAGAAAAGAACTCTGATGTTTTTCTTTTTACATAGCCTGTATACCTCTTCAAAGGACTGCATTGCTGAGATATCAAGTGCAGGTATATTTCTCATACGAATGATAATAACCTTAACTCCCTCCTTAATGGGAATTGATGCAAACTTATCCGAGGTTACAAAGAACATTGGTCCGTTAATTTCAAAAACCTGTGTTTTAGGCGGAATTCTCTTTAATCTTCCATTGTCATCTGAAACCTCCTCATCAGAGCGTGTCCATGGACGGATATGCGTAACATCCGCCATTCTCTTCATAAACAGGAACGCTGCAACTAAAAGGCCGATTTCTATTGCCACAACCAGATCAAATATAACCGTCAATGCAAAGGTCAATACCAAAACTGTAATGTCGCTCTTTGGTGCAGTTTTACAAATCTTAACAAACTGACGCCACTCACACATATTGTATGCCACCATAAACAGTATTGCAGCAATTACAGGCATTGGTATCCATGCAGCATATGGCATAAGTACAACAAGAACTAACAGAAGCACAAGCGCATGAACAATTCCTGCAACGGGTGTTCTTCCGCCATTTTTAACGTTTGCCGCCGTTCTTGCAATAGCACCCGTTGCGGGTATACCGCCAAAGAGTCCTGAAAAAATATTTCCTGCACCCTGAGCAATAAGCTCTGTATTGGAATTGTGTCTGTCGCCTATCATAGAGTCTGATACGACACATGATAGAAGAGACTCAATACCTGCTAATATTGCAATAGTAAATGCGCTGGGCAATAACTGGGAAACAGAAGCAAAACTGATTTCAGGCATTGCGAACTTTGGTAAAGCTCTTGAAATTTCGTACAAATCTCCAATAGTGTTAACATTAAGTCCAAGGAACTTTACTGCCAATACGCCTAATATAACAACTACCAATGAACCTGGTATCTTCTTGCTTATTTTAGGCCATATAGCAAGAATTATAAGCGAAACTGCACCTAATATAAATGCATGTAAATTAAAAGTTCCCATTGAGCCAACTACCGCCGTAAGCTTTTCCACTGTTTCAACAGCATGTGTTCCCTCCGCAAATGTCAGACCCATAAAGTCTTTTAACTGGCCAATTACAATAGTTAAAGCAATTCCCGATGTAAAGCCCGTTGTAATGGTATAAGGAATATATTTAATAAGCACACCAAAACGGCATAGACCCATAATAATGAGTATTATACCTGCCATTACGGTTGCAACTGCTAAGCCTGAAACACCATGCTCAGCAACAATACCTGCAACAATAGTAGCAAAAGCGGCAGTCGGTCCTGAAATGTTAACCTTGCTGCCTCCTAAAAGTGCATTTACAAAACCCGCAACAATAGCAGTATAAAGTCCCTTTTCAGGTGATACGCCTGATGCAATAGCAAGAGCTATTGACAAAGGCAACGCAATAATTGCAACTATAATTCCCGCAACGATGTCCGATACCAGTTGCTTTTTAGTGTAAATCTTTAATTCAGAAAATAACTTAGGCTGAAATAATTTCATCTTTTGTGCTCCTTTAATTCATAATACACCAATAATATTATAACATAAACACCCAACCATTTCAATACAAAATTACCTAATATTATATAACAATTCAACAATAAATGCCTGTTATTTTGCAAGTTTTTTAAGAAAAACGAAAAAAAAGAAAAATTTTATATAAACTACTTGCAAAATCAAAAAAAGTGTGTTACAATTATAAACGATGTTTTATTTAATGCTAATTGCAGGAGGTGTAATAAATGGCTAAATGTGATATCTGCGGTAAGGGCGTAAGCTTTGCTATCAAGGTTCCTCACTCACACAGACGTTCAAACAGAACTTGGAAGCCCAACATAATGAAAGTTAAGGCTATCGTAAATGGCACTCCCAAGTCAGTACACGTTTGCACACGTTGCCTTCGTTCAGGAAAGGTACAGCGTGCCGTTTAATTGAAAACCGGATATAGACAGCTTGTAAATAATACAAGCTGTTTTTTCATTTTCGGCAAATTATTACAGATTATTTTAGATAATATTAAATTTTATATACAACGAAAAAATGCTTTGCATTTTTTATTATTGTGTGGTACAATTATTATATATAGGTTTTGTTCACAAAATCTTCCAAAGGAAATTATATAAGATTTATATACATAACAAAGAGGGGTGTATCTATTGGAGAAGCTCTTGATTCATGGCGGTAACAAGCTCAAAGGCGAAGTAACCATAAGCGGTGCAAAGAACGCCGCGGTTGCAATATTACCTGCCTGTCTTTTAGTCAAGGACAGATGCCGTTTGGAAAATCTGCCTGATATAAAAGATGTTAAGCTATTCTTGAAAATACTTGAAAACCTCGGCGCAGAGGTTGAATATATAGATAAAAACACAGTGGAGATAGATTGCTCGGATGTGAACTCATGGGAGCCTCAAAGCGACCTTACACGTCGTATGCGTGGTTCAAGTTATCTTATGGGCGCATTATTGGGCAGATTTAATAAATTTTCCGTTGACCCACCTGGCGGTTGTGATTTTGGTACACGACCCATTGATATGCACATTAAGTGTTTCGAGTTAATGGGTGCAAAGGTTGACACTTCCCGCGGTATTGTTGCTGCCGAAGCTCAAAAGCTTCGCGGTGCTCATATCTATTTTGATATTGTATCAGTTGGTGCAACTGTTAATGCAATTTTAGCGGCAGTTCTTGCAAACGGCACAACCACTATTGAAAGTGCAGCAAGAGAGCCTCACGTGGTTGACCTTGCAAACTTCTTAAACGCCTGTGGTGCAAAAATCAGAGGTGCAGGTACAGATACTATTCGTATAACAGGCGTATCTGAGCTTCACGGCGTAAATTATGCAATTATTCCTGACCAGATAGAGGCAGGTACATTTATGATAGCAGCAGCTGCAACCCGTGGCGATGTAACATTAAAGAATGTTATCCCCCGACACTTAGAGGTTATCGGCTCAAAGCTTATTGAAGCAGGTGTATCTGTGGAATACGGTGATGATACTGCTCGTGTATGGGTTGAGGATGGCGTTACATTCCGCCGAATCAACTTTATTGCTTTACCCTACCCAGGCTATCCAACAGATATGCAGCCACAGCTTGTAACATTCCTTACAACCATCCCTGGCACATCTACCGCCAAGGAAGGTGTTTGGGACAACCGTTTCAGATACATCAGTCAGTTAAAACGTATGGGTGCAAATGTGCAGGTTGAAGGAAAACTTGCAATTGTCGATGGCGTAGAAAAGCTTGTAGGTGCATCAGTTGCCGCCACAGACCTTAGAGCAGGTGCTGCGATGATTATCGCAGGGCTAATGGCTGACGGCGATACTGAAATTCGCGACATTTACCACATTGACCGTGGCTACGAAAATTTTGAGGACAAGTTTATTGCCCTTGGCGGCGACATTCATCGTATACAGGTTGTCGAGGATGACTTTATCTAAAAAACCACAGGGCGGTTTTATACCGCCCTTTAATTTTAGGGGAAATAAATGCTAAAACTATATTCAATTATAAGCGGTTCATCAGGTAACTGTACCCTTATAACAAACGGAAAAAACAATATATTGATTGACTGTGGTGCATCAGGCAAACGAGCAACAGAAGCTTTGGAAAGTCTTAATGTTCCGCCTACCCGCCTTAATGCAATTCTTGTAAGCCATGAGCATATTGACCACACCCGTGGCGTCGGAATACTGGCAAAGAAGCATAATATTCCTGTCTATGCCACCTTTGGTACTCACAAAAAAATGGCTCTTGACAAGAT
>JAZQFP010000038.1:0-22188 GCA_045539555.1 Candidatus Ornithomonoglobus sp.
GATGAGGGCCTGGTATTTTGCAACAGCACTTGCGAAGCAATATAAAGAGACCTTGCCTTATATTGAAAATCGGGAATTAGACTCATGGACACATAATAAAACAATACAAAAAGCAACGGAAAGTTATAGAATTTCAAAAGAGCAAAAACAATATTTAAGAACGCTACGATAAGGAAGAACTGATATGCTTACTAATTATCATACACATACGAACTTATGTGATGGAAAGAATACCGCCGAGGAGATGGTTATTTCTGCCATTAACAAGGGTTTTTCTGCAATAGGGTTTTCAGGACATGGCTATACTGCTCATGACCTTAGTTATTGTGTTAAAGATATAGATGGATATATAAAAGAGATAAACCGATTAAAAGAAAAATACAAAGACAAAATTCAAATTTACTGTGGTATCGAAGAGGACGCATCATCTTATGTCCAAAGAGAGAAATTCGATTACATAATAGGTAGTTCACACTATTTCAACATAAACGGAAAATATTATCCTTTTGATTGCAGTTACGACGGCTTTAAGAAATGCCTTGAAATTTTTGATTATGATGTGATAAAAATGGCGGAGTCGTATTATGGTGCTTTTGTAGACTATATAGCAAAGAGAAAGCCTGATATAGTCGGACATTTTGACCTTATAACAAAGTATGATGAGGTTGATGCAAGTCGGTTTTTGAATAATCATGAATACTTAAAAATAGCAGAAAAGTATATGAGAATCGCGGCGGATAATGATGTAATATTCGAGGTAAATACGGGTGCTATTGCACGAGGATACAGAAAATCATCATATCCTGCTGAGAACTTGTTATATATACTTAAAGAGAAAGATTGTAAACTTATTCTTTCATCTGACAGTCATAAGGTTGATACATTAGACTTTTATTTTGAAGAGACAATAAAATTACTGCGAGATATTGGTTTTAATTGTGTATATGAGATTTATGACGGTGCTATGAGAAAGAGATCTTTATAAATTTGATTAAAGGGAGGGGTACATCATGGAGAACAAAAGAATAGACTTCATTGATGTAGCCAAAGGAATAGGTATTATTTTAGTTGTTCTGGGACATCTCAATTCTGCTGAGCAGCCTATAAGGAATTTTATATATTCATTCCATATGCCTTTGTTTTTTATTTTATCAGGTATATTTTTTAATGATAAAACAGATTTCAAGACATTATTGATTAAGTCCATAAAGACTTTACTGATTCCATATCTGATTTTTGTGGCAGTTGATGCCATAGTATATATTATAATGCATAATTTCCAATGGGAAAGCGTTACATTTGCGATAAAAACCCGTCTTATAAGTATGACGGGAGCAAGGTTAAGGATAACAAATCTGCCTCTGTGGTTTATGTTTGCCCTGTTTTTTATAAGGATATTATATTACTTTATCCATAAAGTAAAGTTGCTGGAAATAATAACTGTGTTGGCAGGAATACTTTTAGTTGCTGTGGCAAAATATTTCTGGTATCCGCCAAAATGTATGTATATTGTGGCGTTGCCGTGTGTAATGTTTTATTCCATAGGGTATAGGCTAAAAAAGCACATATTTGATTTAAGCAGTCTTCAATTTAATTGGCGAGGTTTAATTTTGTTAATTGTGGTGGTTATAAGTCTTTTTATCACCAGTAATATAAATGACTGTGTTAACATTTATAGCTACAAATACGGAAATTTTGGTTTGTTTTATCTTAACGGAATTTTAGGTAGTGCAACTGTCCTTCTTCTTTCCGTATGGCTAAGTAAAGTCAAACCATTTTCAAAGGTATTAGTATACCTTGGCAAAAATTCTGTTGTGATTTTGATATGCCATTATTATCTATGCAGAATTGTATTGCCCAATGTTATGCAATATATTGGCATAGGACAATATTTATATAACTATTTGACACAAATAACTGCATCGGTTATAATATTAGTATTAATGATACCTATAATATGTTTAATACAGAAAAGGAAGTTAAAATATGAGAACAGCAAAAATACATAAGAAATTTACATGGGTTCAGGGATGTTGGTTAGCTACGGCACTTGTTCTTTTTATTGCAGGTGCATATGCCTTTTTTGAACATGATAATAGCATTACAAAAATTGCAAAGCCATTGGGTGCATCTATGCTTTTTGCGGGTATAATAAACCTTATTGTGTGCGAGGTCAAAAATCGTGAAATTCACGGTGCAAATTGGCTTGTTGCAGAGGGAGTAACAGCTATTTGTCTGTCGTTATTTCCTCTATTTAATAAAATGACACTACCCGTTATGATTCCGTTTTTCTTCTGTATGTGGGAGTTGTTCTCAGGGGTGTTAAAAGTAATGGACTCCGCAGAGCTTAAACATAATCATATGGAATGTTGGCGTAGTTTTGCGGTTATTGGCTGTATAGAAATGATATCAGGTGTTGTAGCAATGTTTAAGCCTTTTGATGATGTGGTTGGTATGAGTAATGTTATTGCAGTTATTTTCATTATCCAGTCATTTGGTTTTGCATTAAAGGGTTCAATGTATCATCATCTGGTTGATTAAGTAAAGGGGAAAACTATGGATTATAATTATGTTCGTATGCGTAATGCAGTAAAGGACAAAGATTATGAGAAAGCCGAGTATTATAGAAATATTTATGAATCGGGCAATATTAAGGAAAAGACTTTCTCTTCTTTGAACATTGTGATTGCAATTTTACTTGTAATTTTTTTGTTGCTTGGCGTATATATTCTTCATTCTGAGTCCAAACAGGTGGAATTATATCCTACTTTACCCGACACTACTGAGGAACCGTTGCCCGTTGTAGGAGGTGAGGGAGAATGGTAATAACATGGGTAAGCAAAGAAGGTGGACGGGAAGTAAACGAGGATGCCTTTGGCAAAGCTAAGGCAAAAGGTATAGTATGTGTTGTTGTGGCAGACGGTCTGGGCGGACATAACGGCGGAAAGATTGCATCAGAATTGGTAGTTAACACAGTAATTGATGCTTTCATTAAAAACCCAGGTTTTTCAAAGGAGCATCTGAATGAATACATAACAAAAGCAAAAGAAAATGTAGTTGGAAAAGCAATGTCAGACCCTGCTTTATTATATATGTCAAGTACAGTTGTTGTTCTGCTTATAAAAGGAAGAAAAGCAATATGGGCAAATGCAGGAGACAGCAGACTTTACAGATTTTACAATGGTAAGATTTGTGAGGTATCGGAGGACCATTCCGTTGCATTTTTAGATTTTGTCCGCGGTGATATAGAGTATAGTGATATTCGTACAAGCCATAATCAGAACAAGTTGACCAGTGCAATTGGAATGTCTATGGACAGCGTAAATTATTCAAGTGAATGTAAAATAAACGGCTCTACTGCATTTTTGCTATGTACTGATGGATGGTGGGAATATGTAACTGAGGAGGATATGGATAAAATATTTTCTGAGAAGACAAACTCCCGCGACTGTCTTGAAGCAATGTTAAAAATCAGGGAAGAAAATGCACCCAAAGATAGTGATAACTTTACTGCGGTTGTAGTAATGATTTGATTTTGAATAAAAAAATGTAACGGGAAAACAATATAATTGTAGTCCCATTCACATCTGTCCAATGGGCAGATGTTTTTTTTGAAAGGAAGATAATATGAGCCAGATTACTGCCTTTGCACAACTAATATTTACATTTGTTATTGGCATATATTTTTTAACAAAATTAAAAAGCAACAGCGACATTGAAAGAACCTTGAAAAATGAATATGTTGCAGAGGCTGAGGAACTGAACAGATTAAGACGTATTTCCTTAAATGAACCTATGAACGAAATGGCGCGTCCGTCTCATGTATGTGAAATAATTGGTCAGGATGACGGCATGAGGGCGTTAAGGTCTGCTTTGTGGGGTAAAAACCCGCAACATGTAATTATTTACGGCCCCCCTGGGGTTGGAAAGACCGCAGCTGCAAGAATAATCTTGGATGAGGTAAAAAAGAGCCCAGGAACACCATTTAGCAAGGATGCACCATTTATTGAGGTTGATGCAACAACAATGCGATGTGATGAATTTGGTTTTACAGATCCACTTATAGGCTCTGTTCATGACCCTATATACCAAGGATCTGGGGCGTTTGGTCAGAACGGCCTTCCGCAGCCGAAAGCAGGAGCGGTTACCCGTGCCCACGGCGGAGTATTGTTTATAGATGAAATTGGAGAACTGTCAACTTTACAGATTAATAAATTGTTGAAAGTGCTTGAAGACAGGCGGGTAATGTTGGAAAGCTCTTACTATTCTAAAAACAACAAAAAAATCCCGCCATATATACAAGATGCATTTGATAATGGTTTTCCGGCAGATTTCAGGTTAATTGGTGCAACAACAGTTGAGCCCGAAAAAATTCCCGACGCAATACGGTCGCGATGTGTTGAGATATATTTTAACCCTATATCAAGAGAAGATGTGATTAAGATAATAAAGAATGCAGCTAACAGATGTGGGGTATTAATAAACACTGGTGCAAAGGAAATAATTGCTGATTATTCACAGAACGGCCGTGATGCAATAAAAATTTTGCAGTTTGCTTCTAACCTTGTAAAAATGGAGGGCAAAGGTATAATTTCAAGTGAGGATATACATTGGATAGTTAGTTCTGGACGATACAAGATACGAAAGGATATTTATATAAATAACAAAGAAAAAATAATTGATATTTCCATAAGAAACCCGTTTAGTGGATAAATTTGTTTGAAAAAACATCAAAAACAACAAAAATATAGTAGAATTTTTGTAAAAAATGCTTGAAAATCTTAAAGAAATGTTGTATAATACCTTGTAGATATATAATAATTTTAATTATACATTAAAGATAAATTGTCATATTATATGCGGAGGTCAATAGAATGATTAGTAAAGCGTTTCAGAACATTATAACTCAAATGGCGGAAGTATTCCCGAAACGGTTTGGTATTGCAGATTCACATGGCTTAGTACTTGCATATCACGGAACAGAGCCCAGCGAAGAGGTTGTAGAGAATATTGTAAATGCAGCATCTAACAGTGATAAGGTATTGTTTAAGGATGGATATACTATCCGTTCAATGTCAAACAAGCCTTATGCAGAATATGTTGTATATGTTGAGGGAACAGATGAGACTGCAAAATACTGTTGTAATGCAGTAGCAGTTGCGGCTAACAATGTTCGTCATTACTATGATGAAAAATATGACAAGACAAACTTTATGCAGAATATCATTTTTGATAATCTTATTTCATTTGATTTGCACCAGAAGGCAAGAGAACTTCATGTAGATTGTGATATTCCAAGAGCCGTATATTATATTAAGGTTATTGGTGCAGGTGAAAGTGGCATATACGAAGTAATAAGAAATATGTTCCCTGACAAAGAACATGATTTTGTTATTAATATTGATACAAACAATATTGTTCTTATTAAGGAACTTAAAGATCCTGTTAGTAACGAGGATTTGGAATTAATGGCAAAACAGATTCACGATACTGTAAGTGCTGAGATTATGTATCCCGTAGTAATTGGCCTTTCAACTGTTGCAGAGAATATTGATGATCTTAACGCATCATATAAGGAAGCACAGATTGCAATTGAGGTAGGAAAGGTATTTGAGGAAGAGAAGAATATCCTTAGCTATGATAATTTAGGTATTGGTCGTCTTATTTATCAGCTTCCCATTAAATTGTGTGAACTATTCCTTAAAGAAGTATTCAAAAAGGGTGATATTACAACTCTTGATGATGAGACTATTCTTACAATCAACAAGTTCTTTGAAAATGACTTAAATGTAAGTGAAACTTCAAGACAGCTTTTTGTTCATAGAAATACACTTGTTTACAGACTTGAGAAAATCTACAAACTAACAGGTCTTGATTTGAGAAAGTTTGATCAGGCGATAGTATTCAAGGTTGCTATGATGGTACATAAGTATCTTGTATCCAACTCAATGAATATTTAATATAATTAAACGGAACTACTTAGGCTGCCGCAAAACACAAAAGTTTTGAGACAGCCTTTTTAATTAAGAGGTGCAGATTTGAATCAGAAATTAAAGACAATTGTTACAATCGCTGTAACTGCAACAGTAACCTTTAGTGCTACATCAATTTTTATGAGCCTTAACGGAAATGGTATCAATAGCGATAAAAATGCATTGATGAGAAAAATAAATACTGTAAATGGCTATATAAAAAGACACTATCTTTATGATGATGTAGATTTTGACAAGCTTAATGATGAAGCCGTTAAAGCTTATGTGGATGGTTTGGATGAGCCATATACTCATTATTATAGTAAAGAAGAATTCAGCGATTATATGAGTGCCGTAGAAGAAAGCTATACAGGAATTGGCGTGGTTATTTCGGCGGACATCCAAAAAGATATGATAATGGTCATTTCACCATTTGTAGATTCTCCTGCATATAAAGCAGGAATTTTACCAGGGGACTATATTGTTGCGGTTGACGGTACTACTTATTCAGCGAGTAATATGCAGGAATGTGTTGACCATATAAAGAGTGATGTGGCAGGTACAACTGTAAGTCTTGATATAGACCGTGATGGTAAGCGTCTTAAAATAGATGTTACCCGTGGTGAAATAACTGAAAATTCGGTTTCATCTGAGATGATAACGGATGATATAGGTTATATAAGCATTACTAATTTCAATATGAGCACAGACGGCTCTGAAAGCTCAACATATACGGAATTTGTTGAGAAAATAGAAAGCCTAAAAGAAACGGGCATGAAAAAGCTTATTATTGACTTGCGAGATAATCCTGGCGGTGTTATGGAAGAGGTAATCAATATCGCAGACTATATATTGCCTGAGGGAATTATAACTTACACCGAAACACGAGATGGGGACAGAGATGAATACACATCGGATAAATCTCATATAGATATTCCTATGGTTGTTTTAATAAATAAAAACAGCGCAAGTGCATCGGAAATATTAACAGGTGCATTGAAAGATTACGGATATGCAGAGGTTGTAGGTGAGAAAAGCTACGGAAAGGGTATAGTACAGAGGGTTTATCCGTTTAGAGATGGTTCAGGAATGTCATTGACTGTGGCAAAGTATTTCACACCAAATGGAACGAGTATTCATGAGGTGGGAATAGAGCCTGATTATACAGTTAAGATGCCTGAAAAATATGAGGGGATGTATGCCATTTCTGTACCTCGTGAGGAAGATAAACAACTACAAAAAGCCATTGAGCTTTTAGAAAGAAACTAATATACGAGAGGGGCCAAAGCCTTATGACAATGTCGCGGGAAATGTGGATGCGAGAGCAGGAACGAAAGAAAAGAGAAAGATTAAAAAAAGCACGACGTAGAAGAAATTGTGCACTTGCGGTTTTTGCCCTTGCAATAATCTCTGTTGTAGCGGTTGTTTTATTTATGTCTGACAATGGTTCAGATTCAGCAACAACGGACACTTCTGTTGAGTATACACAGGCACCTGTTATTGACAGGACTGCTGTTGATAGTCATTATACGACAACCAGAAAGCCTGAAAATATAAAGCTATCATTTTATAATGGAGCTGCATTTGCGGGTAATGCATTGGCAGAAACCATTGGTATGTATGATATTTTAGGTAATGCTAATTTTTATTCAAACGTAAATGCAGATCTTGAAAATGTATATACAATGACAACTATTGGAAGTACCGCATCTATTGTTGAACAATTTAAGAGCAAAAACTTCAAGAAAATATTCTTGGTTTTCGGCGAAAATGAGCTAAACAATGGAAATTCCGCGGAATTCAAGACAAATTACAGAAAACTAATAGAAAAAATTAAAGAATATCAGCCTAATGTCAGCATATATCTAATTTCTATTCCGCCAGTTACTGCGGAAGCATCAGATGCCAATATCAATGGTGTATCAATGTCAAGAATAAGGTCATATAATAAGCAAATTAAGACTCTTGCAGTAGAAGAAGATTTATATTTTGTCGATTCTATTGATGCATTAGGTGATAATAAAGATTTCTTGCCAAATGGCGTTTCAAATGACGGTGTAAATCTAAATAAAGCGGCGGTTATTGATTTATTGTATTACGCATCAAAAGAGTCATATATTCCTACCCGTGCAGATTTGGCGGCAGATGCAGAGAAAGAGGACGAGGAAGACATAGAAGTAGAGGAAGATGTTTTAGATACATCTGAGGAGAAATCTGCAAATAAGCCAAAAGAGACTCCTAAGCAGGAAAATACAGAGGATAGTTCTACTGTTAATGTATTGAAAAGCTCGGTAATAAAAAATAAAGAGGAGTAATAGTTATATGAAAAAATATTTAATAATTGTTGCAGCTATTGTCCTTTTAATATCAGGCTGTGGAAAAAAAGAAGACATTGTTAATAAAGATTTGGCACAAAGCTTTGTAGATAGTGGTATATTCACAGAAGTACTTGAAGAAATAACTCCATCAACAGCAGAGATACGTTATGGATTAAATACAAGTGATTACAGTGAATTAACTGCATTTGTAGGTACAAAGTCAAACTGCGATGAAGTTATAATTATTAAAACTTCCAAATCAGAAAAAGTTATTTCTGAAATTAAGGAATACATAAACGAAAAAATAAAAGATTATGGCGAATACAGACCTAATGAGGTGTACAAGCTTACATCACCGTTAATTTTAGAATATAACGGTACAGTTGTTGTAGTAATCAGCCACGACAGCAAGGATGCAGAGGCAGTATATAAAGAGTATATTAAAAGCTAAATCTTAAACGGTGTACATCAGTACGCCGTTGTTTTATAAGAGGAGAGAGGTATATGAAAATTATTTATTGCAAAAAGTGCAATCATTTTTCTTTTCAAAGCCGTATGAGTAATTATTGTAAGGAATGTAAATCGCCTGTAATTCATGTGGATCTTACTCCCGAGGAGTTTTATGATTTGTCTATAAATGATAGATACAGACTGGCATATAAACTGACTAATGAGAGTCAGAAATAAAGATAGAAAAAGTTACTTAAATATCGAAAAAAGTATTTACTAATAGGCTTAAATATGATATAATATCAATAATTTTGATTAATGAGAAATAAATACAAATCAGAAAGGACTGATATATAAAATGGGTATGACAATGACTCAGAAAATTCTTGCAAAAGCTGCTGGATTAGATTCCGTAAAAGCGGGTGATTTAATTATGGCGAATTTGAATTTGGTGCTTGGTAATGATATTACCGCTCCTGTTGCAATTCGCGAGTTTGATAAATTAGGGGTAGATGATGTATTTGATAAGGCAAAGGTAGCACTTGTGCCTGACCATTTTACACCTAATAAAGACATTAAGTCAGCGGAACAGGCAAAGGTTGTAAGAACGTTCGCAAATGAATTTGAAATTGAAAATTATTTTGAAGTAGGTGAAGTTGGTATTGAACATGCGCTATTACCAGAAAAAGGTCTTGTTGTAGCGGGTGATGTAGTAATCGGCGCTGACTCACATACATGTACATACGGCGCATTAGGCGCATTTTCAACTGGTGTTGGTTCGACTGATATGGCTGCGGGTATGGCGACAGGCAAAGCATGGTTCAAAGTACCTGAGGCAATTAAGTTCAACCTTACAGGTAAGCTTAAACCCTATACAAGCGGTAAGGATTTGATACTTCATATCATTGGTATGATAGGTGTTGATGGTGCATTGTATAAGTCAATGGAGTTTACAGGAGAGGGTATGCACACTCTTTCAATGGATGATCGTTTCACTATTGCCAATATGGCTATTGAGGCGGGTGCAAAGAACGGAGTATTTGAGATAGATGATCTTACCCGTGAATATATGAGAGAACATTCAACCCGTCATTTCATTGAATTTACAGCAGATAGTGATGCAGAGTATAGTGAGGTTATAAATATTGATTTATCAGAAGTTCCTCACACAGTTGCATTCCCGCATTTGCCTGAAAATGCAAGAACTCCTGAGAATTGGGGAGATGTTACTATTGATCAGGTCGTAATAGGCTCATGTACAAATGGTAGACTTACAGATTTGCAACGTGCGGCAGAAATCTTAAAAGGTAAGCATGTTAAAAAGGGAATTCGTGTAATTGTATTCCCTGCAACTCAGAAGATATATCTTGAAGCATTAAAAGATGGCACACTATCAACATTAGTTGAGGCGGGTTGCGTTATTTCTGCACCCACATGCGGCCCATGTCTTGGTGGTCATATGGGTATTCTGGCAGCTGGTGAGAGATGTGTTTCAACAACAAACCGTAATTTCCTTGGACGTATGGGTCATGTAGAGAGTGAAGTTTATCTTGCCAGTCCCGAGGTTGCGGCGGCATCTGCTATTACAGGTAAAATTTCAGCACCTGAGGAGGTAATGTAATATGAATGCAAAAGGTACAGTTATTAAATATGGCGATAATATAGATACTGATGTTATAATTCCTGCAAGATATCTTAATACATCTTTGCCTGAGGAACTTGCAAAGCATTGTATGGAGGATATTGATACAGAGTTTGTTAACAAGGTAAAGACTGGCGACATTATGGTAGGCGGTGCTAACTTTGGATGCGGCTCATCAAGAGAACATGCACCTATTGCCATTAAGGCGAGTGGTATTTCATGTGTAATTGCAGAGAGTTTTGCAAGAATTTTCTTTAGAAATTCATTAAACATTGGTTTACCTATTCTTGAATGTCCTGAGGCTGCAAAAGCAATCAATGATGGTGATACAGTATCAGTTAACTTTGATACAGGTGTTATCACAAACGAGACTAATGGCAATACATATCAGGCAACTGCATTCCCTCAGTTTATGCAGGAGCTTATAAATGCAGGTGGACTTGTTAAGTACATTGAATCAGGTAAAATGTAATAGAAACTAAGGAGATAAGATCAATGAGTGAATTTAATATAGCATTAATTAAGGGCGATGGTATTGGCCCTGAAATAGTGAGCGGTGCAGTTACAGTTTTAGATGCAATAGCTGAAAAGTATAATCATACTTTTAACTACACGGATGTTTTAATGGGTGGTTGTGCTATTGATGCAACGGGTGTTCCGCTACCTCAGGAGACAATCGACATCTGTAAGGCATCAGACAGTGTTCTTTTAGGTGCCGTTGGCGGTCCTAAGTGGGATAACTGCAAGGAAAGACCTGAGAAAGGACTTCTTGGTATAAGAAAAGAGCTTGGCTTATATTCAAACCTCAGACCCTCAATTTTGAAGCCTCAGTTAAAGGACGCATCTCCCTTAAAGGATGAGAAACTTGAAAAGGGTCTTAATGTAATGGTTGTTCGTGAACTTACAGGCGGAATTTATTTCGGTGAGAGACGAAATGCAGAGGATGGTTCATGGGCAAGTGATGAGGAAAAGTACAGTGTTGAAGAAGTTACAAGAATTGGTAAGATTGCATTTGAAACGGCAATGCTTCGCGATAAGAGAGTAGTTTCTGTTGACAAGGCAAACGTACTTGATTCTTCGAAGCTATGGCGTCGCACAATGGAAGAGATTGCAAAAGATTATCCAGAGGTAACTTTGACACATATGTATGTTGATAACGCAGCAATGCAGTTAGCAATTAACCCTGCTCAGTTTGATGTTATTGTAACATCAAATATATTTGGTGATATTTTGTCAGATTTATCATCAGCCATTGCTGGTTCAATAGGAATGTTACCCTCAGCTTCTCTTGGAGCAACAAAGTGTGGTATGTACGAGCCTATTCACGGCTCTGCACCTGATATTGCGGGACAGGACAAAGCAAACCCCATTGCAACTATTGTTTCTGCTGCAATGATGCTTGAAATGTCATTTGGCTTAATAGACGAAGCAAAGGCAATAAATGATGCAGTTGATAAGGTGCTTGATATGGGTTATAGAACTCCTGATATTTATAGTGAGGGAATGAAAAAAGTAGGTTGTGTTGAAATGGCACAACTTATAGCCCAGAACATAGCATAAAGTAATTGGAGTGAACAAATTGGAAAATAATATACGCGTTATGCCAACTATTGCTCTGCGTGGTCTTGTTGTATTCCCACATATGCAATTAAATTTTGATGTCGGAAGAACTCCATCTATTAAAGCAATAGAGGCCGCGTCAAATTCAGACTCACTTATTTTTCTTGTTGCACAGAAAAAGGCGGAGTTAGAGAAACCAAAGGAAAAAGACATATACCGTGTTGGCACAATTGCTAAAATAAAGCAAGTAATGCATATGCCTGGGAATGTAACAAGATTAATTGTAAAAGGTGTTTCAAGGGGCGTTTTGCACGAATTTGAGAGTATGGATCCTCATATATCATGTCAGGTTGAAGTTATTGAAGATTCAAACATTCATGATAAGACAACGGAAGAGGCATATTGCAAAGCATTGAAGGGTAAACTTGAAGAATATTTTGCAGTTAACCCAAAACTACAACCCGATAAATTTGTACATATAATGGCAATAAAGGGTTTAAGCCATTTATGTGATACTGTTTCAGCTCTTGTTGAACTTGATATTGATATTAAACAGTCTTTATTAAACGAGTTTGACCCGATGAAACGTGCAGAAGAACTTATTGTTAAGCTTGAACATCTTATTGAAGTTACTGAAATTGAGCAGAAGATAGTAAAGAAGACCAGAGATAGACTTGACGAGCATCAGCATGAGTATTTTCTTCGTGAACAGATGCAGGTTATTCAGGAAGAACTTGGCGATAAGGATGGCATTGGTGCCGAGGCAGAAGAATTTCTTTCAAAGGCAGAAAAGCTTAAAATAAAAAAAGAGTATAAAGAAAAATTAATAAAAGAAATAAACAGATTTTCAAAACTGCCTGCGGCAGGAGCCGATAGCGGGGTTTTAAGAACATATCTTGAAACTGTGTTTGACCTTCCGTGGAATAATGTAAAAAAAGAAAAATTTGAGATACAAAAGGTAATTGATATACTTCATGAAGACCATTACGGCCTTATGAAAGTAAAAGAACGCATCCTCGAATTTCTGGCAGTAAGAAGTCTTACAAAAGGTAAAAATTCAACTATTTTATGCCTTGTTGGCCCTCCTGGTGTTGGTAAGACATCGGTAGCAAAATCAATTGCCCGTGCATTAGACAGAAAATATGTAAGAGTATCTTTGGGCGGAATTCATGATGAAGCTGATATAAGAGGACACAGAAAGACATATATCGGCGCAATGGAGGGCAGAATAATGTCAGCCATGCGCGAAGCAAAAGTTAAGAACCCTGTAATGTTGCTTGATGAGATAGATAAAATGGGCGTAGATTACAAGGGAGATCCTTCTGCTGCGCTTCTTGAAGTTCTTGATAATGAGCAGAACAGCGAGTTCAGAGACCATTATATAGAGATACCTTTTGATTTGTCGGATGTGTTATTTATTACAACGGCAAACACATTAGAAACAATATCTCAGCCTCTTCTTGACAGACTTGAAATAATTGAACTTTCGGGGTATACAGGTAAGGAAAAATTCTATATTGCCCGTGATTATTTAGTTAAAAAAGCATTGTCAAAGACTGGTATGGATGAAGATAAATTCAAGATAACAGACGGTGCCATTAACAAAATTATAGATAACTACACTCGTGAAGCAGGTGTGAGAAAGTTAGAGCAAACTGTTGAAACTTTAATTCGTAAGGCTGCAAAAGTTATGCTTGAAACAAAGTGTAAATGTGTTACGGTGGACGAAGGTAACATTGTGGATTTCCTTGGTCATCCCAAATATCACTTTGATTTAATGAATTCAACAGACGAAGTAGGTGTTGCTCGTGGCCTTGCTTGGACAAAGGTCGGCGGTGAAACCCTTTCTGTTGAGGTTAATGTAATGGAAGGAACGGGTAAAGTTGAGCTTACGGGTAAGCTTGGCGATATAATGAAAGAAAGCGCGATGGCTGCTATTAGTTATATCCGTTCACGTGCAGAAAGCCTTGGAATAGAAAAAGATTTTTATACAACAAAAGACATACATATCCATGTGCCCGAAGGAGCTGTGCCAAAAGATGGACCTTCGGCGGGAATAACGATTGCAACAGCAGTTGTTTCATCATTATCAGGAATACCTGTGAGAAACGATGTTGCAATGACAGGGGAGATTACTTTGCGGGGCAGAGTACTGCCCATAGGCGGGTTAAAGGAAAAGTCAATGGCAGCATACAGAGCAGGTTTCAGGACCATAATTATTCCTGAAAATAATGTTCCTGACATTGATGAAGTCCCTGATGAGGTTCGTAACGAAATCTCCTATATACCCGTATCAGATATGGACACTGTACTATCAAATGCATTAAGAAAGGATGCATAATAATATGATTACTGGTATAAATTTTCAAAATGCCACGTTTGAAAAATCTGCGGTTTCAAAGGAACAATATCCAAAGTCAGAAATGTTGGAATTTGCATTTGCAGGTCGTTCAAATGTTGGTAAATCATCAATGATAAACAAGGTGTTAAACAGAAAATCATTGGCAAGAGTATCGGGAACACCTGGTAAAACCATAACGATTAATTTTTATAATATTGATAACAAGATTTACCTTGTTGACCTTCCTGGTTACGGTTATGCAAAGCGTTCCAAAGAGGAGGTTGCAAAGTGGGGGAATATGATGGAAGATTACCTTGCAACCCGTGAACAGCTTGTTCAGACGGTATTGTTGGTAGATAGCCGTCATACACCTACTGCACAGGATATCCAGATGGCAGAATGGATAAGGCATTATCATGAGAGACTTGTGGTTGTTGCTACAAAAATGGATAAGTTAAAGAAAAGTGAAATTGACTCAAAGCTTGATGATATTGCAGACACCCTTGAACTAACAGAAGATGATATTCTTATTCCATTTACTACAAATACAGATGAGGGTAAAGAGCTTGTTATTGATTTATTAAATCTTATGAGAGAAGCAATTTTAATTCCCTATGAAAATAATTAATAATTTTGTTGACAACATAAGGTTTTTTTGTTATAATTATCTTACAAGGTGATAATTCCCTTGTAAAAAATGTGTATATAATGCGAAAGCATTTATATAATTTACCTATTTATCTCCAAAAATCGGGCGCTCAGCGGCCGATTTTTTATTTGAATATTTTATTTGTACAGACATATATTGTATAAACAGATATTTTACAGGAGGTATACTATGGAACTCATCAAAGATACAATAAATGTATGCAATATAACGGCAAAGGGCGTTTCTCAGGCTATGGCGGACGGTGATGTGATTGTGCCAGATGTAAAGCCTGATATCTTAAAGCTGTTGCAGGTAGATGCTCAGGCGTGTATAACAGATAAATACATAGAGAATGGACGACTTGTTATTAACGGAAGAGTTGATTACAAGATTTTATACGTTCCAGATAGTGGAGAAGAGAAAATAAAAAGCATACTGACTTCAATGGATTTCAGACAGGTGGTAGATAGCGGTGGTGCCGATGAAGATGCAAAATTATTGGTAAAGCCATATGTTGAAAAGGTTGAATTTAATACTGTTAATTCAAGAAAAATGAGAATAAGAACAATAATTCACATTGAATATGAGGTATGCAAATTAAACTATATAGAAGTTCTCAAAGATATAGATGATGAGCTTATAGAAAAAGAATACACCGAAATTGAATTTGAAAACACGGTAGATATATCAGAACACAATTTTACATTAAATGAAAAAATTGAGGTGCCAAATGGTGCAGAGTCAATAGGAGAGGTATTAAAAACAGATGTAAAGTTATATGACACAGAATATAAAGCAGTATCTGGTAAAGTAATTGTTAAAGGTAATGCTGGTATCTGTGTTTTATATACAGATACACAAGGGGATATACGATTTGTTGAAGCAGAAACACCATTTACTGAGATTATCGATTCTGAGTCAATTAGTGAAAACACAATGTGTGATATTGACTATTGTATTTTAGGATGTATGTGCTCTGTTGAGCCCGATAACGATGGTGATTTAAGAGTAATTAATATAGACACGGATGTTTGTGCAATGCTAAAAGGTGTGGAGCTTTTCAAAAAAGAAATTGTAAAAGATTGCTTTATGCCGTATAAAAAAACATGTTGCAATAAGGAGAATATTAAGCTAAAAACATCTGTGGAGAGACCTGTATCTCAGAATACATTACGGGAAGTTATTGAATTACCTAAGAATGTACCTGGAATTGCAGGAATATATAATGTTATGTCTAATGCAATTATTACTAAATCAGAATTACAGAAGAACAAAATCTTTTGTGAGGGTAAAGTCGAGACATATATTTTATACCTTACAGATTCAGTTGAAAACCCGATATACAGCTATAAAAAGGAGATACCGTTCTCTTATATTATTGAATGTAAAAAGGACACAGAGGGCTTGTTATGTGAGATAAAAGCGGGAGTTAAACATATTAGTTATAATCTTAATTCGAATGGTGAAATTGAATTACGGTGTATGTTGGCAACGGAATGTGTTTTGACAGAGGAGAAGGAGTTAAATAATATTTGCAGTATTGATATCGATGACAGAAAATGTGATGATGGAATAATTGTTTATTTTGCAGAAAAAGGTGAATCATTATGGGATATTGCAAAGAAATATATGGTACCAAAAGAAAAACTATTATTATACAATGAGATGGATGAGAATATTCTCAATGAAAGAAAGAAGTTATTGATACCAGTTAGATAATTCCCATAACTTACAAGTTGAAAAAAAGAATAATTTAATGTATTATATTTATGGATAATATATTTCCCCTTACTCTTTATTCAATAAAAAAAGGCTGTACGAAAGTACAGCCTTTTTTTATTACTGATTATTAGGAACAACCGTATTTCTTTTAATCTTTTTTGTGGTTGTTTTCTCAAATTCTGTTGTACGGAATTTGACGTTTTTAATATGTTTATAAATTGGTAGACCTTTGTTAAGGTTTCGAATTGCTGTTTGTACAGCAGTGGGGTTTTCTGTGTAAATCTCAGCAGTAATAGCTTCATTTTCACAGTATACGACGACCTCAATTACTTCGTCTATTCTCATTATAAGCTCTTCAATTTCCTCAGGATAGATGTTTTTGCCGTTTGCAAGAATAATAAGATTTTTCTTTCTTCCTGAAATATAAAGGAAGTTGTCTTCATCAAGATGTCCGATATCGCCAGTTTTGAACCATATATCATCAAAAGACTCTTCTGTTGCTTCCTTATTG
The DNA here is from genome assembly GCA_045539555.1 of Candidatus Ornithomonoglobus sp. GTDB lineage: Bacteria > Bacillota > Clostridia > UBA1381 > UBA1381 > Ornithomonoglobus. The sequence goes on from JAZQFP010000038.1 coordinate 17,166, forward strand.
TTGTAATAACCAAGCATAACGCTACTACCTGCAACACAGATTTCACCATTGCCGTCAGCATCAGGGTCAATTATTTTAACTTTAAGATTATTCAGAACAAGGCCAACACTACCGTCTTTAATGTTATCCAATGGATTAACCGCAACAACAGGTGAACACTCTGTTATTCCGTAGCCGTTAAGTAGATTAACTCCTATTGACTCAAAAAACTTGCAATACATGGGGTCAAGGGGAGCACCGCCACTTATAAGAAGTGATAGGTTACCGCCAAATGAGTCTGTTACCATCTTGAACATTGATTTACGCTTATCAATACCAATTTTTCTAAGAGCATTACTTGTTTTAATAAGTCCCTTAAATAAAGCAGTCATTTTCTTTTGCTCAATTGACTTCCATATTTTTTTGTATATAGCTTCTATAAACATAGGAACTACAAAGATACTCTGAGGTTTATATTCAGCAATATCATTAATAAATGTTCTTAGATTTCTGTTTATAGCAATGGGTTCACCGAAAATCATTACAGCAAGGACACTTGCAGTAAAACCAAATGTGTGATGTATCGGCAATACAAGCATTGATGTACCTGAGATTTCCTCATAATCAATAACGGCACAGGCATTTTCAACGATATTGCGTTGTGAAAGCATAACACCCTTGGGTGTACCTGTTGTACCTGATGTATAAATAAGAGTAGACATTACATCAGGATCAATTTCTACGCCAAGATATTTTGTTTTACCCTTTTCAAGAAGCTGGTTGCCTTCGGCAATAAGTTCATTAAAATCATTTTTATTAATTATTTTAACCCCAGTTGCCTTTTTGATATCGTTAATTATTTTTTTGTAGGTATCTGTGTAAATCAAAGCCTTAGCACCGCTTGACTTTAATACATTTATAATTGCTTCGCAGGGTAGGTCGCGGTCAACGGGTACAATAACATTTGAGCCGATAACTGTTGCAAAATATGTTAATATCCATTCATAAGAGTTTTCACCGATGACTGCAATCTTTGTATTTTTCAAACCATTATAGTAGAAATATGTGCCAAGGGCATCAATATCTGAACGAAAATCACTGTATGTTTTTTCCACAATCTCGTTGCCTTCAAACCACTTGATAGCCACGCCATCAGGGTTTCGAGTGGCACACATATCTGCAACTTCTCTGAAATTGCTTAATCTGAATTTCTTTTTCATTGTATTACTCCTGTGTTAATGCAATAATTGACTGCCATTTTTCGTAAGCTGCATCCCATGCTTCGCTGTCCTCGGGAGTATAATCTGCAATATCAAAACTATTTCTTACAATCTTTCTACCGTCGTTAAGGTCCTTTATTGCACCCATTGCAATACCCTGAACGATGATATTACCAATACTTGTAGCCTCAACGGGACCTGCATTAACAACACGCTTTGTTGCATTTGCAGTAAACTGACAAATCATCTTATCCTTGATACCGCCGCCTACAATATTAATTACATTATATTTTTTGCCTGTAACTTCTTCCATTCCCTCAACAGTTGCGCGGTAACGGAAAGCAAGGCTTTCTGCAATAGCTCTGATAACTGCACCAGTTGTTTCGGGAACTTTCTGGCCAGTCTTTTTACAGTATTCTCTTATACGTTTAGGCATATTTCCAGGTGTCTGGAAAGCAGGGTAGTCAGGGTCAATTAAACTTGCAAAAGGCTCTGCCTCACGCGCTTCACGTTCAAGTTCATCAAATGAAAGCAGTGTACCTTCGCGGTCCCACTGACGACGGCTTTCCTGAATTAACCATAAGCCCATAATATTCTTTAAGAAACGGATAGTTTTATTTACTCCGCCCTCATTTGTGAAGTTGTGTTTAAGTGCATCATCTGATACATTAGGCTTGTCAAGCTCAACGCCCATTAATGACCATGTACCTGATGATATGTAAATAAAGTCTTCATTATCAACTACGGGAACAGATGCAACAGCTGAACCTGTATCATGTGATGCAACCGCAACTACGGGGATTTCTGCAATGCCAAGTTCTTCTGCAAGTTCGGGTTTAATCGTACCAACAATCTCGCCTGGATAGATAATTTCAGGGAATATATCGGTAGGAATTCCCAGTTTTTCCAATAAATCATATGCCCAGTCGTGTGTCTCTGAATCAAACATCTGTGTTGTTGAGACATCTGTGTATTCCATCTTTTTAACACCAGTTAAGAAGAAGTTAAATAAGTCAGGCATCATAAGCATTGTCTTTGCTTCTTTAAGAGCAGTGTCATCAGAAAGCTTTGCTGATGTTAACTGATATAGAGTATTAAACCAGTTAAAAGCAATACCTGTCTTTTTGAATACATCTTCCTTTGGAACAATGGGGAATACTTTGTCATACATTCCGTCAGTTCTTGTGTCGCGGTAATGGAAAGGATTGCCTAAAAGCTTGTCGTTTTTATCAAGCAAACCATAGTCAACACCCCATGTATCTATACCAATACAGTCTATATCTCTATCGCCTGAGTTAGCGCATTTTAAGATGCCCTGTTTTATTTCAAAAAACAAACGAAGAACATCCCAATGCAAGTCGCCGTTAATGTTAACGGGATCATTTGAGAAACGGTGCTTCTCTTCAAGTTCAAGCTTTTCACCGTCAAATTTTGCAAGAATTGCTCTACCTGATGATGCACCAAAATCGAATGCTAAGAATTTATATGTCTTTGCCATAGTTCTAACTCCTTTTTCTTATTTGCCATAATTTTCTACGGCATAAAATTACCCACTTATTATATAACATTTTTTGGTTTATGTCAATAAATTAGCCCTATATTTTAACGACAAAACAGTTTTTTGGAGAAAAAGAAAAGTTAAAAATAATTTATGTCGAAAAGAACAAATATATTCTTGAAATTGAAAATCGAGTATGTTATAATTGGCTTATACAGATTTTGTTTTATAGAAATTTAATTAACAATAGTTTTAAGGATAGATTTATTATGAGAATTAATGGTAAATGGAAGTTTGTAATAGCATTGGCAATATCGTTATTTCTTTTGTCATTCTCCTGTGCAAACTTTGAATTATTTAAGGTAAACAGTGGGGATATATCAAAATTCAAAATAGGATATTTTATTGATGCAATAGTTTACTCTATTTTGATTTTTTTAATTGGCGGTTTCAGATTTAATATGTCCCAAAAGACAGAAAAGATAGTAAGCATAGTAGCTTATATATATTCAATACTTGGGGCAGTAAATATATCCATAATGTTTTCTGACGGTTTTACTGGCGATGTTGTGCTATATTTATTAAATGCGTTATTCTATGTAGCTTTTGCGGCCATTGGCCTTTTAATATCAGGAAGTATGAGGGTATCGGCAATAGTAGCACTGTCTGTCTCCTTTGTATTTAATTGCATCAGCTTTATTATATACTCATTCCGTGGTAATTCCTTAATGCCCACAGACTTTATGGCATTGGGAACGGCATTGAATGTAGCATCACAATATAAGTTCAAGCTAAAATATCAGCTTATTACAGCTGTAATTATGACTATTGTCCATTTTATAGTGGCATATAAGTTCCCTGTAAAAATTAAAATGGAGAAAAAGGGGTTAAAATTACGACTTATTGGACTTATAACGGCAATTGTTTCCATTTTTACAATTACAGTTATAGATTATTCTCACTATGATGTTTCTGTATATGACCAGCATGCAGCTAATAAGTCTCACGGATCTGCCGTAGGATTTTATGTTAATGCAACTAAAATGGGTCTTAGACAAAGTGAAAGTTATAACCCTGAAACTATTGATAACCGTTTCTTAGCCTATGGAATAGAAAAGGTGGCGTTAAAAAATCGCCCCAATATTATTGTTATAATGAACGAGAGTTACTCAGATTTAAGTGTTGTTGGAGATTTCGAGACAAACGTTGATTATATGCCCTATTATAATTCTCTTAAAAAGGACACAATTAAGGGCGAGGTGCTTGTTTCTCCTTTTGGCGGGTACACATGTAACTCAGAATATGAGTTCCTTACAGGCATGAATACGGGCCTTTTATCCTCACAGGCAATACCGTATATGCATATGATAGACAGTAAGCTTCCATATTCATTAAATACACATCTTAAACAATTAGGATATAATACTACTGCTATGCATCCATATTATAAAAGTGGATGGAACAGGACCTATGTTTATGATTATTTGGACTTTGATGAGTTTATAGGCCTTGATGAGTTTGAAAACAAGGAATATATTCGTTCATATGTAAGCGATATTTCAAATTACAGAAATGTTCTTGATCGACTATACAACAAGAAATCTGATGAGAGAGAATTTATATTTAATATTACTATGCAAAATCATGGTGGATATGAATATGGTAATTTTCCGGCAGAAGTAAAGATTACAAGCATGGAGGGCCATTATCCTCAGACGGAACAGTACCTTACATGTATGCGATATTCAGATTATGCCTTAAAAGAATTACTTACAGAGCTTAAAAAATATAAGGAGCCTGTAATAGTGGCAATGTTTGGAGACCATCAACCTGCGGTTGAAGAGGAATTTTACGAAGAACTTTATGGTGTTAATGATTTAGATGATTTAACTGATGAGGAATTATCAAAACGATATATTACGCCTTTTATGATTTGGGCTAACTATGATATAAAAGAGGCTACAAATGTAAAGACAAGCCCAAGTTTCTTGTCAAATCTTATTATGGAAACTGCAAAGTTGCCTAAGAGTCGTGTTCAGTTGTATCTTGACGATTTGCAGGAAGATGTAGCTCAGCTTAATCCTTTGGGTTATAGAGACAAGGAAGGTATATGGCATAAGCACGAAGATTGTGAAGAATTAGAACACTATTATAATATTCAATATTCCTTGCTTCAAGGAGAGAACCTCAACTATGATTTTGTTTTGTATAACAGAACATATGATATATTAGGTGAATATGTTTTGTCTCCTTATTATCTATTCAAGGATGAATCTGATGCAATTAAGATGGAGTATAAAACAAGAAAATGATAAAGTAAAGGCTG
>JAZQFP010000039.1:0-7639 GCA_045539555.1 Candidatus Ornithomonoglobus sp.
TCTCAGGCATTCCCGCAGCCTTTAACACCCGAGGAAGAGGCAATGTATATAAAAAAGATGTCTCAGGGCGACATTGATGCAAAGAACACTTTAATTGAACACAACCTACGCCTTGTTGCCCACATTGCCAAGAAATTCAGCGACGAAAAAAATGCCGAGGACATAATCTCCATCGGCACAATCGGGCTTATTAAGGGAATTAACACCTTTTCCCCCGAGAAAAACAAGAAGCTCTCCTCTTATGTTTCAAGGTGTATCGAAAACGAGGTCCTGATGCATTTAAGACAACAGAAAAAGCATAACTGCGAGGTTTATATAGATGATACCTTAGGCACGGATGCCGACGGCAATGCCCTGACCCTTTCTGATGTTCTCCCTGACAGTAACACAGACATTTGCGACATTGTATCGGATAACATTGAGGCGGGGCGGTTATATAAGGCAATGGCAAGTGCCTTAACGCCCACGGAATATGCCATAATTGTGAGGCGGTACGGTCTCAAAGGCAAGGCGAAGATGACCCAACAGGAGATTGCAGATAGTTTAGGCATAAGCAGGTCTTATGTAAGCCGAATTGAAAAGAAGTGTCTCATAAAGCTCTCACAAAATCTTAAAAGAGATAAAGAGTGTTGATTTAATACAATAATTGTGATACAATTATTGTATTAAAAAGGAGATTAAAACACTATGGAATACATAATTTTAGGAATATCAGTAATAACCCTTGTTATTGCCATAATAATTCTGGCAAAGCCTAAGGCGGATAACTCCGCTCTTATCCGTGATGAGATAGACCGTGCCGTTAAGGGCTTTGGTGAAATCGTTTCCAATAACCAGCGTGAAATCGGCAAAATGCAGTCGGAACGCCTTGCACAGATTGAGACTCGTACCACAGAGGTCAAAAATACCCTTGATAAGCGTCTTGACGTGTTAAGAGAGGAAAATACCAAGGCTATTGACAAACTCCGTCAGGAGAACTCTGAACAGCTTTTAAGCATAAGGAAAACTGTTGATGAGAAACTCCAAGAGACATTGGAAAACCGTATCTCAAAATCATTCAAGCTTGTATCGGAAAGATTAGAAGAGGTTTACAAAGGTCTCGGGGAAATGCAGACCTTATCCCGCGGTGTTGGTGATTTGAAAAAGGTATTGTCAAATGTAAAGACCCGCGGAATTTTAGGCGAGGCACAGCTTGGGGCAATATTAGAGGAAATGTTATCCCCCACTCAGTATGATGTGAATGTGGCAACGGTGCCAAATTCGAAGAATGTAGTTGAGTTTGCTATAAAGCTTCCTGACCGCGAGGGCAACACAACATATATGCCCATTGATTCCAAGTTCCCCGCTGATACTTATGAGGCATTGTTAAATGCCTATGAGGGCGGCGACAAGGGAGAAGTTGATATGGCGGCAAAGGCATTAAGACAGAGATTATTAGGTGAGGCAAAGGACATACATGAAAAGTATGTTTCACCCCCCTACACAACCGATTTTGCAATAATGTTCCTGCCCCTTGAAGGTTTATATGCAGAGGCGGTAAACCGCGGACTTGTAGAGGAATTACAGAGCACATACAAGGTAATGGTAGCGGGGCCGAGCAATATGGCGGCAATGCTAAGTGCCATAAGAATGGGCTTTAAGACATTAGCAATAGAAAAGCAGACGGCACAGGTCTGGGAAATCTTAGGAGCAGCGAAATCGGAGTTTGAAAACTTTGAAAAAGTGCTGTTGGCAACACAGAACAGATTAAATCAGGCAAACGCGGAGCTTGACAAACTTGTAGGCGTAAGAACGAGAGCCATTGTAAGAAAACTACGTTCAGTAGAAACCATTGACGCCCCTGAAATGTTTGAAGAATTAGGCGAATAAAAAAAGGCACCCAATCGGGTGTCTTTTTTATGAATCTTCTTTTATGCCATACAGGATATCTCTGTCGGCATCATAAACGGCAAATTCAAAATTATAAGAATATCTGTCAAGCAACCCCGACGGGTTATCCTTATCTGTTGATTCACTATGTCTGTCCTCAAAGTAATAATATCCATTGGTTATTGGCGGAATTTCAACCTCATCAGGAAAACTACTGCTATAATTACTGCCATCATATTCCCCACCGTACAGAATTATCTCTAATTCCTTTGGTAAGGGAAGCCTCTTCCAGTCTTCTACATTTCTAAGGGCTTTTTCCTTGTTATGGGAACAATCAAGAACAAGGCAATACTGACCGTCTCCATTAAACCCACCATGGTCATCCTCTTCGTACACTACCGTAAAGTCATCCTTATGAAAACCTTGCTTCATAGTTAAATCAATGATATCACTTGATACTGTTCTAAAAAACGAACCACTACTACATATTTCAATAGCAACCATAAGAAGAATAGCTATTACAAAAAATGCTTTTTTCATAAAATTACCTCACCGTATAAAAATTAACCTCAATTTCATAAGGGTTTATTGCGCCAAGATTTTGGGATAATACTGCCATATCATTTGCAACAGTGCCAATTCCCGCGGACAACGAAAAATCATACCAATTATCTCCCATAAATGTCATAAACTGGGTGTAGTCGTAAGTATCTGTTAACTTTGCCTTTACAAACCACTTTCCATCATCTCTTTTATAGCCATTAACATGCACTGTACCTCGGTGAATTGAATAGTATAAATCTCCATTTTCAAAATTAACATCAAATGTTTTATCTATCGTCTTTCCATTTGAGTCTTTTATGACCTTATCTAATTCAATCAAGTACGAGGGATGATTGTTTATAAGCCATGCAATTCTTGAATAATTATCTCGAACAACTTTTTCGGGGTTCCTTTGCAATGAATGTTTTAATAGCCATGCCGATGTTTCATACCCCAATTCATTCTTTAAGTATAATTCTGCACCAGCATACCATACGGCTCTGTGAGCTAAAATTGATCTTTCACGGAAAAACGGTGATTTAGGATCAAAAAAATCGCCAACACCTGCATAGTCATCCGATACTTCGTCTATCTCAAACCCATCAAGATATTCTTTATCTTCATCATAATAGTACGCCAAAGAGTCATCATCCTCGCGAGGCTCCACATAAGAAATCTCGGTCTCATGGGGCTCATCACGAACATTGGAAAACTTGGGGTTAAATTGCTTTCCGTTAAAGCTTATGCCGTTGTCAACACCCTCACGCCTGTCCTTTATGTAATCTCCAAACTCTACATAGCCGTCATCCACAGCCTCATGTGTCCATGCACCGTTATCATCTACATATCGGCTCTTAAATGGCTTTTCCGTGTCAATTTCAAAATCGCTATCTTTGCCATTGGAGTTTCTTTTAGGATCCATAAGTGCGTAATCGTTTACAGATTTTTCTCTTTTAGTCTCTGCCTTATGGGAAGTATCCTCTATATAAGACGGGGCTCTCGTGGGTTTTGTATTATCTACGCCCTCGTGTCTAATTTGAGATGCAACTTTCTTTGCATTATCCTTAACGCCTTGTAAGTCTATCTCTTTCTTCTTTTCTTCTTTTAATTGACTTAACATTTGTTACACCTTTCTCTTAATCTTTGATTTTGTCAATATATCTGTCAAATTCCTGTGATGTCATTCGTGCCGAGTTATTATGATAATCATTGATTTCAAAAAACTCTTCCAAATCATTGATAAGCATAAAAACAGCATTTCTGTTACCGCGATATACTTTTTTAGCTATTGCCTCTATTCTTGAAACAACAGCTATTTTATCAAAGTTTGCCATAAAACATACCTCCTCTCCTGTAAGTTGCGATTATTCTATCACAAGCATAACAGAAAGAACAGGACATTTGATGTGAGAAAGATTGTCCTCTGTATGTCCTTATTCTACCACACAAACTCACATGTGTCAAACCAAAACAAAAAAGCCCTTTCGGGCTTTTTTTAATGAATTGCCTGACGGCATGAATTGGCTTCTTCACCAAGTGTGAGAAATGCATATAGTCCTTAGTTCCACGCCATGCATCCCCGCCCCTCGTCGCATCTCTCCTCGCGGTTCCCTGTTTTCCGTTGAAAAACAGCTCACTTCCTCGGAGAATGCTCCTCTTTCACAAAAGACCTCGCTCGGCTCGTCTGCACCGTTGTAAACGCCTCCGCAACGACTCCCTCTCGCTTTTTCTTTTTGTAGAAACGCTATGCGTTTCTCTTTATGGCTCGGTGCTCTCGCACCTCATCCGCCCTACAAACAGTCCACCGGACTGTTTGCTTACGGGCTCACAGTCTTTTGTGAGTTTTTATCTGTGCACCTGTGGCGTCGTTGCATTGGTTATTTCTGTTTTTTAGTTTCCTTATCTACCCAAATACGAGAAATGCATATAATCTTTCGTTCCTCTCCATGCGTCGCCTCCCCAGGTGAAGCCGTGCTTCTCAAAGGCGTAAATAACATCACCGTAAGGAGTGATTGAGTACGGGTCTTCGTAGGGTTTCCAGTAATCTCCTACAACTGTTCCGCTACTGTATATGCAATAGTTCTCTGTGGCATTTATGTCAATGGCAGTTCCGCCGTTATGCTCACCGCCGTCGCCACGCCACGCGTATGCTCCCATTCCCTTAATGGGGAATTTCTCCTCACCATTAAAGATTTCTTCAAATACAAGCTTGATTTTCTCCGCAATTTCGCGGTGTACTGTAAGCTCCATTTCCCCCGCTACCTTTGTACCGCCACGCATTAACCATACGGGTACTGTTACATCCACCTGCAAGGCGTCTGCCTCTTCTTTGTTGGTGGGGTATGTTGCCCTGATTTCATCTGCACCTGTGTTCTTGCCCTTGCCCGTCTTAAAGGTTACAGTCTTAACACCAGGCACAGTAATTGTATAAGTGCAATTTGTAAGAAGCCTTATATCAAGGTATCCGTTACAGTTATATGTAAAGGTCTTGGGTGCAATATCCTCGGTGTAGTATGAGTTTCTGTCAACAGTAACCGTTACAAGTGCATTTATACCTGAATTCCATTTAATTCTTGTTTCGCCAAACTCCTGACTTGGTGCAACATAGCCTGAAATATTAAGCTCACGGGCGGGTGTAATGGTCGGCATGGGTGCAGTCTCTGTCTCCCAGTCTGCCTCTCCGCCCTCGTCTTTAAGCTCAACGGCACGGGATATAAATGTAACCGCCATTTCATAACTCACCTGAGACTTGGGGCGGAAAGTAATATCCTCAAAGCCATTCAAAAGTCCCATATTGTCGCCCTCTGCAACATAGGGCTTTGCCCAGTCAGAAACGGTGTCAAAGTCCTTAAAGTGTGAAGTAGGGTTAGTGGAAAGAACGGGCTCCTCGTCATTTACACGGGCATAAAGGGTTAACAAAATCTTAGCCATAGCCTCGCGGGTGGTGTAGTCATCGGGTGAAAAGGTATCGTCCCCCGTTCCGTTCATAAGACCTAATGCATAGGCAAGTTGCGGGTACTCTGAATTGACATCGGTAAAGTGTTCACTATGATAATCTATCATAAGTCCCGTAACATTCTGATATGCACGAACCACAAGTTCTGCCACATCCCCGCGGGGAATGGGCTTAGTAAAGTCGGTTATGTGGGTCATATCACAAAACATTCCTGCCTTATCGCAGGTAATGATACTCTCCTCTGCCCAGTCGCTATGGACAGGATACGCCAAAGCAATATTAGAAACCGCAAAGATTGCAACAGCAAGAGCGGTAGAAATCAATTTTTTCATAAATGTCTCCAATCACATAAGGGTAAAATAACTACATAAAGACTCTCAATTTTTGAGGCAGAACGGGCGAAACACACCCGAAGTCGTACTGGTGTACTACGAGCGGTGGGTTTTGTTCGTTGTGGCCGAAAAGTGAGTGTCTATTTTTATTATACAGGAAATGTTGAACTTTGTCAAAAAAATCAGAGTAAAATTTTCTTTACTCTGATTTGATACAATATATTATTTCATTTTCCCTTCGGTAATAAAATAAGATTTTTTTATAAATTTTTCATAATCATTAAGAATAACACTATCATCAAATATATCTTCTATCTTAGTCGAGTAAGCCAAAAGATCTTTATCATTAATTACTGACTTATAGTAGTTTGCATAATCTTCTGAATTAATAAATCTATATGAAGGCTCTTTTTCTTTTAACCTTAACAAAACAAATAATGTCTTATCTGGCGTATGTAAAAATGAAGCTGGGTCATCTTTGGAAAGGGCATGGTATTTTTCCAGATTATGTTCAGATATCACATCATATTTACTAAATTTGCCACCCGTTTTATAGTATGGAACTTTTTCAAAAATAATAAATACTTGAAAGTATGGGACTGATTTTGCTCTTATGTTTGCAGTCTCTCCTAACATATTTTCAAAATAGTTATTACTGTTTTGAGAGTAATTTCTCATTACAAATTTAATCGCATATCCCGCAACAGGTTTACCATCTTTACAAACCGTTATATCAACATTCTTGGGATAATATCTGCCATCTATCGTACCCTCAGAATCATTTCCAATTCCCTGTGAAAGAACAGTGTACTGAGGCCCAAATATTTCCTGAATGTCCTCTGCTATTTTTCCGTGTAAAGCTTTTAGTTTCGCTGTACTTCTTGATGTGTCAACATTAAGATAAACTTTGAACGATTCCCTTATTACATCTAAGAATTGCTTATTACTTAGCATACTTTTTCTCCTTTGTTTGCAAATTTATAATCTAAAAACCTTTTAACATCTTTGGAAGAAAACGTATAATATCCACCGCTTTTATATTTGCCAAGCAAAGATATAAACGACATAAATTCTTTTGTTTTCAACTCTTCCATAATTCTTTCAAACGATATTGTTTTACTTGTTATATACAGCCCACCATACACACCCGTTTTACATGGAGCTTTTGTAAACTTAAAATCCTCCTCACTTCGCAACAATGAATTTATTGCTATCTTATCGCAAAAAGTATCTGAAATCGCTTGACTGCGGCCAAAAGCATACCAATTTTCAGCTTTCTCATTGTCTCTTTTCATAAGCTTGTCTTTGTTTGATGTCAAATATTCGTAAAGAGCCTGGTCCTTTTTTATTTCAGTTTCTTCTACTAAAACCCCATTATCATCATATGGAAAGAAGATTTTTCTTGTTATACCTTTTGACGCTTTAACGACTGGAATAATATACTTAGATTCAAAATTAAAATCATTTATGAAAACAGGATCACATAGTGTCGCATATCCATTCTTGACAGAAATATCGCTTTTCTCTGTATTGCAACGTACTTTTTTAAGAATTTTTAACTCATCTTTTGTTGCAAAGCAAAAATCGTCTGCTATACAATATTCACTCGAAGTCAGGCTTTCAACATAATACGGAATTAAATTTTTCTCGTCAAATCTGTAATAATCAACCTCATCTACCTGTCGATTATTCTCCAAAATTGTAATAGCTGTATATGTTGTGGACGGGAATGCTTGAAAATGTTGTAAATCTACAATGGTCTTTAATAGATTTTCTTTAATAAAGTATTTTCTCATATGAGAACCTGCAATACTGTTAAAGTATGAGCTGGGAGTGATATATCCTAGTATGCCTTTATCGTTTAGCATTTTTATTCCCAATTCATAAAAAACAATAAACAAATCTGTCATTCCGTTTTGCGAAAATGAAAACTTTTTAA
>JAZQFP010000040.1:0-8441 GCA_045539555.1 Candidatus Ornithomonoglobus sp.
AGCTTTCACATCCCGTATAACAAGGGTTTCAACAGATGTGTGCATATATTTTAAGGGAATTGACATAAGTGCCGTGGGAACGCCGTTTCCTGCAACCTGAATTTCCCATGCATCCGTACCCGTTGCACCGCCGTCAATTTCAATATTATACTTGATTTTATGCTTCTTTGCCGTAGCCTCTAATCTCTCTACAAGCTTTGGATGAATATTAGGACCTTTGCTCATTGCCGTTCCCGAGCCAACCTCCAAAGCATTCTCGGAGTTATCGGGAGTAATGCCGTGGGTTACATCAATAGCTATTGCCATTGTTGGCTCAATGCCATAAGCCGTGGTCTTACCGCCGCGACAGCCTACCTCTTCCTGAACGGCACCAACGGCGTAAACATCACAGTTAAGGTCGCAACCCTCTAAGTTTTTCATAACCTCAATTATGGCACACATTGATGCTCTGTCATCCATTGTCTTTGATGAGAACTGATTGTCCCCCAGCTTACCCACAGACTGCTTAAAGGTAATACTGTCACCTACACGGATAAGCTTTTTAAGGGTTTTTGCATCAAGCCCCGTATCTATGGCAAGTTCTGTTGCCTTATAGCTTTTTTGAGGGTCGCCCTCGGTAATTGGTGGCATTCCTATAACGCCCCAGACATCCTCTTTGCCGTGAATTGTAACCTCCAATGACGGCAATATTCTGTTATCCACACCGCCAACATTGGTAAAGGTTACAAACCCGTCCTCAGTAACGGATGTTACAATAAGGCCTATTTCGTCTATATGAGCCTCTATCATAACCCGAGGTGCATTTTCCTTACCGCACCTTTTAACGCCTATTACAGAGCCTAATGGGTCTATTTTAACCTCGTCGCAAAGGGGCTCTAATATTTCTTTTACTTTATAGTTAATTCTGCACTCAAAACCTGAAATTCCTCTCAGGTCGCTTAATTGTCTTAATAGCTTTCGCATATTTCCAAGACCTTTCATTTTTATTGAAGTTCCATAACAAGTTTCTTGAACAGATTACCTCTTTCTTCAAAATTACGGAACATATCAAAACTTGTTGACGCGGGTGATAATAATACCACATCCCCGTCCTTTGCCTCATTATAAGCCGTTTCTACCGCCTCGGGATAAGCGGAAACTCGTATAACCTTTACCTCGTCCGCTCTTCCCGTTGCCTTTAAGGCTTCCTCAATTTTGTCAGCCGTTGCACCGATAAGGATAAGTGTCTTTACATTGTCGGCAATAGGCTCTCCAATATCATCATAGGGAATGCCCTTGTCTTTACCCCCCGAAATCATTATAACGCGTTCAGGGAATACATTAAGAGTATTTATAGTTCTGTTGGGGCTACTGTCAATGGAGCTGTTATAGTATCTGACACCCTTGTGTGTTCTTACAAGCTCAATTCTGTGAGGTACACCGCCAAAGGTTTTTGCCGTGTTTACTATTATATCTTTTGTAACAAGTCCCTCTGTGGCACAAATTGCCGCCATATAGTTTTCCACATTATGCATACCTGGAATTTTAATATCGCAAATATTAAGAACACTTTCGCCATTACATACTATTGTGTCCCCGTTTAGCTTTACATATCCATCGCCACGGCGGGAGAATGTTTTTACCTCACAGTTATCAATGGGTAAAAGGTTCATACTATCCGCATTGTCGGCATTAAGTACAAGGCGGTTTTCTCCTGACATTGCCTTATAGATATTTGTTTTGGCATCAATGTATTCCTGATAATCTATATGCCAGTCAAGGTGGTTGGGACTAAGGTTTGTTATAACTGCCCTCTCGGGTGATTTTTTCATTGTGTGTAGCTGGAATGAGGATAGCTCCAATACAACATAATCATCCTCTGTCATCTCATCCACAAAGGACAATAATGGGTTACCGATATTTCCGCCAAGCCACGTTTTATATCCCCCATCACTTAGCATTTTATGAATAAGGCTTGTGGTTGTTGTCTTACCGTCAGAGCCCGTTACGGCTATAATATGGGATGGGCAAAGCTCAAAGAATATCTCCATTTCAGATGTTAAAACCGCACCATTTTCCACTGCCTTTTTAAGCTCAGGCTTATCGTAACGCATACCAGGGGTTTTAATTATAATAGGGTCTGTCAGATTATCAAGGTACCCCTCGCCTAAAACTGTGTTTACGCCAAGGTCCTCACACACTTTATAGTTATCCCCAAGCCATTCTGCGTCATGGATATCACAGGCAGTAACAACGGCACCCGCTGATACTAAATATTGAATCAATGGCAGGTTTGAAATGCCGATACCTATAACCGTTACCTTTTTGCCATTTATATATTCCTTAAATTTCTCTGCCTTAGTCATTTTAAGCCGTCTCCTAACCTTTTATTAAATCTTTTATTACTTCCCCTGCAATTATAAGTCCCGCAACTGACGGGACAAATGCAACAGAGCCCGGAACAGACTTGCCGTTCTCCGTAATCTCACTTTTTATGGGCTCTTCCTTTGAATATACCACCTTTAAGTGATTTATCCCTCTTGCCCTTAATTCTCTTCGCATTACCCTTGCTAATGGGCAGACCTCCGTTTTTGAAATATCGGCTACCTCTAATCTCGTTGGGTCAAGCTTGTTCCCCGTTCCCATGGAACTTATGACGGGTATGCCACACTCATTGGCTCTTACGATTATTTCAAGCTTTGCCGTAACAGTGTCAATGGCATCTACAATATAATCATACTCCGAAAAATCGTAATTATCCGCATTCTCAGGAAGATAAAATACCTCGTGGGTGTGTACCACACATTTCGGGTTAATCGCCTTAACTCGCGCCTTTATAGCATCAACCTTTGCCATTCCTACGGTGTCATTTGTGGCAATTATCTGACGATTAATGTTTGAAACCGCTACGGTATCCTTATCAAAAACATCTATACCGCCTACGCCTGAACGTGCCAAGGCTTCTACAACATATCCGCCAACACCGCCTACTCCAAATACGGCTACACGGGAATTATTAAGTTTTGCCATTGCCTCATCACCCAAAAGTGCACGGGTTCTTTCAAACAAATCTTGCATTTCTATCACCTTATTGTTCCGCCGCCGATTACTGTATCCCCGTCATAGAGGACTACCGCCTGACCAGGTGTTATTGCCCTCTGTGGCTCGTTAAATTCTACACGAATTTCATTTTCTCCCGTCTGCCAGACTGTTGCGGGTTGTTGAGCCTGTGAATATCTTACCTTTGCCTCACATTTTATAGGGGCACTAAGCTTATCACAGGTTATAAAATTTATATCCTCTGCTACAAGTTCACTCTTAAACAAGTCCTCGTTATCCCCTAATATAACTGCATTATTTTTAGGGTCAAGCTTACACACATACATTGGTTTTGGCAATGCTAACCCTAAGCCTTTACGCTGACCGACAGTATAACGGATAAGACCCTTGTGTGTACCCCACACTTTGCCCTCCAAATCAACAAAGTTGCCCTCAGGGTAGGTCTTTCCAAGGTAGTTTTCAATAAACTCCGCGTACTTACCCTCAGGTACAAAGCAAATATCCTGACTATCACTCTTTCTTGCAGTTACAAGGTTATTCCCCTCGGCAATTTCCCTTACCTCGTCCTTACTAAGTCCGCCTAAGGGCAGAATTATATGGGACAGTTGGTGTTGACTAAGAGAATAAAGCATATAGCTCTGGTCTTTTCTCGTGTCTTTGCCTTTTTTAAGGATATATCTGTCGCCTATCTTCTCAACCTGAGCATAGTGGCCCGTTGCCAAAAAGTTATAACCCTCGCCTAATGTGTAATCTAAAAGCTTTCCAAACTTTATCCGCTTATTGCATACAACACAGGGGTTAGGCGTCCGTGAGTTTTCGTAGGCCTTTATAAACTCCTCTATAACCTCACGGGTGAATTCCTCTTTCATATTAAGAGTTGTGTGGGAAAAGCCAAGATTATCGCAAATACTCTTTGCATCCCTGATATCCCTCTCACTCTCATTATACAAACTAAGGGTTACGCCCCGAAGGTCGTAGCCCTTATCTTTCATTAAAAACGCTGCAACGGATGAATCAACCCCGCCGCTCATTGCAATTATTGCATTATTCATATTTCACACCTCAGGTCATTTCCTGACGGCTCTCCATTGCCTTTATAATTGTTATCTTATCTGCATATTCAATATCCGAGCCGATAGGTATTCCGTGAGCAATTCTTGTAACCTTTACATCAAAAGGTGCTAAAAGCTTTGAAATATACACCGCCGTTGCTGTTCCGTTTACAGTCGGGTTAGTGGCAAGAATGACCTCTTTTACTTTCCCGTCTGCAAGTCTTAGCAAAAGCTCGTTTATTTTTATATCGTCAGGACCAATACCATCTATGGGCGATAATGTGCCGTGAAGAACATGGTAAAGTCCCAGATATTCATGTGTGTTCTCAATGGCAGAAACATCCTCAGGACCCTCAACAACACAGATAGTTGTTCTGTCCCGCTTTGGAGACTGGCAAAACTTACAGGGGCTTTCATCAGTTAAATTCTGACATACCTCGCAAAGCTTTATTGTCTCTTTCGCCTGTGTCATACAAAGTGCCATTGCACCAACGTCCTCAGCTGACATTTGCTCTAAAATGTAGAATGCTATTCGCTCTGCACTTTTATGGCCAATACCAGGAAGGCGTTCAAACTTCTCGATTAATTCGTCTATGGCTACTGAATACATCAGAATAACCCTGGAATGTTTAGTCCGCCAGTAATAGCGCCCATTCTCTCGTTCATCATATCGTCTGCTTTCTTAATGCCCTCGTTTACGGCTGCCATAATCATATCTTCAAGTGTCTCAACATCATCAGGGTCTACTGCATCGGGGTCAATCTTGATTGATACAAGCTCTTTCTTACCATTAAGCTCAACCTTAACCACACCGCCGCCTGATGTAGCACTTACGATTTCTGCCTCTGTCTCCTGCTGGATCTTCTCCATTTCCTCTTGAAGCTTCTGCGCCTGTTTCATCATGCTGTTCATATTCTTGTTCTGATTCATACCTGCGCCTGAAAAGCCCTTATATTTTCCCATTGTTAATTACCTCTTTCTTTTTATTCCTCTTCCTCATCGCTGGGAAGTTCACTTTCCTCTAAAAATTCCTCGCGGTCATCCTCATCATCCAATGATGACTGCTCACCGCCCTTAACATCGTCCGTGTTTAGTATGTCCACACGGTCGCCGTCTGTTATAATCTCTGAATATTTATCAAAGAAGCCCTCTAAGGACGTCGCCGTAGTATCTGTTATAACCTCAGGGGTTACATCATCTTTTTCTTCACCCGTTCTGGGCAATGTAAAGGGGTTTAATTTAAGGTTAGGGTCAAACTCCTCTTCAACTGCAACCTTTAAGTTGTATTGACTACCTGCAACGCTGCGGAACAATTCCCGTACCTCTTCAATATGCTCTGTTGTGCCTCTGAGGGCAAAATCATTCTCCCTCTTAAACAATAATATTAAGCCTTCCTTATCAAAGGTAACGGTTGCTTTCATAAGTAACATTGCTCTTGCACCGTTTTTGTTCTTCATTTGTGTAAATATTCTCTCCCAGTTACGCGCCAGAACAGCGGTGGGATAATCGGCATTAAGCTCATCCTCTGGAATGGGCACATAAAGTCTTGCCGATGTTTTTATTTCGGGCTCGGGTTTTACTGTTTCTTCCTTAACCTCTGCCCTGACCCCGTTTTTTAGTGCGTCCTCTACCCTTTTAATTCTCTCTTCAAGGTCCGTTGTGTCAACGCTTACACTACTTACTACGGGCATCTGACCGCCCATATTCATTTTAAGTTCAAGGTTTGAAATTCTGTCAAGAACGCCCTCGGGGGTACTGTCAATATCAGGTCTTGCAAGTTTAATAAATGCAAGTTCGTAAACTATCCTTGATGACTTGGCAACCCTTGCATCTGCTATTGCATTGGAGATTAAGGTTGTGCCATGGTTAATCTTATCAAAGGTGATATTGTTACTCTGTATTTTATATTTCTGCACCGTCTGTGCATCGCAGTCTAAAACTGTTTCAGGGTTATCCGATAACTTTGAAAGCATAAGGGAACGAAAATGACTTAACATTCCCGATGCCAACTGCGGTAATTCCTTACCGTCTGCTACAACACGGTCAATTATTGAAATAACCTTTCCTGCATCCCCTGCAATTATAGCATCAGTTAAACGGAACACAGTGTCTGTTCCCGAAATTCCCAATGTGTTTGTTATATCCTCGCCCGTTATCTCTGTACCTGTGGCAGAAATAACACGCTCCATAATACTTAAACCATCTCGCATTGAGCCCTCGGCCAGGGATGCCAACATAGAATAGGCGTCGTCTGTTATCTTGTAGCCATCCGCGTATGCAATCTCTTTCATACGGACAATAATGTCTTCGTTACGGATACGCTTAAAGTCAAATCTCTGGCAACGGGATAAAATCGTCTGGGGAACTTTGTGTGCCTCAGTTGTTGCAAGAATAAATATAACATTCTCTGGTGGCTCTTCCAATGTCTTTAACAAAGCATTAAAAGCACCCGTTGAGAGCATGTGTACCTCGTCTATAATATAAACTGTGTACTTTGAATTTCTCGCAACATAGTTTATATCCTCACGGATATCACGGATATTATCAACACCATTGTTTGATGCGGCGTCCATTTCCGTTACATCCATAATTGAGCCGTCAATTATGCCACGGCATACCTCACATTGGTTACAGGGGTTGCCATCTTTGGGGTTAAGACAGTTAACGGCGCGGGATAATACCTTTGCACAAGTAGTTTTACCCGTTCCGCGTGTACCGCAGAAAAGGTACGCGTGGCCTACCGTACCCTGTGTTATTTGGTTTTTAAGGGTGCGGGTAATGTGCTCCTGACCTACAATGTCATCAAAGGTCATTGGACGCCATTTACGGTATATCGCCTGATGTGCCATTTTCTATCCTCCCATTAAAGTAAAAACGCCCGCATTTCGGCGGACGAAAATTTTAGAATTACACCGAATATCGGTATTCTCATTTATAAATGGCTCCGAGCGAGTTTACCGTAACACATCCCGAAATCTGCTTAGTGCTGCTTGGTTCCCCATCTGACACGGTTCACAGTACGAAATCGCACGGGCTCGCTCATCATCGCCAAATATTATTATACTATATTTTTATTAAAAGTGCAAGAGGTTTTTTACTCAGTTACTACTCTGTGGAACACCTTTTTGCCCTTTTTGATTATAATGCCGTCATCAGTTAGCATATCTGCTGTTACTGTGCCGTTTACATCTGTGTACTTTTGGTCATTTATTGATAGGCCGTTCTGCTGAACAATTCGTCTTGCCTCACCCTTTGAAGCACAAAGACCTGTTGCAACAAGCACATCAAGTACACCCATACCAACAACATCATTGATTACTGTTGTGGGCATATCAGCTGACACACCGCCGCCTGAGAATACTGCCTCGGCTGCTGCCTTTACCTTGTCTGCCTCTTCCTCGCCGTGAACAAGCTTTGTTACCTCGTATGCAAGAATTCTCTTTGCCTCGTTAAGCTCCTTGCCTTCCCATTTCTCCATCTTTCTGATTTCGTCCATGGGAACAAATGTTAGTAGCTTCAAGCACTTAATTACATCGGCATCTGCTACATTTACCCAGTACTGATAGAAATCATAGGGTGTTGTCTTTTTAGCGTCAAGCCATACTGCACCTGACTGGGTCTTACCCATCTTCTTGCCCTCGCTGTTGGTAAGAAGAGTAAATGTCATACCGTAAACCTGCTTCTGGTCTTTTCTACGGCACAAATCAAGACCGCCAAGGATGTTACTCCACTGGTCATCGCCGCCAAGTTCAAGCTTACAGCCATACTTACGGCTTAGCATTAAGAAGTCGTATGACTGCATTAGCATATAGTTAAATTCAAGGAATGAAAGACCCTTTTCAAGTCTCTGCTTAAAGCACTCTGCTGTCAGCATCTGGTTAACAGAGAAACAAGCTCCGATATCACGCAAGAAATCAACATAGTTAAGCTTTAATAACCAGTCAGCGTTATTTACCATAATCGCCTTGTCATCACTAAAATCAACTACTCTTGCCAACTGCTCCTTAAAGCACTCGCAGTTATGGTTAATAACCTCCTCGGTCATCATCTGTCTCATATCAGTTCTGCCTGAGGGGTCGCCAACATGGCCTGTACCGCCGCCTACCAAGGCAATGGGACGGTGGCCGTGCATCTGCATATGACGCATTACTACCATCTGCAAGAAATGACCTACATGTAATGAATCTGCTGTGGGGTCAAAGCCTATATAGAAAGTAACCTTTTCCTTACCTAATAATTCTCTTATTTCGTCCTCGTGAGTGCACTGGGCAATAAGTCCACGCTCTTTTAAGACGTCAAATACATTTTCTGACATATATATCACCTTTCCAATTACAATATACACCCTAT
>JAZQFP010000041.1:0-10985 GCA_045539555.1 Candidatus Ornithomonoglobus sp.
CGCTGACCGTACAAAGCCCTGGGGTACTGCACACGCTGTTCTTTGTGCAAGAGACATTGTAAAGAACCCCTTTGCAGTTATCAATGCAGACGATTTCTATGGCCAGACATCTTACCAGATTATCCACGATGAGTTGGTTAAAAACGAGGGTATGTGTATGGTAGGCTATAAGCTTGGCAATACAATTACCGATAACGGAACAGTTTCACGCGGTGTTTGTGAAGTGGAGCACGGAATTTTGAAGGGTGTTACAGAGCATACTGCTCTTGACAAGAATTCAGGCGTTCCATTAGATAAGATTGTTTCAATGAATATGTGGGGACTTGACCCTGATATATTCCCCTTTATGGAAAAGGAATTCAAGCTTTTCTTAGACGAGAAGATAAATGTTCCCAAGTCAGAGTGCTTCCTTCCCTCAGTTATCAGCAAGAGAATTGAGGAAGAGGGTAAGCAGGTTAAGGTGCTTGAAACAATGGAGAAGTGGTATGGCGTTACATACCGCGAGGATATGCCCGCGGTTCGTGAGGCAATGATAAAATTCATTAACGAAGGAATGTATAACCTATGAGTAACGTAGATTTAAGTAAGGTACTAAAAGAATTTAATATCAGTAATGATATTCAGTCATACGGTAACGGTCATATTAACGATACATATTGTTCTGACCCTACAAAGTATATTATCCAGAGAATTAACACATCAGTTTTTACTGACCCCTATGCTTTAATGGATAATATTGAGAATGTAACTGCATTCTTAGGCGAGAAAATCAAGGCTGAGGGCGGAGACCCCAAGCGTGAGACATTAACAGTTATTAAGACAACAAACGGTGATAACTGCTACAAGTATGACGATAACAATTATTTCCGTGTATATCGTTTCATTGGCGATACAAAAACTATAGAGGATGACAAAACTCTTCAAGACTTGTATGAGGCAGGTAAGGGCTTTGGTAAGTTCCAGCAGATGTTGGCAGATTTCCCCGTGGAGAAGCTTCACGAGACAATCAAAGATTTCCACAACACTCCCAAGCGAGTTGAAGCACTTAAAACTGCAATAGCAGAAGATAAGGCAGGTCGTGCTGAGAGCGTTAAGGCAGAGATTGAGTGGGCTTTGGAGAAATCAAAGTTTGCAGATACTGTAACAAAGGGTATTGAGGCAGGGGATATTCCCGTTCGTGTTACTCATAACGACACAAAGATTAACAACATCCTTTTTGACGCCGTAACAGGCAAGGCAGTTGCAGTAATTGACCTTGACACAGTTATGCCAGGCAGTATGCTATACGACTTTGGCGACGCTTTAAGAATGGGCGGTTCAACTGCGGCAGAGGATGAGCCCGACACATCAAAGATACATTTTGATAAGGAGTGCTTCAAGTATTTTGCAGACGGTTACCTAAGCGAAATGAAGGATGTTCTTACACCCATGGAGCTTGAATTATTGCCTTTCTCTGCAAAGCTTCTGACATACGAGTGCGGTATAAGATTTTTGACAGATTACCTTAACGGTGATACTTACTTTAAGATTCACAGAGAAAACCATAACCTTGACCGTGCAAGAAGCCAGTTCAAGCTTGTTGACGAAATCGAGGCAATGGAAGACGAGCTTAAAGCAATAGTAAAAGATTTAGTTAAATAAGGAGGACACCATATAATGCGTGTTATAGTTTGCGACAATTATGAGGAAATGTCAAGCAAGGCGGCGGACATCTTTGCTGCAAAAATGGTGCTTAACCCTGAGTGTGTTTTAGGTCTTGCAACAGGCTCAACACCTATCGGTATGTATAATAAACTTGCCGAGATGAACAAGGCTGGTAAGATTGACTTCTCAAAGGTAAGAACATTTAACCTTGATGAGTATTATCCCATTAAGCGTGATAATGACCAGAGTTATTATTACTTTATGAACGAGAACTTATTCTCAAAGGTTAATATTGACCCTCTAAACACAAACATTCCCAACGGCGAGGCTATGGACCCCGTTAAAGAGTGTAAGGCTTATGATGAAAAGCTTCGTAATGCAGGTGGATGCGATATTCAGGTGCTTGGCATAGGTCAGAACGGCCACATTGCATTTAATGAGCCTGACGCGGCTCTTAATGCCAATACACACTTAACAGGCTTAACAGAGAGCACTATTAAGGCTAATGCCCGTTTCTTCGAGTCAGAGGCAGATGTTCCTACACAGGCACTTACAATGGGTATTGCATCAATTATGAGTGCAAAGACGATTATTCTTCTTGCTAACGGTGCAAACAAGGCGGCGGCAGTTGCAGAGCTACTAACCTC
Source organism: Candidatus Ornithomonoglobus sp. (assembly GCA_045539555.1). Taxonomy (GTDB): domain Bacteria; phylum Bacillota; class Clostridia; order UBA1381; family UBA1381; genus Ornithomonoglobus. The sequence continues at coordinate 2,292 of JAZQFP010000041.1, forward strand.
TGACATTACAACTTCAAACCCCGCTACACTTCTTAAAGTTCATCCTGATGTAATTCTACTTTGCGATAAGGAAGCATATTCACAGGTAAAATAAACCGTGAGGTGATAAAAGTGCTTTATAAAAATGCTCTTATTAACGGCGTTCTTACGGACATAGAGGTTAAGGACGGCAAGATAACAAGATTAGAAAAGATTGATGGGGAGGGTGTCGATTTAGGCGGCAGACGGGTGTTTGCAGGTCTTATTGATACCCACATCCATGGCTGTCTTGGTTTTGACTCCACAGAGGATGGGGACAAATTGGAGGAGATGAGTATTTTCCTTGCAAAAGACGGCGTAACATCATGGCTTCCCACAACTATGACAATGGGCCACGAGGACTTAAAAAAGGCGGTTAACCGTGAGCTTCCCAAAAAGGGTGCACAGGTTTTAGGCTTCCACCTTGAAGGCCCGTATATTTCACCTAAGTATAAGGGTGCACAGAATGAGAAATTTATTCAATCACCCGACTTGGCGAAATTCAGTGAGTTAAAAAACATTAAAAAGATAACCATTGCACCTGAGGTTGACGGGGCAATGGAGTTTATTAAAAACTGCGGAGTTTGTGTGTCATTGGGCCATACGGATACTGATTATGAAACTGCCTGTGAGGCATTTAATAACGGTGCAAAGTGCCTGACACACACCTTTAATGCAATGCCACCCCTGCATCACCGTAACCCAGGCCCCATTGGTGCGGCCATTATGAATAACGGCTATGTTGAGGTTATAACTGACGGCAACCATATTCATAAAGCAGTAGTTAATATGCTTTATAGAACATTCGGACCCGATAGAATGATTATTATAAGCGACGCATTACGCTCAACAGGTCTGCCTGACGGGGAATATACCTCAGGGGGTTTAACGGTTATTGTAAAGGACTCCCTTGCACGACTTACAGACGGCACAATAGCAGGTAGCTCATCAACATTATTAAAATGTGTTAAAACTGCTGTGAGCTTTGGAATTCCCGTTGAGGACGCCTTTAAGATGGCGTCAGAAACACCTGCAAAGTCTCTTGGAATAGAGAACAAGGGTGTTATAAAAGTGGGTGCAGACGCCGATTTTATTGCCGTGGATGATGATATAAACATTACGGCGGTAGTAATCGCGGGAGAGTTGCAGTGAATTACCTGACAGTAATTCACAGGAAATAAGTAATAGTGAATAAGGAATAGGTAATGATGCTTTTTGCAAAAGCAAAAACCTGAAATAATGCAAACAAAGTTTACAATTCATTCAACAATAGGAGAGCTTATGACAAAGGAATTTTACATAGGTGATACTGTTAACCGTAACAGTATTATAGATTTTCTAAATAAATCAAAAGAAAAAGGCAATGATATTTACCGTGTAAAAATTCTTAATAAAGGTGAGGCGGTAGTGAGATTTGCACTACCTCCTTATTCTTGTGAGGATGTTCAACATGTGTATTCATTGTCCAAGACTTTTACAGCTACCGCTATCGGTATGCTTGTTGACGACGGGGTTTTGTCAGTTGAGGATTATATGACAGATTTGTTCCCCGACAAATTGCCCGAGACAATTTCACCTAACCTTAAAGCTTTACAGTTAAAGCATCTTCTTTCTATGAACACAGGCCACGAGGAATGTGTTATGTGGAAGATTAAGGAATGTGAGGATATTGTAAAAGCATTTTTTGAGCAAGAGATCGAACACGCTCCCGCCACTCATTTTACTTACAATAACTCCGCTACATATATGCTTAGTGCAACTGTAAGAAAGGTTACTGGTAAATGCCTTTTTGATTTCCTTTGGGAGAGATTGTTTGAGCCTATGGGAATGACAGAGGTTTACTGGTCAAAGTACCATGACGGCAATAATAACGGTGCCGTTGGTCTTCATATTTCCATTGACAGTATGGCAAAAATGGGCCTTATGTATCAGAATGGCGGTATATATGAGGGCAAACGCTATTTGTCGGAGGAATGGGTAAAAGAGGCAACCTCAATAGTCAGTGATAGCTCAGGCAATGGTAACCCCGACTGGTGTGCAGGTTACGGCTACCAGATATGGATGAATGCAGAGGGCGGTTACCGCGGAGACGGTGCATTCGGTCAGTTGATTTTAGTTAAAGGCGATTTCGTTGCAGCTGTGAATGCCTTTACCGCAGATATGCAGGGCGAGATTACAGATGTTGTAGCAATGCTTGATAATCTCATATCCGCAGATAAGGGGACAGATAATAACCTTAAAGATGTTATTGATAATTTCTATGTCCCTAAAAAGAACGAGGTAATAGGCGAGGAGTTCTTAAATAAGACCTTTAAGGCGGAAGAAAACATACAGGGAATAAGCGAGGTTAAGTTTACTAAAAACGCCGATAATTCTGTAACAGTAAGCCTTTATGACGGTGAAAAGTGGCAGGACATTATATGCGGATATGGTGAATATAAAAAATCTACTGCATACTTAAAGGAAGTAAAACCTCTCATATTGACTATAAGCAATCCTTACGAGGTTGAAAGACTTCATTTTGCATCATGCTACACAATAGAAAAGGACGCAATAAAGATACACATAAAGTACCTTAGTGCGCCCCATGATGACGAAATAACATTTAAGATTTTTGGAGATAGTGTAAAAATGATATTAAAGGAAATGGAAGGTTTAAGAGCTTAAAGCACAAAATCTTCGGGGTTAAAATCAGTTTTAAGACGGCGTTTGCGTCTTACGGTTTTCTTGAAAATATCATATTTGAACTTAGCACAGCTATCATTGATAGCTGTGTTCTTTTTTTGCCTTGTGCAATAGAGGTTGTCGCGGTCTCCCTCAATAGTCTGGGAGAACTCACACAAGGCACAGATTTTATTTATATCGTCAGAGTAAATCATTAAAAATTCTCCTTTATTAACAAAAAATCATTGAAAATTCTCTTATTATAGCTATTTTAACACAAATATCACTATTCGTAAAGAACTTTCGAAATTTTCCTTGATTTTGGTCTTATTTTAGTATATAATATAAGCGGTGTAATTTTTGTATTGCACAGGAAATTTTTGGTATTAACTTTAACGGCTGACAAAGGAGAATGTCTATGGCAACCGACACATACGAAAGCCCCTTAAATACCAGATACGCTTCAAAAGAGATGCAGTATCTGTTCTCACCCGACAAGAAGTTTTCCACTTGGCGTAAGCTCTGGATAGCTTTGGCGGAGAGTGAAAAGGAGCTTGGCTTAAACATAACTGACGAGCAGATAAATGAAATGAAAGAGCATATCTACGACATCAATTATGATGTTGCAAAGGCGAGGGAAAAAGAAGTACGCCATGACGTAATGTCCCACGTTTATGCATATGGAATGCAGTGTCCCAAAGCAAAGCCTATCATTCACCTTGGTGCAACCAGCTGTTATGTTGGTGATAACACCGATATTATCATAATGACTGAGGCAATGGAGCTTATTAAGAAAAAGCTTGTGTGCCTTATAGGTGAACTTTCAAAGTTTGCAATGGAATATAAGGACTTGCCTTGTCTTGCATTTACACATTTCCAACCCGCTCAGCCCACAACTGTCGGTAAACGCGCAACCTTGTGGCTTGAAGATTTGGTAATGGACTTGGAAGATGTAGAGCATCAGCTATCTAAGGCAAAGCTTTTGGGATGTAAGGGTACAACAGGTACTCAGGCAAGTTTTATGGAGCTTTTTGACGGGGATAATGAAAAGTGCAAGGAGCTTGACCGTAAAATTGCAAGTAAGATGGGCTACCGTGATACGTTCCATGTAAGCGGTCAGACATATCCGAGAAAGCTTGATTCACAGATGTTATCTGTTTTAAGCTCAATCGCACAGAGTGCTTATAAGTTCTCAAATGATATAAGACTTTTGCAGAGTATGAAGCAGATTGAAGAGCCTTTTGAAAAATCACAGATTGGCTCATCTGCAATGGCATATAAGCGTAACCCTATGCGAAGCGAGAGAATAGGAGCGTTATCACGATATGTAATTGTAGACGCTCTTAACCCTGCTATAACCGCTTCAACCCAGTGGTTTGAAAGAACACTTGACGATAGTGCAAACAAGCGTATAAGCGTTCCTGAGGCGTTTTTGGCAGTTGATGCAATATTGAGCTTATATATAAATGTTGTTGATGGACTTGTTGTTTATGAAAAGGTAATCACAAAGCAGTTTATGGCAGAGATACCTTTTATGGCAACAGAGAATATTATGATGGACGCGGTAAAGCGAGGCGGAGACCGTCAGGAGCTTCACGAGAAAATCAGACAATATTCAATGGAGGCAGGAAAGCGTGTTAAGGTTGAGGGTCTTGACAACAACTTAGCAGAGCTTATTGCAAATGATAAGTCATTCGGTCTTACATTAGAGGAGATTAATTCAGTTATGAAACCCATTAACTTTGTAGGCCGTGCACCCGAGCAGGTGGCAGACTTTATAGATGAGGTTATCAAACCCATACTTGATAAAAACAAAGACCTTCTTGGTTTGGAAGTTGAAATAAACGTTTAATTTGAAAGGGGCATAATAAAATGGTAAAAGCAGTCGTAGGTGCATGTTGGGGCGATGAAGGTAAAGGTAAAATCACCGATATGCTTGCAACAGAGGCAGATGTAGTAGTAAGATTTCAGGGCGGTGCAAATGCAGGTCATACAATCGTTAATGATTATGGTAAGTTTGCTCTTCATCTACTACCCTCAGGCTCATTTAATCAGAATGTAACTAATGTAATCGGCAACGGTGTTGCATTAGATATTGAACAGCTTGTAAAGGAAATTGAGGAAATCGTTTCAAAGGGCGTTCCCCGTCCGAACATTGTTGTGTCAGAGCGTACACAGGTACTTATGCCTTATCATAAGCTTTTTGACCAGTACGAAGAGGAGAGATTATCAGACCGTCAGTTTGGTTCAACAAAGTCAGGTATTGCACCTTTCTTCTCAGATAAGTTTGCAAAGATTGGTTTCCAGGTCTGGGAGCTTTTCGAGGAAGAAAGACTAATGGAGAAAATCAAGAATGTTTTAGAGGTAAAGAACTTACTTTTAGAGCACGTTTATCATAAGCCTTTAATTGACGCTGATGAGCTTTATGCTACATGTAAGCGTTATGCGGAGATGATTAAGCCTTATGTAATTGACACTGTTCAGTTTATGCACAAGGCAGTAAAAGAGGGCAAGACAATTCTTTTAGAGGGTCAGCTTGGCTCATTAAAGGACCCCGATTTTGGTATTTATCCCATGACTACATCATCATCAACATTGGCAGGTTACGGTGCTATTGGTGCAGGTGTACCTCCTTACGAGATTAAGGAGATTATAACTGTCGTTAAGGCATATTCATCTGCCGTTGGTGCAGGTGCATTCGTGTCAGAGATTTTTGGGGATGAAGCAGATGAATTAAGACGCCGCGGCGGAGACGGCGGTGAGTACGGTGCAACAACAGGCAGACCCAGACGTATGGGTTGGTTTGACTGTGTAGCATCACGTTACGGTTGTCGTGTTCAGGGTGCAACATCAGTTGCATTTACTGTGCTTGATGCATTAGGCTACCTTGATGAAATTCCCGTATGTGTAAGCTATGAGATTGACGGCGTTGTTACAAAGGACTTCCCAACAACTGGTAAGCTTGAAAAGGCAAAGCCTGTATTAAAGGTTTTACCAGGCTGGAAGAGTGATATCCGCGGTATTACAAATTATGACGAGCTTCCCGAGAACTGCCGTAACTACATTGAGTTTATCGAGGGTGAGCTTGAAGTACCCATTAAGATTGTTTCAAATGGTCCCGCTCGTGGCGACATTATTATGAGATGAATTACCTGACAGTAATTCACAGGGAATATGGAATAGTGAATAAGGAATAGGTAATGTAGCTTTTTGCAACGGCAAAAAACAATACAAATATTTGTAAGGTAGTTGAAATAAAAAAAGGCGTGAAAACCACGCCTTTTTATTTCAAAAAAACATTGACAAACGAGGAAAAGTATTGTATAATACTATTTGTTATTAATAAGCCGATGTGGCGGAATTGGCAGACGCCCGGGACTTAAAATCCCGTGGGAAGAAATTCCCGTACCGGTTCGACCCCGGTCATCGGCACCATATTACAGTTGAACCTGCGCGACTGTGATAAAACGGGAAAGGACAGAGAGATCTGTTCTTTTTTTTTGTTATATTTTTCATTTGTCCGCAAATTGTCCCATAAAAGTCCTTGACATACGAACAAATGTATGTTATTATATAATCACACTTTGGAGAGAGTGAGCCCGTGAGCAAACAGTCCAGTGGACCGTTTGTAGGGCGGATGAGGTGCGAGAGCACCGAGTCATAAAGAGAAACGCATTGCATTTCTTTCAAAAATTGAATACAAAGGAGAGAAAATAGGTAAATGTATTATTCAATTCTTGACAGTCGGCTCCGTCATGTCATTGATTCCCACAAAACGGGAGACTACGGAGAGGCTAAGGAGGGAGACACCATCTTTTGTGATGGGTGTCAAGGACGAATTCGCGCGGGTGAGGAGTATTATGTAGTCCGTAACCGTGTGTTTTGCAGTCAATGTGAAAGTGATGCCGAGGAGCAGATTTTGGGCCTTGTCCGAAATGAATTCCTCTATCAGCTTTAAGGAGGTGCACCATGGGCAAAAGAAAAGGCTACGGTTTAATTTACCGTGATGTTATGTGCAACCGTGATATTTCTGTAAAGGCAAAAGGCGTTTACGGGTATCTGTGTGCTTGTGCGGGGAATAAGGGTATGTGTTACCCCTCCCAGAGCCTGATGTGCGACCATTTGAAATTAAGCGGAAATACCGTTACAGCGCTTATTTCAGAGCTTGAAAAGGCTGATGTTATTAAATGCATCAGGAGCCGTGATAAAGGCGGTAAATTCTTAAAAAACTTATACATTATCCACCCGCAGACTGCCGTGGACGGTAACGCCATAGACGGAATTGCCGTGGACGGTTAAGCCTTATATGGCAAATTATGGTGTAATATTAATAAAATAAATATTAATAAATCAATAATATAGAAATATAGAATATTAATAAATTAATATTACAAAAGTGTGGATAACTTTTTTACGGAGGATGAGAGAAATGAAAAAGATTAATTATGACGAGCTTGAAAGAGATAAGCGTGGCAGATTGAGAGAATGTCATTTTTGTATAAGCAAGAATAAGAACTATGTCTGCACAGCATTGGAGAAGTTCTATAACTTTGAGGATAAAACCAATATGTGCGGTAATTGCCCATTCTTTAAGACTGATGAGGAGTTTATAAAAGGTTGGAGAAGGGGAATGAATAAAGGGGAAAAGTATTTTCCCCTTACCCCTTTTCTTGCATAGCAAATAGTTAGGAATGGGCTCGGGAGTTCCCGCCGAAAACACAGGAAAAAAGTTTTCTCTGGGAACACCCCTCGCCCCCCATATTATAAATAGTGGGTTTAACAAAGAAAGGAACGGCAAAAGGGTGTGTTTTCAAAAGGGCGACTGACGTTTTTGAAAAAGCCTTTTTCCAACACAACCCTTTTGCCCGTTGTTGAACATAGTGAGATAAATAGGAGAGTTAAAAATTGAATTATAAAGAGAAATTTTTACGGCTGAGCAGTCTTAACCGCAAGGCGAGAAGGTATGACCTTTCATACTTTGAATTGCGGGAGCGGGACCGCCTCAGGCGTTTATTGAAACGCAAAATTTACGGATTATCAAACGATTATGCCCGTTATTGTATGGAGTGCAGATATTTGGAGGGTATGATGTGGGAGACTATCTCCGATAGCCTTGGACATTGCACCCCCGATGCTGTAAGAAAGATTTGTGAAAGAACAATAAGTAGGATGTAAAGGGGGAAGAAATTCCCCCTTTTTAACCCCCTTTTTTGCAAAGCGACGCCATTAGATAGGAACGGCAAAAGGATGTGAAATAGTAGATTGACAAAAAGAAAGTAATCTGTTATAATACTTTTGTTGTTAAGACAACAAAGGTTTTATGCGAGGGTGGCGGAATAGGCAGACGCGCACGTTTGAGGGGCGTGTGGTTAACCCGTGCCGGTTCAAGTCCGGTCTCTCGCACCAAAAAAAGACATCGTTGGATGTCTTTTTTTATATTCAGTTTTGTTTTTATAACAAAAAATGTGAATAATTTACATAACATCTTGAATTATTATTCTTAATGTTATATAATAAAAAATAGGAGAGAATCACTTGAGTTAATGAGGTGATATGATTGAAAACAATGACCAAGGAAATCACAGCGGAAAAAGAGGTGGGGAGAGTATATACCCCAGCTTTTATTGTTGATAACATATTAAATCTGTCAGGTTATTATGGTGATAAAATACTTGACAAGCATGTGATAGACAACAGCTGTGGTGATGGTGCTTTTTTGTGTAAAATTGTAGATAGGTATTGCACGGAATTTTTGAGTTTTTCTAATGATAAGGAAATTCTTAAAAAGAATTTAGAGACATATATACACGGAATAGAGATAGAGATTGTTGAGCAAAAAAAATGCATTGAAAACATGTCCCGTATTGCTGAGAGTTATGGAATACACGAAGTAAAGTGGGATGTTTTATGTGCAGATGCAATGACTGTTGATATTTATGACAGGAAAATGGACTTTGTTGTAGGAAACCCTCCTTATGTACGTGTTCACAATTTGGGTGAGAATTTTGGAGA
>JAZQFP010000042.1:0-36228 GCA_045539555.1 Candidatus Ornithomonoglobus sp.
CCCATTGAGGATATTGCTTTTGTAATTGCTCTTACTCTTTATTTTATCCCCCGTATTACGGAGGAGTGGCAAAAGCTCGTTATTGCCCGTAAATCAAGGGGAATTATTATGAGAGAGCTTTCTTTTAATAATCGTATAAAAGTTATGTTTCTAAACCTTGAAAAACTAATAATAAATTCAGTTAAAATTGCTGAGAGTACTGCTATTTCTGCAGATTCAAGATGTTATGGTCTCGGTAAATTTACACCTCGCAACGAGGAGAATTTTACAAAGAACGACTGTGGTATTTTAGTGCTTTTTCTAATCTTTTGCAATTTTTTAGTATTATTAGAATTTTTACATTGAATTTTATCGTAAATAATGTTATAATTGATGTAATATAAGGTGAGTATTGTTATATGAATATTAAATTAAATTTAGAGTTCGATGGAACAAACTATTGCGGATGGCAAATCCAACCTCACGACCCTACTGTTCAGGGCATCTTAAAAGATGCAATATTTAACGCCACAGGCGAAGATGTAATGCCCAAAGGTTCAAGCCGTACTGATTCAGGCGTTCACGCAAAAGGGTTTGTGTGTAATTTTAACACAAATACAACTATCCCTGTTGAGAAAATTCCCCACGCCCTCAATAACCATCTCCCCGATGACATTATTGTAACGGGAGCAGAGATTGTGGGGGATGATTTTCTCGCATCAGGCAGTGCAGTAAAGAAAACATACCGTTATACCATTGATAACAGTCAGTTTTCCGATGTGTTCTTGTCGCGTTTTGCATGGCATTACAAATATCCTCTTGATATTAACAAAATGAGAGAGGCTGGCGAGCACTTTTTAGGCACTCACGACTTTATCGGTTTTGCATCAAGCGGATTTACTGTTAAAACGACTGTCCGCACAATTTACGAACTAAAAATAGCGCAATCGGGCAATATAATAACTATGGATATAACAGGCGATGGCTTTTTGTATAATATGGTGCGTATTATCGCAGGAACACTTGTATATGTGGGCTCGGGCAAGATTGACCCGTCAAACATCCCGCAAATAATCAGCTCCCGCGACCGCACCCGTGCAGGAATAACCGCTCCTGCAAAAGGCTTATGCCTTAAGGAGGTATTTTATTGATGGATAAAGACCGCGAAAATATAATAGATGATATGTTTGAGTATTACGAGGAAACCGATCTGGGCGATACACAGATTATAAACTCTCAGGAAGATCTACTTGGAGCTACACAGGTTGTTAATACTCAGGAAAATGAATTTTCAGGTAGTAACGACAGTTCATACATTGAAGAAACTATGCAGGTTGAAGTCCCCGTTACCCGTCGCGTTCCCGCGGAGGAGATACTGGGAAATATGGATCGTGAGGGTAGAATAATTGAACCCGAACCTCAGACATACACAAGGAGGGTAAGAACAACCTACGAAGATATGGATGTCCCCTATATGCCCCGTAAAGCAGAATATCGTCCACCCACATCACGACCAACATCCCTTTGGTTTAAGTTGAAACCTTTGTGGGTAACTATAATGGTTTGTGTTGTATTAGCGGGTGCATTCAAATTCTATATGACTGACACAGGAATAATTGGCACATATAAGAGAAACTTTTCTTACAATATGTCATTAATACTGCGTACTTTTGGTGTTGAGATTGATACTAATAAAAATATTGCAGACGAAATTGAGGAATTTGAGGAGTATATCGGTGCTTCCAACCCTGTATCAGATTTTTTTACGGCAACAGGGCTTAGTGTAACGGCGTATGCCGCAGGGGATGATACACGTCCACGATATGACGATAACTACACAAAAAAAGCCGCTATCCCTTTTCCAGGTGCGGGAGATTCCATGTTTTGTGAATATGACGATGGTGTCGTTTGTGCCAAAGCAAACTATATATGCTATATTACAAAAAACGGCCAGTTGAAATGGGAATACACAACTGCCATATCTCAGCCTATTCTTTCCGTTGCAGGAGATTATGTGGCATTGGCAGGAGAAGATTCAACTCACTTTGTTCTTTATAAAAAAGGCAAAGAGGTTTTTACCGCCGAGGCAGAGGATAATATTAAATCATGTAGTGTTTCCCCCAAGGGAGATATTGCACTTGTAACTGACAAAACCGCTTACAAAGGTGCAGTATGTGTATATAACTCCAAAGGCGAGGAGGTTTTCTCCTGGATATCAGGAGTTAACTATATTACATCTGCTACTGTTACAAAAAACAGATGTGTGTCTGTCTCATTAGTGAGCACAGAAGAAGATATAACTTCATATATAATGATTTTTGATATTTATTCTACGGACCCCATCGGCGGCTCAGAATTTTCAAATACGCTTATCTATGATACATCCGCACACAAAAACACAACCCTTTGCTATGGCGACAATTCTATATCGGGTGTAAACAGTAACGGTGAAACAAAATACAATGTTTTGTTTGATACTATGGCAATAACTCATACCGCGGAAGACCCTAACGGGTATCGTGCAGTATCTTATACAGATAATCACTTGCCCTACATAAATGTTTACAATGCAAAGGGCAAATTAAGAAACTCAGTTTCAACCGAGGTTTCACCCGAGTTCCTTGACTTATACAAATCCACCATTTTATATAACAATGGTCGCGACATTATATGCGGCAGAGCAAACGACGGAAGAAAAACAAAGTATTCTGCTCCAATGACAATAAAAAAACTTGTTATGCTTAACAAGAATACATATATGGTAGCATACGAAAACAGTCTCGAATTTATTAAGATATAAATCATCTAAGGAGGATACAAAGATGTATAGTGATATAGTAAAGAAAGGTGTTGAAAAAACACCCCACCGTTCACTTTTTAAGGCAAGTGGACTAACAGATGAGGAGCTTTCACGCCCTCTTATCGGTGTGGTTTCATCGAAAAATGAAATTATCCCAGGCCATGTAATGCTTGATAAGATTGCAGAAGCTGTAAAAGCGGGTGTAAGAATGGCAGGAGGTACTCCTCTTGAATTCCCCGCAATTGGTGTTTGCGATGGTATTGCAATGGGCCATGTTGGTATGAAATATTCTCTTGCATCAAGAGAGCTTATTGCCGACTCTATTGAATCAATGGCATTAGCACATGGTTTTGATGCGCTTGTACTTATCCCTAACTGTGATAAAATAGTTCCTGGTATGCTAATTGCAGCATCAAGACTAAACATTCCATCAATTATCTGCTCAGGCGGTCCTATGCTTTCTATGAACTATAAGAATAAAGACCGCGACTTAAATACTGCATTTGAGGCAGTTGGTGCATTTAAGGCAGGTACAATAGACGAACAGGGTCTTCTTGAACTTGAAGAAGCCGCATGTCCCACTTGTGGTTCATGTTCAGGTATGTTTACTGCCAATTCAATGAACTGCTTATGTGAAGTTCTTGGTATGGCACTTCCTGGCAATGGTACAATTCCCGCAGTATATTCTGAGAGAATAAGACTTGCAAAAACCGCAGGTATGAAGATTATGGAGCTATTGGAGAAAAATATCCGTCCGAGAGATATTATTACTCCTGACTCACTTTACAATGCTCTTAGAGTTGATATGGCACTTGGTTGCTCAACCAACTCAATGCTTCATCTACCCGCTATTGCATACGAGGCAAAGGCTCCTATCTCACTTGACTATGCAAATGAAATAAGTGAAAATACACCTAATCTTTGTCATTTAGCACCTGCTGGTGATCATCACGTTCAGGATCTTTACGCCGCAGGCGGTGTTACTGCGGTTATGAACGAACTTTCAAAGAGAGATCTTCTTAAACTTGACACAATGACCGTTACAGGCAAGACTCAGGGCGAGAACATCAAGGGCCACGAAATCAAAGACCCCACCGTTATACGACCTCTTTCAAACCCCTATTCAGAGACAGGCGGTATCGCAGTTTTGAAAGGTAACCTTGCAGTTGACGGCTCAGTTGTAAAGAGAAGTGCAGTAGCCAAGGAAATGCTTCAACACGAGGGTCCCGCTAAGGTATTTGATTCAGAGGATGAGGCAATCGCTGCAATTTATGCAGGCAAGATTGTTGCAGGAGATGTTGTAGTTATCCGTTACGAAGGCCCCAAGGGCGGACCAGGTATGCGTGAGATGTTATCACCCACATCTGCGATCTGCGGTATGGGACTTGATAAAGAAGTTGCCCTTATTACTGACGGACGTTTCTCAGGTGCAACAAGAGGTGCTGCAATAGGCCACGTTTCACCCGAGGCAGTTGAAGGCGGTCCTATCGCATTTGTCCGTGATGGCGATATTATCCAGATTGACATTACAAAGGGTATCCTTAATGTTAAGATATCAGACGAGGAAATGGCACAGCGTAAGGTTGGCTGGACACCCAATGAGCCTAAGATTAAAACAGGATACTTAAAGCGTTATTCAAAGCTTGTATCATCTGCTATGCAGGGTGCAGTAATGCTTGACGACTAATCAAAAAGCGGGGTTTATAACCCCGCTTTTCTTTTTCTATTTATTCTTGACAATGGAAATATTATTTGGTATAATACTACTTGTGTCAAAGACACGCTGGTGTAGCACAGAGGTAGTGCACTTCATTGGTAATGAAGAGGTCGGCAGTTCGATTCTGCTCACCAGCTCCAAAAAAGAGACTTGTTAAAAACAAGTCTCTTTTTTATTAAAATTTATTTATAATTGCCAACATGCCATCATGGGTTATGCCTGATGCTGTAATCACATAATACGCGTCATTTGACACCTTGTAGCCTTTGTATCCGTCTTCCTGACTAACAACATTGCCATCAAGGCTTGATTCAAATATGGGTGTTTTTGATGTTGTTACACTTATACTTCCGCCATTTGCTGTAACATAATTCAAAATTACTGTATCATTCACAGGCATTCCGTTTTCGTCTGTTGCAAACTCAAATTCTGTATCTCCTACATATTCTACGGATATCACAGCACTGATTTTATTATAGACATTTGAACCTATATATTCAAAATACCTGTTTATCTCCCAGGTCTCTTTTATAACATCATTTTCAATATGTCTTGCAGTCATGGGTACAGACTCCTCTGTTCCCTGCTCTTCTATAACACTCTGTGTAACGGGCTCTGTCTTTGTCTTTACAACCTCCACCTTTTTAGGCGTCTCTGTTGTAACTGCTACAAACTCCGTCTCAGGCATCTGTGTTGAAACCACAGTTTCATTTATAACGCCATCGGTATTGGGCGTAAAATCATAATCGTTTGCCACAACCAAAATCATAACCGCTGCCGCAACTGATACAAGTGTAGTCTTAAAGGGCATTACTGTACGCTTTTGGGGTTTCATATTCATAATTCTATTGCGCAAATCATCCGATGCGTGAACATCGTTCATGGCATTTTTGTATTCCTGCTCAAAATTATTCAACCTTTTCGCCCTCCTCCATAATCGTTTTTAGCATTTCTCTGCCTCTGTGCAGTTGAGACTTAACCGTACCAGCAGTAGAATTAGTAATAAGGGCAATCTCCTCTACCCTATATCCTTCAAAATAATGCAGGTGAATTACTGTTCTGTACTTCTGGGGCAATGCCATAACAGCATCATATACTCCGTTACTTTCCGTAGCTTCGTATGTAATATTCTCATCCAACTCGTCTGTTGTACGATACCAATGAGATGAGAACAAATCTTTTGTAAGATTAATGGTAACCCTCAAAAGCCAGGCTTTAAGATGCTCCTCACTTTCAAATTTCTTCTTATTTTGTAGAAGCTTTACGAACACATCCTGAGAAATATCCTCAGCGTGTTCACGAGATTTTGTCCGCGACAGAGCAAGTCTATAGACTGTATCTATATACTTATCAGCTATTTCGTTGTAACTATACTGATACATGGAAAAACCCCCTGTAGCGGATAAAAGTATAAAGAATACTTTTGCCCTGCATAATAAATACGATTGAGAATAGAAAAAGGTTGCATAATTTTTTATTTTTTTCTACAATATGATTTTATCATAAAACATACAAAAGATAAAGGACTTTTTTCAACAAATTTTTCCCAATGGGGTGTTATTCACAATTTGTTCTTAAAAAATTAATGAAAACTACTTTAATATTGGAAAATTTTGTGATATACTAAATACATAGAATGGCAAAGGAAGTGAAACTATGTCAAAAGTATTAGTTGTTGACGATGATTTGAATATCGTTAAACTTATAAAGCTATATCTTGAAAAGGAAGATTACACCGTGTGCACCGCAAACGATGGTGAAGAGGCTTTACAGGCTTTTAAGGCCGAGGCTCCCGATATAATTATCCTTGATATTATGATGCCTAAACTTGATGGTAACAGCGTTTGCCGTGAAATCAGAAAAACATCGGATGTACCGATTATTATGCTTACAGCAAAGGGTGAGACTTTTGACAAGGTGCTAAGCCTTGAACTTGGTGCTGATGACTATATTGTAAAACCCTTTGAGCCAAAGGAGTTAATCGCAAGAATGAAAGCAATTCTTCGCCGTAGCGAAGCTAAAATTGACAACGGCGACAGCAAGATTGTAGCATATAATAAGCTTGAAGTAAACCTTACAAACTATGAGCTTTTAATAGACGGAAAAATTCTTGAAATTCCGCCAAAGGAACTGGAACTTCTGTTTTTCCTTGCATCTAATCCCAACCGCGTATTCACCCGCGAACAACTTCTTGAAGAGGTATGGGGTTTTGACTACTTCGGTGATTCAAGAACGGTAGATGTTCATATTAAGCGTCTGAGAGAAAAACTTGAAGGGGTTGAAGCTAACTGGCAGTTAAAAACTGTCTGGGGCGTAGGTTATAAATTCGAGGTACGATAATATGTTTAAGAGCATTTTCGGGCGTATGTTTTGGACATACGCCATACTTTTAGTAGTTGTTCTATCCTCAATTGCCCTTTCCCTTACTGCATTGTTCTCTAATTTTGCAGAACGGGAAGAAATCAAGGGTATTGAGTCAATGGCAAATGTAATCGAAGACTGGACTGTAACAGTCCAGATTGAACAACCTGACATTCAATCGAAGAGAGCATACAAATCATTCCTGTTATCATGCGGGAATCTTATCTCCGCAGACATCGTAGTTGTAAATCGTAACGGCGATGTACTTGAAAGTACATGTGGTCTTCGTACTGTTCCAACAATGGTCTTTGACGGAATAACAGACGATAAAACCGTTGTCCATAAATCAGACTATGACGGTTTTTACGAGAATCGCGTAATGAGTATTTCTTTCCCCCTACATTATAAAGGGAACATTGTAGGCGCGGTTATATTTAATCGTAGTCTTCCTGAGATGAGAGAAGCAGTTTTTGACCTGCTCGGTATGTTCCTGATGTCGTCATTACTGTCTATTGCACTTGCTTTTGTAATTATTTATATTCAGGCTAAAAGAATTTCTGCACCTATTGCAAAAATCAACAAAGCCGCGCAAAATATTGCCAAAGGTGATTTTACAGAACGGGTTAGAATAACGTCCCAAGACGAGATAGGTCAACTTGCCTCAACCTTTAACTTTATGGCAAGTAACATTGAAAAATCTCAGGAACAACAACAAAGATTTGTATCAGATGTTTCTCACGAGCTTCGCACCCCCATGACAAGTATAACAGGCTTTGTAGAGGGTATGCTTGACGGTACTATTTCAGATAATGAACGTAATTCATATCTTGAAATCGTCCGTGATGAATCTGTGCGACTTACTAAGCTTGTAAATGATATGCTTGAAGTTTCAAAAATGCATTCTCAGGACTTTAAGCCTGAAATTGCACCATTTGACATAAACGATTTAATATGCTCATCCCTTATAAGCTTGGAAACAAAAATAGAGGAAAAGAGGCTTGATATATCTGTTGACTTTAACCCCAGTCAGCTAATGGTTTTAGCTGATAAGGACCAGATAAAACGAGTTCTTATAAATCTCCTTGACAATGCCATCAAGTTCAGTTTTGAAAAAACTTCTGTTATTATCAAAACATCAATTTGGGGCGGAAAAGCACACATATCAATCTCAAACACAAGTGAGATGATTTCACAAAATGAGCTTGATGGGCTGTTTGACCGTTTCTATAAGACAGATAAATCAAGAGAAATTGACCGTACAGGTGCAGGGCTCGGACTTTCATTGGTAAAAAATATATTAAGAGTTCACAATCAGACTATAACCGCAAAAAATGAAAAAAGCCCCGACGGCGAACACTATGTAACAACATTCGAGTTCACTCTGGAGCTTAAATAATTCAGTTACTGTGGAGTTTTTTGATTTCCTCGCGCAAATCCTCACAGGATATGCAGTCTGCGAGGTCATAAAACATAGCATTAAACAGTTCTTCTTTGTATTCCTTGGCGTAGCCATCAAGACCTGCCTTTTTTCGGGTGGTCTCCATATTGGAAATGCTTTCTTTTATATGCTCACAGATGACATTATAAAGTTTTTGTGCGTCTGTAAGTTCAATTTCAGGAGCGTTTACTCCCAACAAGTCAAAAGTGCTTGAATTATAAAGCCTGAGCATTTTAACAATGACAGACAAAGGAGCGGATACCTCACCTGACTCATATAATGTTAATGCACTTTTCGATATTCCTAATAATACAGCGGCCTCATCTAACGTGAGACCGCTTTTCTTTCTGCATATTTTAAGATTTTCCATATCAGATTTCAGCTACTGCATGGCGTGTAGCATGACAGTTAATATTAACTGCTACGGGAAGACCTGCAATATGTGTGGGGAATTCTTCGACATTTACCGCTAATGCCGTAACTGTGCCTCCCATTCCCTGTGGGCCAATTCCTAACATATTAACTTTTTCAAGAAGTATATTTTCAAGCTCCTCGTAATAAGGCTTCGGGTTACGCTTTGTAATATCACGGGTAAGTGCCTTTTTTGAAAGAACTGCCGCCTTATCCATTGTACCTCCGATACCAACACCTACAACCATTGGCGGACAGGGATTCGCACCCGCCTTTCTTACAGTTTCTATTACGAAGTCAATTACACCCTCTACACCATCTGATGGGTTAAGCATCTTTACTCCGCCCTTGTTCTCGCTGCCAAAACCCTTAGGTGCGAATGTAATCTTTAACTTGTCTCCCTTTACAAATTCGCAGTAAATAACAGCGGGAGTATTATCCTTTGTGTTAACACGGTCTAAGGGGTCTTTAACTACACTCTTTCTTAAATATCCGTCAGTATAGCCCTGAGCAACACCCTTGTTAATGGCATCATTTAAGGTATCTCCCTCGATGATTACCTCGTTACCAATCTCTACAAAGAATACTGCCATTCCTGTATCCTGACAGATGGGTACTTCTTTTTTGTGTGCAATGTCAGCATTAAGAATAAGATTTTTCAAAACTCCTTTTGAAACCTCTGACTCCTCTGTCTCAATCCCTCTCTCCAATGCTTCACGAATATCGGAATTTATATGACAGTTAGCTTTTATACACATATCTCGTACTGTCTTAACTATTGTTTCACTATTTATTGTTCTCATATTTTAACACCTTTCATTTTATGATACTAATACCCATGAACTGAACCATTTCAGATATTTCTCTGCAAAGTCCATCTCAACGGGCGCTCCGCTAAGGACGGGATAGAATAAGATAAATAGTCCTATTGCGATTGCTACATATACACCTGTTACTGCCACTACTCTCCCTTTCTTTTCCGTGTTATCATATATAGTCTTTATTACAAAGCCTATCATGAGAACCACAAAGGGAATACAAGTAAAGTAGTGATAAATATATGTTGTTCTCAACACCAATGTCCACGGCAATAACTCTGCAAAAAAGCCGATTGTAAGGAATAATGCAGTCTTTCCTGACACAACCCTTAGTCTGTCCTCATAAGCTAATACAAGAGCAAAAATACCTGTGAAAACCACACTATAAAACAACATTATCGGGAAAAATCTTTCCAGCTTGTCATTGCCTATTGATGCTATATAGCTTGACAATGTAATTATTGCAAAAACTGCACCGTAAAGGCCTCCGATTAAGCCTTTGCTCTTATTAAAATAATTCTTATTACGCAATGGAACGATTATGGCAACCGCCATTGTATATGCTACCGCACCAATTCCTAACCACCATACCGCAGGGTTACCAAATGCACTTATGCCCTGTTTCATTCCGTTCTCCAATGTATTGGAGAAATAATATATGGGTCGGTACATTATGGGCCATTCAAACCAATATGATGAATATGGATGCGTCGACTCAGTAACTGTCTTACCGTGGTATGTCAGCATACCCTGGGCATTAGTAAATATAGTTTTAAGTCCCTCTCCGCTGGGAGTATTCATATAAGGAATATATGACATGGTATAAATTATAAAGGGAACTGCAACAAACGCTACACAACAGAACAATAAAGTTGTTACTGTATTCTTCCTGAATGTGTCAATAACCATTTTGTGCGAAACCCCGTCAGTCTCACCCTTTGGCATTTTCATTGCATACTTATATTCACTATATCTCCTCCATAGAGTAATGAAGAAGATTATCGCAAGACCTGCACCTGCATACATACCTGTCCATTTGGATGCAACACCAAGTCCGAAGAATATACCCGACAGCCCCAAGGGTATCAGGGTCTTCTTTAAGGGTGTATCGTAAAAACTCATTTTATAATACTTGAACATATAGTAGTACATAAGCATTATAAAGAACACAACATAGGTGTCTATTGTAGCAAGTCTCGTCTGAGTGAAATGCATAAAATCAAAAGTGAATAGCAAGGTTAACGCCACAGATAGCCAGGTATGCTTAAAGAATCTCTTTGCAAGAAGATACATAACGGCTACCATTAAGACTCCGAATGCAGTACCTACACATCTCCACCCAAATGGTACCATACCAAATATGGAAACGCCTATACTCATAAGCACCTTGCCAAGAGGCGGATGTGTCCACTCATAAACGCTCATACCGTTTAAGAACTCGTATGCGGTACGGGGATGGTAAATCTCATCAAAGTATGTTCCCGCCATATAGTCCTTTTCTGAGAAAAGGTCCTGTTCATCACAGAGTTTATCCTCATTGTGTGAAACAACCGCTGCGGGAATAATGTCTCCATGCGCGTCCATAAATGCTACTTCTCTTAAATATAGTAGCTCTGACGGGTCTGTTTCTGACGCTCTGTGATTAGTTGAAATAACTACGTATCTTGCTTTAACTGTGGGAATGGTTTTATAGTTCCACACGAAAACGGAGCCGTCAGAATAAGTCTCATTGTGTACTGATGCCTTGTTCTCATCAAAGAAGCCAAAGTTCAGGTTTCTTTCATCATGCAACTGTCTTGCACCCAGATAGAATGCTAAGTCAGAGACATCTGTTTCTTTACCAAAATCAACAGTTACAGGGGTATCTGTAATGACCATTTCCGTTTGAGGCGCGTATTTGTTTCCAAGGTTGTGGAATGCAATTACGCCATACACTACACTTATTATAAGAATTGCCACAATGTCTATAACGGCAATCTTAGTAGCCTTTTCACTTAACTGGAACTTGAATTTACCAGAACTTTTTTCTGTTTTATTTACATTTATTTTTTTCTTTGGAGTTTCGCTGTTTTTTGTACTGTTATAATATTCATAAATCATCCATCCAAATAGGATAATGTTTAGAAGTGATGCAACGGTAACTGTTGCAGATTTGAAATGCGCACCCGGGTTTTGCTCATATATAAATAATATCCATGCAATATTAAAAAATTGGGACATTGAAAACAGAGCATAACCAATAAAGTTCTTTGTGGTGGGCGCACTCACAAGTACCATTAAAAGCATTGCAATGGCAGGAAATGCATATCTTTCATGCATCTTAACAGATAGCATAAACACGCCAAATACTATTATAAATGCACTTGTATAATACTTCTGAGGGCTGTTGCTTCTGAAAAATACAATACCCGCAAATGCTACCACACACGCTATCATAAGATAGCCGAATATACTCATTACAGGTGATAATGCTGTCCAGTTACCACCTATTGCACCATACAGGTTAAAAGCATTGACAGTAAGATAATTATACTGCCCCATAGTCTCAATATACTGGCTTATTATAACCGATATACCGTGGATGGGATTTCTACCAAAAGGCATAAACAGTATAAACATTCCCGCTATTGCAATGGCTGCTTTTTTGATCACGTCAATAAGCTTGTCCTGTTTGTATCCATCTTGAAGGAATATATCTTCAATTAAAGCAAATATTATTACTGGTGCAAAAAATACTGCCTGTGGCTTAATCAAAAACGCCGCAGCAAAGGAATAGAAAGATGCACCATACCTTTTTTCTGCTATGAAGTATATGGACATCAGGCAGAAAAGTGTAAGAACAGAGTCTACCTGACCCCATAAAGAACTGTTAAGAATAACAACAGGGTTAATTACAAACAACCCTGCCAGTAATGCAGCATTTTTATTGCTATGTGTTTTTTTTGCAACCTTATAAATGAAATATCCTATGCCTAAGTCTGCTAATATAGAAGGTAACTTAATAAGTAACCATTCGCCTTTTCCCGCAATTGCAAAAATGTTCTTTATTGCACCCAATATATACATTACATACACATAACCTGGCGGGTAATCATGGAAACCGTCAGAAAGATAGAAAGACCTTAAACCATCCTGGTATAGTCCATCAGACCAGCCTGTAAAACACCCCATATCAGTCTTATGTCCATAATACATAACTGCGCAGAGTGCACGGATAATAAAGCCTATCACAAGCAATACTGTTATATAGGTGTTAGTCTGGTTTTTCTTTAAGCCTGGCTTCTTCAATGAATCTCTGAAAGAGAAAAACCACGCTGCGCCACCGAAGAATAATGTCAGGGCTATTGTACCTAATATTGCGGTCATATCCTTTTACTCCTTTTATTTATTATATCAAGTTTATCATATATGAATCTTTTTTTCAATATTTATCTTGGTAAATTCAAACTTACACCTGCATCGATGGTAGGTGCAACTGATCCAGCATAAACGGGAACCTCATAGGCTACGGATGCCTCGGCAAACTGAACAAATAAATCATCCATAATCAGTGCCTGGGAAACCGCCCACGCGATATCTCCTGCATAAAGATGTTTGCCTGGGTTTTGTGGGTTCCAACGCATTTTATAAAGGGTATTCTGTCTGTTGGATGATGCATTTATGTAGTTTTCAGATATCCACTTCGCACCGCCCAAAATTGCTGACTCAGGTGATGTCCAACCCTTTTCATAAGCCATTTTTGAGCCAGTCGCCACAGCATCGCTGTCAAACGCGCCTATTCCAAACATATTATATACTCTTACACCATTATAGTTAACGCCCATGGCAAGTTGTGATGTGCCGTAGCCCGTTTCAAGACAAGCATGGGCAACAAGGTATAATTCACTTATATTATACTGTCTTGCCGCGGCAATAAACATATCTGCTTTTCCTGACAGAACTCCCTTGCCGTTTAAGAACGCCGCCAGTCTGTCTCGGCTTATGCCATTATAATGGGAAAGGTCCATAAACTGATATTTATAAGCTCCCCTGAAAAATTCATTGGGGTCAAGATAGCGTTTTGTCCGTTCTTTATCAGCCGTCTTTAAGCTTACTCCGTCATGATATTTTGGTACTGTTGCAACCTGTGCATCCGCCATCTCATCAAGCGTCATATCGTAAGCCACATAAGTTACCCGCCCCGTTGTTATCTGATTAGGTGATGTTATGGGCCTTTGTGCGTAACCGCTTACGGTTACATTAAAGCTATCTGAAACCCCGTCGGAGCTTACTGCCGATACCGTAACTACACCGTCTCTTAAACCCGTAATTACACCTGTCTTTGTTACAGATGCAACTGTGGGGTCTGATGACTCCCATTGAATTAGTTTATTTCTTGCATTTGCAGGAGATATTGTTGCAATAAGATGTCTGCTCTCTCCCGCAACGAGATTTTGTTCCTTGTTAAGTATATTTACGGCTTCAACCTTAATCTTCTCATTTATAACATTTACAAAACATTTCGCAGTAAAGCCTCCGTCTGCGGTTGTTCCCACAACCTCAACAAGACCCGTATCCTTAGGCTTCAAATGCCCCGTCTGGTCAACCTCTGCAATATCAGGGTCTTTTGAATACCACCGTACAGTTGTGTTTGACGCGTCAGCGGGGAAAATCACCGGCTCTACTCGCATACCCGTATCTGTTACATACATATCAATAGATGTATTTTTCAAATAGAACCCTGTAACTGGCTGGATAACAAGCAAATAAGCTTTTCGGGTTATTCCCGTATATGTATTTGAAACAATAATTTCAACTGATCCAGGTTTTTTTGCAAGAATGTTTCCCTCATTGTCAACCTCTGCAATATCAGGATCCGAGCTTTCATAGACAAGTGTTCTGTCTTCAATAACAATAGGATATAACACTGCATCAAGCTTGACCTTTACGGGTTGTGAATTTTCAAGTCTAACAGTATTATCATGCCATGATAGGATAATATCCTTATCTGCATCCTCTATACCAAAGAAATATCCGCTATTAGTAGGAAACCTTGTTACAAGGCCGTTCTGGGCATCTCTCTTATTTTCCGAGTCATTTGCGGTGGAAACTGCTAACATTATAAATACTATAACACCCAAAAAAGCACCTGCCCAAGGTGCATAACTTCGTAACGGTATGCTTTTTAGCTTATCCATTATCATTTTGAGTGTCATTTCCCTCTGTCTCCTAACACAAAGACAGGCGACTTATGTCGCCTCTCTTTTATTTTTGAAATCTGTCTAAAATAAATTTGTGTGCCTTGTCTTCCAACTCATCATCAATGGGTAAAAGACCTTCAAAATCGTGGTATTTCTCCCTTAGAGTTTTTTCAAGAATATAATCGCAAAGCTTTGCATTTTTAGGCAACAACGGACCATGTAGGTATGTTGCAAATACATTCTTGTACTGAACGCCCTCACCTGTATCTTCACAATTGTTGCCAAACCCTGTAACAACCTCACCAAGAGGGGCATAGTTATTTATATATGTTCTACCACCGTGGTTAGTAAAACCAACAATTGTTGAATCTATAACATCCGATTTAATAACTGTATCGCCTATAAAACGCTTGTCGGCGGGTTCTGTATAAATATCAAGAACTCCTGCGCCCTCAACCTTTGTGTTACCATCAGTATAATATGTGCCAAGGATAGGAAAACCGCCGCAAACTGCTATAAGAGTCTTGTTTTCTTCTACATATTCCTTTATTGCTTCACTATACTGTCTTAGTGCGGATACTGCCTTTCTCTCTTCTGTCTCACCGCCACCGCCAATAAGCAAAATATCTGTGTCCGTTAAATCAAGCTCACCCATATTCATGGTGTGCTCTCTCACTTCAACATCAATTCCACGCCATATAAGTCTGTGGCGTAATGCTTCAATATTACCGCGGTCGCCGTACATATTAAGTAAATCAGGAAAAAGATGTGTTATTTTTATAATCATCTTCCAATAACTCCCTTCCATTAAAGTTTGAATAAATTACTTAGAAAGCGCTGATAAGCAAACGAGTCTGTACTTGTGTACGCGGGTGAGCATAGAAGCGCTTTATGGGTGATTTATTCATACTTCCAACTCCTTTAATATGTCCTCCGTTGAATACATCGCAGTATAATTCACCATTATATAGATAACTTCCGAATCGGTCGACAATGCTTTATAAATGGCGTCTTTCATTTCATCACAGATCAGGGTTTCAATATCCTCATACTTAAATCTTAAAGCTGTGTCGTATCGGCGGATACCTGTAACAGTAAGAGTTTTAAGGTTGTCGTCTTTAAGACGGGGAAACCCTACATCCCATAGCCATGTAATATCTTTTCCATCTCCTGTACCGTCATTGATAGCAAGAATTACATCTTTCTTTCTCTCGTCCTGACATACGGTTGTAATTGCCTGATTAAATCCCGCAGGGTTCTTCGAAAGGCTCAAAATTACGGGTTTTCCAATATTAAATTCCTGCATTCTGCCTGTTTGAGGCTTGTACCCTTTAAGAAGCTCTCCAAAATTATCTGTGTTCTCATCCACGGCACGAAGTGCTACATACACCGCTGCAAGATTGCAGATATTGTAAAAGCCTTTATAATAAACTTCCATTGCTTCGCCGTTTATTGAAAAACGCATAGGTGATTTTAAGGAGACATCAGTTATATTAAAATCAGGCTCAGGTCTCTTGTAGTCACAATGAGAACATTTGAAATCTCCCAACTGCGAATAATGGTAATAATTATAGTCAAGTTCGCTACCACATACGGGGCAGAACTTGCCCTCTTTTACTGTTTCTACCTCGTCAAGTACCTTTTCTGATACGCCGTAGTAAAGAGGCTTCACACCCTCACACTTGCCAAACTGCACACATACGGGGTCATCCGCATTAAGTACAAGTTTAATATCAGGCACAAGAGCTATTGCATCACGGATAAGTCCTACTGTTCCATCAAGCTCACCGTAACGGTCTAACTGGTCGCGGAACAAATTTGTAATAATCATTACATGAGGCTTTATATGCTTAAAAATAATTCTTGCATAGGCCTCGTCAATTTCAAGACAAGCATAGTCTGCTTTTACTCTGCCAAATATATCTGTTGCATCAATATATGCCGTTGCAACACCTGTAAGCATATTAGCACCTACACGGTTACAAAGCACCTTATATCCCTTTGCTTCAAGTGCGGTACAAATAACATTGTTGGTTGTTGTTTTTCCATTAGTTCCACAGGTAACAATAATCTTTTTCGTTACCCGCTTATTCATATCACTTATAAGGGGTGGATATATTTTAAGTGCAATGGCTCCTGGGCCCGATGATGATTTCTTTCCCGCAATGCGTCCTGCAACAGCAAGAGCTTTACCAACCCATATAGCAAGTAATCTTAACATATCATTTCCCCCTTTCTTATTAGTTTGCTGTTTTTAACTTTCCTTTTAAGGCAGATACATTTGTTGTGTTACTCTCAACCTCTCTGCCATAAATATCCCTGACAGTATACGAAATCATATAATCTCCGTCAGGAATTGCTTTTTCTTTAATATTAACTCCACCGAATACTAATTTAAGGCTCTTGCCCTCAACGTACTCATCATGGTCTGTTGAAAAAGCTTTATATATAGGGATAATAACATCTCCTGCGCTAAGATTCTTAAACTTTCTTTCAAGAACGCCGTCCTTTGTTGTTCCCTGCCACATTCCAAGCACCTTGTAATCACTATTTCCGTCATCGTCAAAGGTCTTCATTACTCTTATGCTTGAAATCTCGTCCTTATACAAAACGGGAATACCATAAATCTCCCAGGTATCACTCCTGCTTATAAGGTTTGCACTGACAGGTGTTCCATTAAGCTCAAATATCTTGTTTTCAAATTCATAACTATAAGTAACACCTATGTTTTCCGTGTTGTAATCAGAAAGCAAATACATATACTTTCCTGACTCTTCGTCATATTTATAAATATTAACTCCCGCCGCACTAATAAGTTCTGGGCTGACAACATTAAGTGTATAAACTCCCGTCGGGTCATAAAAAGCAGAAATAGAATTGTACGGAGCATATGTGTTATAATAATTCCATGCGCCCGTTTCTTTTATGTCTACCGATTTATCTAAAACAAGTTCGTTTGTATCTGTTTTGTCAATATACTCCATATAACCCATGCTTGGGCATATACTACGATATTTACTGATACTGTCTGCGCTTGGGCTTATGGGATAGTATACCCCAAGACCGCACATTTCATTTGCTTTGTTGACCGCTCTCTTATATACCACGGTTTTTGTAAGCACATTTTCAATTCGTGCACTGTCATCTGCCGTTGCATCAAAGACACACTTTGCAAGAGATACCATATCAACCAGATTTGAGTAGCCCTCAGCTTCACTGTTAACACCCAATGCCTGCACATTATGAATGGAATTTTTAAGAGTCTTTAATCTGTTTACATCCTCTGTTGTTGTTGCCATAGCATACGCCATACTATCAAAGGACTGTACCATTCGAGTAACTCGGCTAAGGTCCGTAACTGCCATTACTGCGGTTATATCGCTACTGCCCTGAGCGTTATTCACAACACCATCACAGATAACCTCACCTACTTCAACGGCTGTCGCCTGAGGATTGTTGGATATAAAATCAAAAAGTCCTCTGTAATCCCATCCGCTTATGGGCATTATATCTTCCGCCGCAACAAGATAGTCGCAGAATATAGATAATGCTGCTGCGGTTTCAAGATTTGACATAAGACTTGCATCAAAACCAATTATATCAAATCGGGTTCCTACCATTGCATGAGCTTCTGCAATTTCTGTTACAGTCAGTGGGTCATAATTATGGGTTGCATCCATTGTTGCACCCACAACAGGTCCGCCGCCATTACCCCATATAACAGATATATAATTATCAGCGGGAAATTTCTCTATATTACGGGCAAGGAAATCTTTGTAGCTTTCACTTTCACCCATATTTTTTATAAGGCCCTCGTTTATAAGTTTAAGACCGTTCTTCTGCACAGCAAAATCTTCTATGCGGTCATTTCTGATTTCCTCCGTGCTCCAATTACGGCAACCTCCCGTTTCAACTACCACGTTGATATTCTGAGGCAGGTCATAGGATAGGTTTGAAAGAACTTCACCTGCACGGCCATGGCTTTCCTCTAAGTCTCCTCCGCACATATAAATAAGCACTGTCCACTTTTCTCCAGTTGCTTCACGGCGTTTAGCCTCTTTCTCCACAACAAGAGCACCGTTACTGCATCCGCAGCCGGTGATAAAAAGCATTATTGCCATAACAGTGCTTATAAACTTACATATACGTCTCATAAACTCAACCTTTACTCTTAACTAAAAAAACAAGGCCGTCAGGTACAGATACTGTACCCAACGCCCTCACATGATATTAAATCATTCTTCTGCGGGTGCACCAACGGGGCATACGCCTGCGCAAGCGCCGCACTCGATACAAGTGTCTGCATCAATTACATATGCTGTGTCGCCCTCTGAAATTGCATCTACGGGGCATTCTGCCAT
This sequence comes from Candidatus Ornithomonoglobus sp., assembly GCA_045539555.1. Taxonomy (GTDB): domain Bacteria; phylum Bacillota; class Clostridia; order UBA1381; family UBA1381; genus Ornithomonoglobus. The sequence goes on from JAZQFP010000042.1 coordinate 19,066, forward strand.
ACATGCACCACAGCTGATACAAGCATCTGCGTCAATTTTGTAAGCCATAATTCTACCTCCTGAATTAACTTTGACCATTGTCTTAATGTAATTATATCATTATTTCCTTGCAACTGCAAGTAAATTTTCAAATTTTATACCTAAATTCTATGGAAATTTGACACAACTCAGGTTTATTTTGTTCTCGGAATTATTCCTCTGTTGTTTTCTGAGGCTTCCTGCGACGGTTTCGGGAATGTTTACGGTGAGGCTTTTCTTCTCCACCTTCGCTAATATCTGTAACTTCTGCATTATCCTCAACAACAGGTTCTTCCTTAACTTTTTCATCAGGTTCAAACACAGAAACCTCGTTTACACCAAATTCCTTTTGAGTTGTTTCATCATCATTTTCAAGGCGTACACAAACTCTGCCTTTTAATAATGCAACTGATACAACTGTACCCTTACCATCGGGAGTGTTTACCATAGTACCTGTTGAAGGAGTTTCGCGATTTAATGCCTCATATGTGTCCTGCTCGTATTTTAAGCAACACATAAGTCTGCCACAAGCACCTGATATTTTTGTGGGGTTAAGAGACAGACCCTGTTCCTTTGCCATCTTAATTGACACGGGAACAAATTCACCCAAGAACTTTGAACAACATAGGTCTCTTCCACAAACACCAATTGAGCCTAATGTCTTTGACTCATCACGGACTCCTATCTGTCTTAATTCAATACGGGTCTTGAATACACCTGCAAGATCCTTTACAAGCTCACGGAAATCAACCCTGCCGTCAGCTGTAAAGTAGAACAAAATTTTACTTCCATCAAAAGTATATTCAACCTCTACAAGTTTCATTTCAAGGCCGTGCTTTTCTATTTTCTCAGAGCATATTTTATATGCTTCCTTTTCTTTCTCTTTATTGGAATTAAAGGTTTTAGTGTCCTCATCAGTTGCAATTCTTAAAACTCCTTTAAGGGGCTTTGTAACAACCGACTCTTCAACCTCTTTCGTTCCCTGCATAACCTCGCCGTATTCCATACCGCGACTTGTCTCAACCACAACAAAGTCTCCTCGGTTAACCTCGAAACCATTGGGGTCGAAATAATATATCTTGCCGGTGGGCTTAAACCGTACTCCGATTATTTTAATCATTATCCACCTTTGTCCTTTCCAAATCTATACGCTTTCTAAGCTTTTCTGACGGCTCAATTACCATTCCCTTAATTTCTCCGTCCTTATCCTTGAATTTTATAAACAAACTCCGTTTTGCACTGATAATGCTTGTTCGCATCATATACGGCTTTTGAGGAAAGTCTGTTGGTTTTATGCCATAGGCAGTATCGATAATAGACGAAATTTCTATATCAACTTCTTTGTTACGCTTTCCAATCAATCTGTTAACTCGTAATCTTCTGTTTTTAAGATTATATGTAAACCGCGCAGTGTAGCGGGTAAGTACATAAAACCCAAAAACACAAAAAACTAATATTGATATAATACCGCCAATGAAAGCATAGTTTCCAAAAAGAGACATCATCATTCCACAGGATATATATAAAACCGCTGAAATAATCAATGTTATAGCAAATTCTTTTCCACCTGCTTTTATCTCCTCTTTCACGCTCTCACCTCACATAAAATCTACATTTAATTATACATTAAAACCAAGGCTATGTCAACATTTTAAGGGTAAACAATTTGTTAACGGCCCGTTAGCTCTGTTATATTATTTATCTTAATTGACAGGGTTCCGTCCTCGTTCGTAATAACCTCCATAAATGCGGGGTTTTTGTAATGTTCAGGCGGGAATGACAGCTCCACTCCCGTATCTGTTGAAATCTTAATGTTGGCTGTCATTTTCTTTGTAAGATAGTTTGTAGTTTCTACCTTTTGTGGTACTCCTGCCCTTTCAAGCTTTTCCACGAATTCTTCCTTTACTGTGGGCATTCCCTCAAAAACCTTATCGGCTACCTTACGGGTATCAACATATTCATAATCATTTTCTTCTATGCTTTCCGTTACAAATTCCTTTATTCTTGCACGGGTTTCAATAGCATCCGCACCGTTTTCCATTGCAACTTTCTTAGCAATCTTTGTCATTGTATTTGCGCTCTCACGTGGCGAGATTTCATATTCACATTCCAAAAGTAATTCTGCAAAAATATCTATCGTATCGCCATCTATCTTTGCATTTCTACCTGCATATCTTATTTCCTCGCTATCAAGATTTACAAATGCACACTCAGATATCTTATGAGTAAGAGACGGCAAAATTGCATAATGATTTATAATATTATTTTTTATTTTTCCCTCGGCATTTGAAATGGAATGGGTAAAGCCCATTTTATTTTCACATTTGAGTATTCCAAAAATATGCGCCTCGTTAGATACAAACTCAACTGCTATAATATCGCACGGTTTAGGGTCCTCAGACGACGCAATAGCGTCATAAAGTCTCTCTGCGGCATTTTTTGATAGCTCCGTAAAAGATAAATCTCCATTACAGTACTGCTTAATCTTACCCTTAAAACCACTGGTATCTTTGAACTCTGCAATTCTAAGACCCGCAGATTCGTATAGCTTCTCAATGTGGGTTGTAATAAATGTATTTATCTGTCCATCCTCAATGTCAAGTAATTCGTCTGAATACATTCCTATTCCTGACGCCGTATCAATAACGTGGAGAATGGCTTTTTTTAATCCTACTATCATTTCTTTTCCTCTCTCAGCTTTTGTTTTATTCAAGATGCAGATAATCATACACCATCTTCGACAAGGTTGTAAACTTATCAACCTGTCCATAGCTGTTTGTAAGGCTATCGCCTATTATAACAAGTATATATGTTCCCGCGGGAGCATAAACAATTGCCGCATCCCCCTGAACATAGTCAAGCTCACCTGTTTTATTTGCTGTTACAATATTATCAGGTACGCCTGAGGGTATCTTGTGTAAGTGTTGTTGTGCTTTTAGTAAATCTAAAAGCTTTTTTGAATGTTCTCTTGAAACAATTCCCCCGTCAAGTAACCTGCTTAAAAATGCACCGCAATCGTTTACAGATGTGAAATTAAAATTCCGATGAGTGCCCTTATAAAAAGTTCCAGTATCCTTAAAGCCGTTTGCCTGAGCAATATCAGTCATTTTTGCCATACCACGCGAATATACTCCCCCGCCAAGCACGCGGGCAAGATATGACCACGAATCATTATCACTATATGTTATCATTTTGCGGATATGGTCGGTAACTGAGCCGTTTTCTGATATCGTTCCTTTCTCCATTCCGTCATACAGAGCGTAAGCTATGAACATTTTAATTAAACTCGCCGAGTATACCTGATGAGAATTAATAGAAATGCTCTGGCCAGTTTCATAATCTTCAAAATACAATGACCAATCTCCGTTCCACTGACTCATTGTATCTTTAAGACGGGTCTCCAAAAGACTAAAATCTTTCTCCTCTGCTCGTATCCTTAACGAAGGATCTATTATCATGGCATAAACCCTAGCTGCATCTTCGCGGGTTGCATCTATCCACGGGGAATATGCTGCATTTATTCTTGCAGTAGGAGTTATACCAACAGAATAAAGACTTGTTACTATCTCAGGAGATTTATATACCTCTGATTGTGGTAACAATATATCGGAAGATACCTTTTCACTTACAAGTGGGTCTATTGCAAGGCATAGGTCCTCTCTGGTCATATTCCTTGTTTCCGTTCCCAAAGTCTCATTCCATATACCGTATTCGGTTGCTTTTTTTATATACTCAGCATCCCTTTCCTCACTATGCTCCTCAAAGGAACGTGAACTTCCGTTTAATGCTTCATAAAGAGCCACAGATATATACGCCGTCTCACCCGTTGTAAGGGGTAAATCTACGCCAAAAGAATTGCCTCCCTTAACATCCATAAGATAGTTTTTATATACTGTTCTTATGTAGTCGCGGCTATCCTCCGTAACATCTGTCCATACGGGCAATCCCTCATCGTTTTCAGGTGCAGTACTCTGTGGAATAATGGCGGTTATGCCAATGAAAATCACCACCAGTATTGCGATAAATCTGAAAAACAGCCCTGTATTATGTTTCATTCTCTGTCTCACTTCCTCAGGCACGGCCAATCAGTCTTTCCCTGAGACCTGTATACCGTTTTGTATAAGATTTGTTATATGTCATATTTTCTACAATTTTTTCACTGCCTACAAGTATTACCATTCTCTTTGCACGGGTAATGGCAGTATAAAATAAATTCCTTGTCATAAGCATGGGCATATACATTGCCACGGGCATAATTACATAAGGGAATTCGCTTCCCTGACTTTTGTGCACAGTAATGGCGTATGCCAGTTCAATCTCGTCAAGGTCAGTAAAGGGATACTCAATGATTTTCCCGTCATCAAATGAAATAATCATATACTTATCTTCTTTGTGTATACTGTCAATAATGCCCATATCACCATTATACACGCCCGAACCCTTTTCTCCTGTAAGGGTAGAATATTCCATATCATAATTATTCTTTGTTTGCATAACCTTATCGCCCTCTCGAAATATAGTATCGCCATACTTATATTCCTTTTTCTCCTCTGAGGGCGGGTTAATACTTAACTGCAACAGTCGGTTAAGTTCAACAGTGCCCGTTATGCCCTTTTTGGTTGGAGTAAGCACCTGAATATCGGAAATTGCATCCACTCCGTAAGATTTAGGCAATCGGTTACGATACAAATCTGTTACCGTCTCCGCCACATCCTGTGGCGTATTACGACGCATAAAGAAGAAATCTTTCGTGCGTTCTTTAAGCTCGGGGACTTCTCCGTTATTTATCTTATGGGCATTGACAATAATCAGGCTTTCCTCTGACTGACGGAAAATATCAGTTAGCTTGACAACAGGAATAACTCCCGACTCTATCATATCATGGAGTACATTTCCCGCACCTACTGAGGGAAGCTGGTCGCTATCCCCTGAAAGAATTATTCTGCCGCCAGGTTTAACGGCACGAAGAAAGGATGCCATCAAAGATGTGTCAACCATACTAACCTCATCAAGTATTATAATGTCATGGTCTAATGGGCTCTCTTCATCATAACAAAAAGTATGAACATTTCCCATAAGTTGTGCACCCAATAATCTGTGAACGGTCTTTGCCTCATATCCCGTTAATTGTGCCATACGTTTTGCAGCACGGCCCGTAGGCGCCGCTAATGCAACTTTAAGATTAAGTCCTTTTAAGATTGATATTATGGCATTTAATGTAGTTGTTTTACCTGTACCAGGTCCACCCGTCAGTATCATACAATTTCCCGTAAGGGCAGTTATAACTGCCTCACGTTGATTTCTTGCAAGGTGTATATTATTGCTCTCCTCAAACTCTGCCGTTTCCTCCTCTGCAAGAGCAATGGAAACTGCATACTGGCTTCCCGAGTCTGACATTGACCTTATGCGGTTTGCAATATATTTCTCATCATTGTAAAAATTGTATAAGTACAATACATCATCACCATCAACACGGTCATAGATAACATCCTTGTTTGCCACAAGTTCTGCCAATACATTCTCCGTCTCTGCCTCTGTAACATCAAGCATATAAACAATATGCTCCATAAAAAGAGATTTAGGCATATATGTGTGGCCGTTGGTGTATGCAGCATCACGAAGAATACATATAACTGCACATGCAATTCTCTCAGGACTATTTTTTGGAAGTCCAAGATTATATGCAATATTATCTGCCGTCTTAAAGCTTATACCATCAACAGCGGATGCAAGTGTATAGGGGTTTTTCTTTATAACATTTACAGAGTCATTACCAAAAATTTTGTGTATCTTAATTGCAGTATTTGCAGTTATATTATACTGCTGCAAAAACATTACTATATTCTGCACACTTCTTTGCTCATTGAATGAATTGCACATTAAATTTGCACGGTCAATACCAATTCCCTTAACCGTTGCTATCTTTTTAGGGTCTGTTCCAAGCACATTAAAAACATCATCACCAAAAGCGTCATAAAGTTTTTTCGCCGTTGCTTCACGAACACCTTTTATAATGCCTGATGATAAATACTTAATTATCGCAGTTCCCTCTGTGGGCATAACGGTCTCGTACAGTTCAACCTTGAACTGTTCTCCGTATTCAGGATGGGTTACCCAATCACCCGTTAACCGTACCGTCTCACCCTCAGAAATGGTGGGCATATATCCCACGGCAAAAAAAGTGCCCTCCTGAGTTTCTTTAACTTCACAGATAACGTATCCGTTATCAGGGTTTTTATAGACGATATCAGAAACGGTACAATCTAATTCTATCCTCATATTATATCACTCTGTTTATATCATTTCTATTATAATTCCACTCCTTATATTATACAGGAAAACTCCCAAAATGTAAAGAGAAACGCAGTAAAAAAACACCCCTCTCGGGGTGTTTATCTTAGTTTAATTCAACTGTGCCTATGATGTCATTAATGTCCTTAATATTATACTTATCCATATATGCTAATATGTCGCGTTTAACATCAAGAATCAGGTCAGGCTTCTGGAACATTCCCGTTCCCAAAGCAACAAGCTTTGCTCCTGCTAACATAAACTCAATAACATCATCACCGCTCATAACGCCACCCATACCTATAATGGGAACATTAACGGCATTATACACCTGATGCACCATTCTTACTGCAACGGGCTTTACTGCGGGACCTGAAAGTCCGCCCATATTGTTGGCAAGAATAGGGCGGCGTGTGTTAATATCAATTCTCATTCCTAAAAGAGTATTGATAAGTGATAGTCCATCGCATCCACCTGCCTCTGCCGCTTTTGCAATTTCTGTAACATCAGTTACATTAGGCGAAAGCTTTACAACAATAGGCTTCTTGCTCTTACTTTTAACCTCACGGGTAAGCTCTTCTACTACGGCTGCATTTGTACCAAACGCAAGACCACCGTGTTTTACGTTTGGGCATGAAATGTTAAGTTCAATCAATGCAACATCACTGTCTGATAAAATTTCTGCCATTTCAGCATATTCTTCAATAGTATTACCTGAAATATTGGCAATTACATTTGTATCAAAATCTTTATGAAGCTCAGGCATTATATAATTCTTAAACACCTCAACTCCTGGGTTTTGTAAACCAACGCTGTTAAGAATACCTGACGGGGTCTCTGCAATTCTCGGAGGCTTGTTACCACCGCGGGACTGACGGGTTAAACCCTTCGCTGCAAAACCGCCGTATTCCTCCAATGGTGCATATTCGTTATATTCGTATCCAAAACCAAATGTACCTGACGCGGTAACTATCGGGTTCCTAAATTTTACTCCGCAAAAATCAACTTCAAGGTTAGCCATTACAGTACGACCTCCTTTGAATCAAATACGGGACCGCAAGAGCAAACCTGCTTATACTTGCCCATTCCCTCATCCTTTGTTTCACATACACATGTAAGACATGCACCGATACCGCAGCCCATTCTCTCTTCAAGGGATAACTGGCATGGAATGTTGTTGTATTCTGCAATCTGCTTAACAGCTTTAAGCATAGGCTTGGGACCGCAACAATAAATTACATCAACCTTGTTTTCAAGGATATATTCACCCATTGCCGCAATAGCAAAACCGTCGTATCCATAGCTACCGTCATCTGTGCAGATTGTTACATTGTCCGACGCTTCATTGAAATCATCTTCCATCGCAACCAAATCTTTTGTCCTGAAACCTAAAAATACTGCACTATCCGTACTTCTCGCAAGTTTAAGCAACGGGAATACACCTATTCCGCCGCCTATTACAACGGCTTTTTTGCCTTCCTCAATGGTGAAGCCATGGCCCAAAGGTCCCATAATGTTAATCATGTCCCCTACCTGACGCTGAGCCAAAAGTTCTGTACCCTCGCCTTTTACCTGAAATGCAAAACGGACAAAACCCTCACCGAAATCGCAAATACTGATAGGACGGCGTAAAAGAGTTTTACCGCCACATTCAATGTGCAAAAACTGTCCAACCTGTGCCAGATCTGAAATCTCAGGTGCCTTTACCACAAAATCAAATATACCAGGGCAAAGCTCTGTCTTATGCACAAGCTCACAACTGTATGTCTTTTTCAATTTAATCTCTCCTAATGAATTTATTTCCCTCATTTTTCTGTGTCAAAAAACGAGCAGATTGTTGCTCGACACGGCGACGGCGTATGCTTATACTCCGAGCCGTGGAGAGTGATGAGATGCGAAGTTTTTTGTCACAGAACGCTGGTAATGTCTTCTCTCATTCTTATCGCCTCAGCTCTTGCCGCCTCAGCAAACTGCTCTTCTTTCCAGTCGCCCTGCTTATATGCACACATAATACCTCTTGAAGAGTTTACAATAGCGCCCAAGCCGTCATCATTAAAGCAAGGTTTAACGCCCAAAGCTCCACCGCCCTGAGCACCATAACCAGGAACAAGGAAATAAGACTCTTTCATAATTGAACGCAACACCTTCGCCTGTTCAGGATATGTTGCACCTACAACGGCACCTACTGCACCATAGCCACTCTTGCCTATTGTTCCCTCATTCCATGTATTTACAAGCTCTGCTACATGCTCATAGATTTTCTTGTCTCCCGCTGTTAAGTCCTGTAACTCGCCTGATGAGGGGTTAGAAGTCTTAACAAGGGCAAAAATAGCTTTGTCAAGAGCAACACAGTCATTTACAAAAGGTTTTATACCGTCAGTACCAAGGTAAGGGTTTACTGTTACACAGTCAACTGGACAAGGCTCAACCTCAACTCCGTCAATATCAACTTTACCCAGGTATGCCTTAGAATATGCCTCAGCCGTTGAACCTATATCATTTCTCTTAACATCAAGAATAATATAAAGGCCTTTCTCCTTTGCATATTCTATTGTTCTGTGTAATACCTCTTCGCCGTGAAGACCATACATCTCATAAAAAGCACTCTGTGGCTTAACTGCGGGTACCACATCATAAAAAGCATCAATTAAACCCTTATTGAATTCCCAGATAGCCTCACAGGCACCTTTAAGGTTTTTTCCATATTCCTTATAAGCCTTTTCTCTCAAATACTGAGGAACATAACTTAAAACAGGGTCAAGTCCCGCAACAGAGGGGTTACCTTTTTCTTTTATTTTATCTACAAGTAAATCTATTGACATTTATTCTGCTCCTTTATATTATAATGCAATTTTTACAACAATTTTCTTAATGGGAAGAACTTTATCAAATACACGGCCTGGCTGATGAAGATCCTGTGGATAAAGAATACTGTAATACCCTGCTTCCATTACCACATCGGTACCGCCATCCATCTTGAATTTTGAAACATCCTTTTCTTCGTTGTATATAACACCATCGGGGATGTTTCTGATGTTATCCCATGTTATAATCTCTTTACCTGACACAACATACTGGATGTCAATGTATTTTCTATGACACTCCCAACTTGCATCTGTTTTTGAATCATACTCTTGTACCAATGCAAACAAATTCTTACCGTCAAGCTCATATCTGCCAACCTCAAAGTTTTCAGCTACTGCTTTTTCAATAAATTCCATTGCAGGTTTTATATTTTTATGAATACCATAGTACAGTTCCTTGTTTTCCAATACATCAACTATCATTTGTGTAACCTCTCTTATTTCATCAACTCGCCATTGTTAATGATAACCTCTCCGCCTACTAATACGAACTGAGGCTTACCATAAAGAGTAAAGCCGTCAAAGGGCATATTTTTGCTCTTTGAATGCAATTTATCCTTGTCTACTACCCACTCTGCCTCAGGGTCAAATATAACTATATCTGCACTTTGACCTATGCCCAAGGTACCCTTTGCAATACCTAACACTTTTGATGGGTTATATGACATCTTTTCAATAAGCTGACTCATTGTAAGAATACCCTCTTTTACAAGGCACTTAATACCAAGGCCCAATGATGTTTCAAGGCCTACAATACCGTTCTTTGCAAGTGAAAATTCACAGTTTTTCTCATCGGGGTGATGAGGTGCATGGTCCGTTACAATACAGTCAATTGTGCCGTCTTTAAGGCCCTCTTTAATTGCCTCTACATCCTCTGCCGTTCTCAAAGGCGGGTTCATTTTTGCATTAGTGTTATATCCCTCACATGCTTCATCTGTTAATGAGAAATAATGGGGACAAGTCTCGCATGTAACTTTAACCCCGCGTTTCTTTGCCTGACGGATAAGCTCAACTGTGCCCTTTGTTGAAATATGGGCAATATGAACTCTGCCACCAATATCCTCTGCAACAAGAATATCACGGGCTGCCATAACCTCTTCTGCTGCGGGTGAAATTCCTTTTAGTCCCATTCGCGTTGCAACTGCACCGTCATTCATATCACCCTCACCTAAATCAGGGTCTTCACAATGGGAAATTACAGGAACATCAAACATTCCTGCATAATTTATCGCACGACGCATCAGAGCTGAATTGGTAACGGGTTTTCCGTCATCAGTAACGGCAACGGCTCCCTCAAATACCATCTGGCCTATTTCTGCAAGGTACTGACCTTCAAGGTTCTTAGAAATTGCACCTACGGGGTATACGTTTGCATATCCTGCTTCTTTTGCGCGTTCCTTAATAAACTTTACAACAACCTCATTATCGCACACAGGCTCAGTATTTGGCATACATGCAACTGATGTTACACCACCGCAAACCGCCGCTCTTGTTCCGGTTTCGATTGTCTCTTTATATTCCTGACCAGGCTCACGAAGATGAACATGCATATCCACAAGTCCTGGTGCAACTGTCATTCCATTAGCGTCAATAACCGATACCTCAACGCCGTCAAGGTCAATCTTCTCGTCCACCTCTGCAATAACGCCGTCATTTACAAGGATATCGCAAACCTTGTCAATTCCGTTTGCAGGGTCAACAACATGACCGTTTTTAATCAATATTCTCATGGGACTTCCTCCAATTGTTAATTACAGTTCTTTATTTATCAGCAAATCCATTACTGCCATACGTACTGCCACACCACTTGTAACCTGGTTGGTTATTACACTTCTGTCTCCGTCAATAACTGCGGTTGATAACTCAACGCCTCGGTTTACGGGACCAGGATGCATTACAATAGCATCAGGCTTTGCAAGTTTTAGCCGTTGCTCGTCAACACCAAAGAAACGGAAATATTCTCTTACACTTGGGAATAAGCCCTTCTTTTGTCTTTCAAGCTGTATTCTAAGGCCCATGACAACATCTGCATCAAGTATTGCCTCGTGTACGTTGTCATACGCTTTAACGCCCATTTTTTCAATATCCTTAGGCATAAGGGTTGACGGACCGCCAACTGATACCTCTGCACCAAGCTTCGTAAGACCATATATGTTTGAACGGACAACTCTTGAATGGTAAACATCGCCGATAATGGCAACCTTTAATCCCTCAATATGTCCCTTATATTCCTGCATTGTAAGTAAATCTAAAAGTGCCTGTGTGGGATGTTCGTTCATACCATCACCTGCATTTATAACTGAGGCGTTTATAAGGGGTGCAATCACATTTGGCGCACCGCTCATGCTGTGTCGCATTACAAGGATATCTGTACCCATTGCATTTAATGTCTCTGCCGTATCTATAAGAGTCTCACCCTTCGCCACAGACGAGCCACTTGCAGCAATATTTGCCGCATTGGCACTCATATATTTTGCAGCAAGTTCAAAAGACGTTCTCGTTCTTGTACTGTTTTCATAAAACAGATTAACGACTGTCTTTCCCTGCAAATTGGGAATTTTTTTGTTGTCGCTAAGCACAATCTTTTTCATTTCCCGAGCATTGTCAAGAATATGATTGATTTGCTCAGCACTTAAATCTCTAAGACCAAGTAAGTCCTGCTTCATTTGTTTTCCCCCTCGTGTTGCTTATTTATATGTAATGGCATACCTATACCAATTATATCTATACCATTTTATTATAACCTAAATTTAATCAAATGTCCATATTATTTTGACAATTTTACTCCATAAATTTACATTAGTGAAATTTTTTTGATTTTTTTCGAAAATATACTTGATATATTTGTTTATTTTTGATAAAATAGATGTAATGAAATAGTAATATTATTGTGAAAACAGAAAGGAAAAAATTCTTGTTATGGACAATACAATACTAATTATTGAAGACGAGACTAACATTAACGATATTCTGTCATACACATTTACTCAGCAGGGATATAAGACATTATCAGCCTATGACGGTGTTACAGGTCTTAATATGTGTCTTGAAAAGAAGCCTGACCTGGTTTTACTTGACATAAACCTACCAGGAATGGACGGCATGGATGTCTGCAAGGAAATCAGAAAAACTTCAACTGTTCCCATTATCATGCTTACAGCCCGCGAGGATGAGGTTGATAAGGTTTTAGGACTTGAATTTGGTGCAGATGATTACATAACAAAGCCCTATTCTGCAAGAGAACTTGCGGCAAGAGTTAAGGCTCTTCTTCGCCGTGCAGATATGAAAAATCAACCCGCAGATTCAAAAGAACCTGCAAATGTTATCGTGTCAGGCGATGTTACAATTAACATTGACCGCTATGAAGTTAAGAAAAACGGCAAGGTTGTTGATATAACTCTTCGTGAATTTGAGCTTTTGAAATTCCTTGCAGTTGAGCCCGACCAGATTTTTTCACGAGAAGTACTTCTTGAAAATGTCTGGGGCTATGAATATCTTGGAGATGTAAGAACTGTTGACGTTACAATCAGACGTTTGCGTGAAAAGATTGAGGACGACCCGAGTTTGCCCAAGTATATTATGACAAAGCGTTCAATAGGATACTACTTCAATAAACTTTGATAACAAAGGACTACTCAAATGTTCAAAAGTATACGACAAAGAATAGGAATCGTCTTTGTGCTTATGGTGCTTTTTGCAGAGGCAGTAGCTGGTGTATTTGTTACCATGAGTACAATGAACGACTACCATATGACTTTTGGAAAGACCTTGAATAAGGTCTTTTCTGACGATATGAGAGAAACTCTCACCTATACTGCAAATATCGTTACTATGCAACCCTCGGGTCAGAGCACAAACGGCCCCCAGTATATAGAGTCAACGGCACACAACGCTGACGCTCTGCGGGATATTGTCAAAAACACAGAACTTTTTGATAGCTACGCCGAGCTCCGCATAGCTATATTGGACGGCACGGGCGAAATCAAGTACTCTGAAATTGATGCGGAAGAGCTTAATAAGTCTGACATTGCAAAGAATGGTGTAAAAGGCATCGAGGGCCTGTCAAACGATATGTTCAGTACAGAAATTGAATATGCAATTCCCCTTAAAGTCAACGACACAGTCAGGTATGTTATTTATATCCATGACCCTATGGAAAATCAAATGCGACTTGTTAACCGTGTAGTAGCAGTGTTCATTATTCTTATGCCAGTCGTTGCGATTGTTGCATACCTGTTTTCATTGATTTTTGCACAATCAGTAACGGCACCCTTAAAGTCTCTTGCTGATAAAGCAAAAAAACTTGCTGACGGAGATGAAACGGCAATTTCGCAGACACAGGGTAATGATGAAATAGCCGAGCTTACAAATGCACTAACGTATCTTTCTCAGTCAAAGCGTGAACATGCAGATGAAGCAATGGCTGAAAAAACTAAGCTTGAAGCAATTCTTCTTAATATGAAGGACGGCATTATGGCTTTTGATACAGACGGCAAACTTACCCACATAAACCCTGAGGCAAAAAGACTTCTTAAACGAAAGTTTGTTGACGATATAGTTTTTAATAAATTCTTTAAGGAAATCAATGCAGACATTACATTAGAGTCCTTGCAGTATATGCCCACGGATGAGGGCATTGAGCGTCAGGTAACTCTTGGCGACCACACATTGCAGCTAAGTTTTGCCCCTGTTGAACAAGGCTCAGCCGACGGCGGTTTTATTGTAATTATTCACGACGTTACAAGACATGAGAGGCTTGAACGTTCACGCCGCGAATTCGTGGCAAATGTTTCCCACGAACTTCGTACGCCTATTACTGTTATTAAATCTTATGCTGATATTTTAGCAGACTCCCCCGAGTCTGACCCCGAAACCCGCACAAGATTTCTTGGTACAATATCATCGGAGACAGACAGAATGGCAAAAATCATTTCCGACCTGCTTACCCTGTCAAGCCTTGATGAGAAAACAAACTACACTCGTCCCGCAGAAGAGATTGATGTCCGCAATATGATTGAAAATCTCGTTGACCGTTTAGCACCTCAGGCTAAGAAGCGAGAACAAATTCTCACTTATACACCTATAAACGATGTTCCAAAAATCAAGGGCGACCGCGGTGCGCTTGACCGTGTGTTTACAAACATAATTTCAAATGCGCTTAAATATACCCCATCAGGCGGTAAAATTGACATTTTTACATCAAAGGTATACAATGACATTATGGTTAAGGTATCTGACACAGGTATCGGTATTTCAAAAGAGCAGTTGCCAAACATTTTTGACCGTTTTTACAGAGTCGACAAAGCCCGTTCACGCGATCGCGGAGGTACAGGTCTTGGTCTTGCTATCGCAAAGCAGACTATTGAGTCTACTTTCCACGGTAAAATTCTTATTTCAAGTGAACTTAATAAGGGTACAGATGTTACGGTAACAATACCAATCAGAAGAAAGTAAAAAATGCTGAGCAAATGCTCAGCATTTTTTATACCCTATTTATCTCCCATTCGCTCAGTCCGTAGAGCTTTGAAAGCCTGAAAGCCACAGTGATTGGAATTTTTGACCGCCCTGTCTCATAACCCGAAAGAGTATACCTTGAAACTCCAATTATCCTGGCAACACCCGTTTGGGTCATATTCAATTTATGTCTTATGTATTTATAGTCTAGGCCGCTCATTTTTCTTATAGCAATGTATTTGAGACTGTTGTGTAATCAGTAAGTTTTGTAAGAGTTGTTCTGTAAATTCGTGCAAGGCAGATTGCCGTCTCCATCGACATCTCCCTTTCCCCTCTTTCGTATGCTGCCAGAGTTCTCGGAGTGATTTTAAGATGCTCTGCAACAAACTCTCTTGAATATCCAAGTTCGCGTCTGCAAACCTTAATTCTCTCACCGATATGGCGTAACACTTTCTGTCTTTTCTCGTCCATTGCTCTTTTCCTTTCCTGTGCTTTCAGTCTCATTTTAGCACCAAAAACACACGTTTTCAAGCAATTTCGACAGTTTAAGACAAAGTTTGGTAGGTTTTGTGTACCCCTAACTTTTATAACGCCAGTTTACCCGCATTATTACGCCATTTTTACACATTTTCAACAGGGTGGAAAGATTTTGGTCAAAAATAGCAATATTACCATAAATACACTACAACAACGACACCGTATTTCACGCTGTCGTTATATTTGTTTTATTCAAAATAATGCAAAAAATATATTTTGACATTTATTGAATGTCATTATGTGTATTGTATCATGATATTATTGATTTGTCAAGCACTAAATGTCAAAAAAGAGGTGTTTTTATGTTTAAGAATAAAACGGATACGGGAAGAAACAATATTTGTGGTGAAAAAGTTGCCGTTTTAAGAAAAGGGGCAACCCCAAAAATGTCCCAGAGAATACTTGCAGAAAAGCTACAAATCAACGGCATTGACGTTGACAAGAACGCTATTCAACGAATTGAAAGCGGAGAGAGATTTGTTACAGATATTGAGCTTAAAGTATTGGCAAAGATTTTTAATGTTTCGTGTGATGAATTACTAAAATAAAAAAGTATGACTTTACCGGTCATACTTTTTTGTTTTCACAATATATGAATATACGGGAATTGACACAAGCGGGAATATCATTCCCACAAGCATACCCAATCTCATACCTATCTGCTCAGGCATTACGCCAAGACTTCCTGCAATCTCCATTACCCATGGGTTTGCCATAGCGCTATCTGTTATAATTCCTATCAACTGCGGACCAAGAGATGCTCCCATATCTCCACCTGCTGCCATTAGTGCATAAATAAAAACGCCACCTGCGGGATATCTACCTGATGCAACTATGAGACTTCCAGGCCATAGCATAGACACACAAAAGCCTGTGAATGCACAACCAACAAGTCCCAAAACAGGAACAGATGACAACGCTGCAATAAGATAACACGCGGTTGCACCAATTCCTCCAAGTAACAGCACTCTCTCAACATTCTTGCCAACTTTACTATACAATGTTCTGCCAATGCCTAACATAACCGCAAACATTGCAACTCCAAGCACATCTCCCCATACCTTTGGAATTCCGAGAGCATATTCAAGGTAGCTTGAACTCCATTGTGCCATTGTAACCTCTGCGGCACCACCTAAGAATATTCCAAAAACACATAGCCATACTCCGCCGTTTTTCAAATATCCCATAGCACCTGATACTCTCTCGGGTGTTTCCATCTCAGGAAGTTTAGCACCCCATAGAAGAATTATGGATATAAGAGGAACTATCATAAACATCAATGCAAGACATTGCCAACTCTGTGCACCAAATATGTATAAAAATAATGTGCTTATAATTACAACACCTACTACACCCCACGCGTAACTCGAATGAAGTTTACTCATCTCGCGGTCAGGGTCATCAGCGGGTAGCGCAGCAATAACGGGGCTTATTAAAACCTCTGCAAGACCGCTGGACGCAGAAAATATTACTGTGCCTATGGCAAGTCCCAAATAAATAAAATCAGGAAATAGCCATGGTGAAACGCTGAATATAACAAAGCCCACAATGGTAAATACGGGCATGGCCTTTACTGTCTTTGAAATATTGAATTTATGGGAAAAGAATGAAAAAATCAAATCTACTGCTAATTGAGTACAGTAATTTATCAATATCAACAGTCCCAAAAGTGAATAGGAAATTCCATAAGTTTCCTTAAAAGTCAAAAACAACAAAGGCGGAAGATTACCTATAACTGACATTGAAATATTTCCAAAATAACATCCGTATTTTACTCTTTTATCATTTCTGTTCATAATATACCTACCAATATAAATTTATATCGGGAGTATTATACCACCCAGGCACAAAAAAAGCAACCCCGAAAAGTTGCTTTTTTAATACTTTTTTATCTCTGAACGCGACCTGAGCCGTCGCCGCCAACAAGTGTTTCAACTTCTTCTCTTGTTACAAGGTTGAAATCACCAGGAATTGTGTGCTTCAAAGCTGATGCTGCAAC
>JAZQFP010000043.1:0-18273 GCA_045539555.1 Candidatus Ornithomonoglobus sp.
GATGAGGGTTGCTCAAAGGCGGTTAAGGAAGTATTCGTAAACCTTTATAATAAGGGTCTTATTTATCAGGGTTCAAGAATTATCAACTGGTGTCCCAACTGTATAACAGGTCTTTCTGACGTAGAGGTTGAACATGCTGAACAGGCAGGTCATTTCTGGCATATTAAGTATCCCGTAAAGGGCAGCGATGAGTTTGTTACAATCGCAACAACCCGTCCTGAAACTTTATTTGGTGATACTGCCGTTGCGGTTAACCCCGAGGATGAGAGATATTCTCATTTAATTGGCAAGACTTTGTTATTGCCCTTAACAGACCGCGAAATTCCCGTTATTGCCGACAGTTATGTTGATAAGGAGTTCGGTACAGGTTGCGTTAAGATTACACCTGCTCACGACCCCAACGACTTTGAGGTGGGCGAGAGACATAATCTTCCTCAGATAAGAGTTATGAATGATGATGCCACAATGAACTCTTATGCGGGTAAGTATGAGGGAATGGACCGTTACGAGTGCCGTAAGGCAATGATTGAAGATTTAGACGAAATGGGTCTTCTTGTTAAGATTGAGGACCATGCACATAATGTTGGACAGTGTTACCGTTGCGGTACAACTGTTGAGCCTATTATTTCAAAGCAGTGGTTTGTTAAAATGAAGCCTTTGGCTCAACCCGCTATTGACGCGGTAAAGAACGGGGAGACAAAGTTCGTTCCCGAGCACTTTGAAAAGATATATTTCCATTGGCTTGAAAATATCCGAGACTGGTGTATTTCCCGTCAGCTTTGGTGGGGCCACAGAATTCCTGCTTTCTACTGTGATGAGTGCGGTGAGTTGGTTGTTACAAAGGAAGACACAGCAGTATGTCCGAAATGTCAAAAAGAAATGCGTCAGGACCCCGATACATTGGATACCTGGTTCTCATCTGCATTGTGGCCTTTCTCAACATTAGGTTGGCCCGAGAATACAGAGGAGTATGATTATTTCTACCCCACAAGCACATTGGTAACAGGATATGACATTATTCCTTTCTGGGTAATGCGAATGATGTTCTCAGGCATTGAGCATACAGGCAAAGTGCCGTTTGATAAGGTATTTATCCATGGTCTTGTAAGAGACAGTCAGGGAAGAAAGATGAGTAAGTCCCTTGGCAATGGTATTGACCCCTTGGAGATTGTTGAAAAGTATGGTGCCGATGCACTTCGTTTCACATTGACAACAGGTAATGCACCAGGTAACGATATGCGTTTTTATATGGAGCGTGTTGAGGCAGGTCGTAACTTTGCCAATAAGATGTGGAACGCGTCAAGATTTACAATGATGAACCTTGAAATTGAGGAGAATAAACTTCCCGATTTTGCTGATCTTCAACTTGAAGATAAGTGGATATTATCAAGATATAACGAGGTTATTAAGGTTGTTACAGATAACCTTGACCGTTACGAGCTTGGCGTTGCATTGTCAAACCTATACGAATTTATCTGGGAGAACTTCTGCGACTGGTACATTGAGCTTGTAAAGCCCAGACTGTTTGATAAGGAGAACACCACAGGCAAGACTGCACAGTATGTATTAACTTATGTATTGTCAGGCACAATGCAGTTATTACATCCCTTTATGCCCTTTATCACAGAGGAAATATGGCAGCACCTACCCCACGAGGGCGAGAGTATTGTTATAAGCAAGTTCCCTGAATATAACAAGGACTTGTCATTCCCAGAAGATGAAAAGGCAATGACTGTTATTATGGACGCCATTTCTGCCGTTCGTAACAGACGCGCTGAAATGAATGTTCCCCCGTCAAAGAAAGCTAAGACAATTATCGTAACTGATAAGGCGGATATATTTAATAAGGGTGTTTCATTCTTTGAGAAACTTGCATCTGCAAGTGAGGTTATTGTAACCGATACAAATGAGGGAATTGACCCCAATGCCGTAAACATCGTTGTTGACGGTGCCCAGATTTATCTTCCCATGAGTGAGCTTGTGGACAAGGAGAAAGAACTTGCCCGTTTGGAGCAGGAGAAGACAAAGCTTGAAGGTGAGATTAAGCGTGTAGAGGGTAAATTGAATAACCCTGGCTTTATGGCAAAAGCACCTGAAAAGCTTGTTAATGAGGAAAGAGAAAAGGGCGAAAAGTATAAAGAGATGCTTAATAAGGTACTTGAAAGCATCAACGCTATGAAAGAACTTTAATGGAGAGACAAAGTGGACTATCTTAATGCATTAGATTATGTTCACCGGATACCTAGGTTTGTGCGTCCGCTGGGCAATGAAAAGCTCGGCGGACTTCTTAGGTTATTGGGGGACCCGCAGGATGACTTGAAATTTATCCACGTTGCAGGGACTAACGGAAAAGGCTCCGTTTGTGCCATGACGGCGGAGATTTTGAAAAATGCAGGGTATAAGACGGGGTTATTTACCTCGCCTTTTATTGAGGTGTTTAACGAACGCATAAGAATTAACGGTGAAATGATAGAGAACGACACCCTTGCAGATTATATTACCCGTGTGGCAGAGGTAATGGAAACGAACGATTTGGGGGTATCAGAGTTTGCATTTATAACCGCCGTAGCATTTTTATATTTTAAGGATATGGAATGTGAGGTTGTGGTTTTGGAAACGGGTATGGGCGGAAGACTTGATGCTACAAATATTATAACAACACCCATTTGTTGTGCTTTAACTTCAATAAGCCTTGACCATACGGCGTACTTAGGCGATACCTTGGAGGAAATCGCAAAGGAAAAGTGCGGGATAATAAAGAAAGGTGTGCCCGTTGTAACGGCACCAAATGAGGCGGTTATTGATATTATAAAAGCTGAGGCGGAGAAAATGAATTCACCCCTTATAATAGCAGAAAAGTCTCCCGTTTACCCCGTTGCATTAAAGGGCGAGTACCAGAAAGAAAACACGGCAGTTGCAACGGAAATTATAAATGTACTTATAAATTCAGGGTTTGGTATAAGTGAAGAAAATATCCGTTGTGGTTTTAAGAATGTAAAATGGCAGGGGCGGTATGAATTTATTACCCCTGATATAATAATTGACGGCGGACATAACCCTGACGGCGTGAGGATGTTAAAGAAGTCCCTTATAAAAGAGGGGAGAGATATTACTCTTGTAATTGGGATGTGTGCTGACAAAGATTACATAGAATGTATCCGCGACCTTGCCCCCGTTGCAAAGAGAGTTATTGCAACGGAGCTAAAAATGGACAGGGCATTAAAGGCGGAGGAGATAAAGGCACAATGCACAGGCGTTCCCTGTGAGATTGAAAGGGATGTAAAAATGGCAATAGAAAAGGCTATTGCAACAGGCAATCTTGTTTGTATCTGCGGGTCATTGTACCTTGCGGGTGAGGCAAGGGGAGTGTTACGCCGTATTCTTTCTCCTGATAACTAACCTTAACCCCAATACTGCCCCAACCCCTACGGCGAGTATCATAACCGATACCCAGAGGGTCTGGCTTATGCCAAAGGTCTGGGGGGCGGTGAACTTATTAAATACAGGCACAATAAATACCATAGCAGTCGTTATTACGGCTGCTATTATGCTATGGAGTACTTTTCCAAATATATATGGTTTTAAGGATAACCCGCTGTCTGCCGTTACTGCCATAACCTGAATGTGAACACACAACCCTGAAAAACCTACAACAAAGGAAACTAAAATCAGTTTATACACCACATCAAGTTCTAAATTGCCTATGCCCAATGCCCCCGTTGAAAATTCGCATATACCATAAAGGATAGCGGAAAGGCTTTGGGACATGGGAATTAAATCAAACAATGCCCTTGATATAGCAGAAAAGAACAGTATAGAAAAGCATACGGTAAGTATGCTTTTTGCACTTTCATTAAGGGATGTGGCAAAAATTTCGGGTATGGTCATTTCCCGTTGATTTATTCGGGTAGGGGGTGATTGGTGCTTATCCTTTTGGTAGCCCCTGAACATAACTCCAACAATAATTGAGGATATTATATGAATTAAGTATAATATAACTCCATAAACGGGTTTACCAAAAATGGAAACACCTATTGAGCCTATTATAAACAAGGGCCCTGAATTGTTACAAAAGGCAAGAAGCCTCTCTGCCTCCGATTTTGAAAGATTACCGCTTTTATATAAGTCCCGTGCACAAATTGCACCCGTGGGAAACCCGCTTATAATTCCAAGCACAAAGGCAGCAGCACCCGTTGGGGGAACATTAAACAAAGGTCTCATTACGCCTCGGGCGTACTTTGAAAGAATCTGGGCAAAGCCTGAATAAATCAAAAGCCCCGACACCACAAAGAATGGGAAAAGGCTTGGAATAATAAACTCATAACACATATAAAGTGCCTCACGGGTGTATTCCATTACAGCCGCGGCTTTATAAAGAATAAAAAATATCAAAAACACACACACCATATAAAATATATTTCGTTTCATAAAATCACACCTCAGTAATCTATATTCATTAAGAGGTATAATTAAGCATATAAATTATTGATTGATATGGAGGGGTCTTATGGGGCGAATAAGGGAAAACTTTGCAGAGAAATGGGGACTTCCCAAGGATGTAATATGTGATTTGCCGAGGGTGTCTTTATCGGGGGACAAGGAGATTTTTATTGAAAACCATAAGGGAATACTGGAATATACCTCTAAGTCCGTTCGCATAAAAATGCATGACGGGTTAATGAATATAAAGGGCGAAAAGCTAAGAATTCGTGAAATGCAGACGGACAGATTACTCCTTACGGGAGACTTTCTTGGGGTAGAGTACGAAAAAATCGGGAGAAAAGAAAAAAATGTTCAAAAAAATCTTTGATTTTATTAGAGAATATGTTATAATAGAAATAGTAGGCAAAAATAAGGAACGGTTTCTTAATATGCTTATGTTTAAGGGTATTGAGATTAAAGATTGTGTGCCTTATAATAATGGTATGAGACTTGCCATTCCCCGTGATGAATTTAAGAATATCCGCGGTGTTGTAAGAAAAAGCGGAGTTAAGGTTAAGATTATTAAAAAGCAGGGAATAAGACAATATATAAAAACCCACCGTAACCGTTGGGGGTTTCTGGCGTTCGGACTTTTGGTGATTGCCCTTGGGGTTATTTCATCGCGGTATATCTGGTGCGTTGAGCTTGACGGAATAAAGAGGGCGGACAAAAACGAGGTTATAGAAATTCTCCGTAAAAACGGCGTTTACGTGGGTGCTAAGAAAAGCAAGATAAATGACTTAGGGGAGATTAAAGCCGATATTATAGGTACGGAGGATATTAACTGGGCGTGGCTCTATTTAGAGGGGACAAAGGCACGGCTTCAAATTCAGGAGACAACCCCGAAGCCCGAGATTATTGATAAAAACACACCTACCGATATTATTGCCATTTGCGACGGGTATTTAAGAGAGGCTACGGTAAAGCGTGGCGAGAGACGGGTAAACTCAGGAATGACCGTTGCAAAAGGCGAGGTTTTAATATCGGGGAAAGTTCCTGTATATGTTGAGGGAACGGATGAGAGATATTCTTATGTAAATGCTGACGGCAGATTTTTTGCCGACACCATTCGCCGTGAGACTGGGGAATTTTTAACAAAGGAAACCCTTAGAATCAAGACAGGAAACAAAAAGACAAGGTTTGGTTTGCATTTTATGGGTAAGGAGTATTCCCAAAACCTTGACGGGCTTTTTGAGGTTTATGATAAAGACGAGGAAGTTTTTGATTTGAACCTGCCCTTTTTGGGTTATACAGGCATTAGCTTTGTAAAAAACACCCTTTATGAAGTAAATGAAATTACTAATACTCTCACGGAGGACGAGGTTATAAAGAGAGCCAAGGAAACCTTGGAGGAGAGGGTAATGAAAGGCGTCTTGGCGGGAGCTAAGAGAAATAATGAAACTATTACATATACTAAGTCGGGGGATATTTATAATGTAACCCTCACAATGTATTTAAGAGAAAATATCGGTATTGAAATACCGAGGGAGAGGTGAACATATTGTTAAAACGAATGATAGAAGTACCCGAAAATATGGAGGTAGCGGAGCTGTTCGGTCAGTTCGATTCTAATATGAAGCTTGTGGAGAAAGCCTTTGGCGTTAATATCTCACTTCGGGATGAGGGTGTGAGAATAACGGGCGAGGATACTCACGTTGATATGGCGGGTAATGTTATTCATATGCTTATTACCATGCTTTGCGACGGCGAGAGAATTGACGAGCAGAAGATTATGTACGCTATTTCCGTTGAGCAGGACGGCGGCGGAATTGATGTGTCAAAGCTTGGTGCCGACTGTGTTGCAATAAACATTAAGGGTCAGCCTATCAAGACAAAAACCTTAGGTCAGAAAAAGTATGTTGAGGCTATTGATAAAAACACTATTGTGTTTGGTATAGGCCCTGCGGGTACGGGTAAAACCTACCTTGCAGTTGCAAAGGCTGTAACGGCTCTGAAACGCCGTGAGGTCAGCCGTATAATTTTAACACGACCTGCCGTTGAGGCGGGTGAAAAGCTTGGCTTTTTGCCTGGTGATTTACAGAACAAGGTTGACCCATATCTTCGTCCCCTTTATGACGGAATGTATGAAATGCTTGGGGGCGAGGGCTTCCTGCGTTATCAGGAGCGGGGCGTAATTGAGGTTGCACCTTTGGCGTATATGCGAGGCAGAACACTTGATAATGCCTTTATAATCTTAGACGAGGCACAGAACACAACGCCTGAGCAGATGAAGATGTTCCTGACCCGTATAGGTTATGGCTCACATGCCATTGTAACGGGTGATATTACACAGATTGACCTGCCTGGCGATAAAAAATCAGGTCTTAAAGAGGCAATGAAAGTTCTTAGCGGTATTGAGGATATTGCTTTTTGTAAGTTCACGGAAAAGGATGTTGTAAGACACCCCTTAGTTCAGCAGATTATTAAAGCTTATGCAAAGTATGACGAGGAAAAACAAAAGCGTAAAACACAGAGATAAGGAAAAATAAATGGTAGAATTTATATTTGAAAACGAGACAGATTTTGAAATAGACCAAAGAGAGATTGATGAGCTTAACCGCGTGTGCGAGACAGTTCTTCAAATGGAGGAGTGTAACTTTGACGCGGAGATAAGCTTTACCATAACCGATAACGAGGGTATCCGCGAGATTAACCGTGATTACCGCGACATTGACCGTGCAACAGATGTGCTCTCTTTCCCTATGCTTGAATTCGATGATGAGGAGATTGACGCGGAGTTTGAAACGGAAAACGGAATGGTGGTTCTGGGTGATATTGTAATATCAATAGAGAGGGCAGAGGAACAGGCAAAGGAATTAAACCATTCTCTGCGTCGTGAACTGGCGTTTTTAGTGGCACATTCCATGCTTCATCTATTAGGTTATGACCATGTGGACAACCCTGAGGGCGAGAGGGTAATGATAAAAAAACAGAACACCGTCTTAAATGACCTTGGCCTAACGCGAGACATAGAAAATTTTTGAGAGGAAAACAGTAATGAATAACAACTACAAATCAGGCTTTTGTGCGATTATCGGTATGCCCAATGTTGGCAAGTCAACATTACTAAATACCATTGCAGGACAGAAAATTGCAATTATATCAGACAAGCCACAGACAACACGAAATAAAATTCTTGCAATATATTCTGCACCAGGTGAGCAGATTGTATTTACTGATACCCCAGGTATTCATAACCCCCACAACAAGCTGGGTGAGTATATGGTTAAAATGGCAAACGAGAGTATGCGGGACACGGATGTAATCTTGTTTGTTGTGGATGCAACAAAGGGTATTCGCGACATGGAAAGGGAGATTGCAAAGAATATTGATAAAATAGGTATTCCCTGTATCCTTGTAATAAACAAGGTTGACGCCGTTAAAAAAGAAGACTTGCTTCCCATGATTGCAGATTATTCAAGCATAAACGATTTTGAGGCGATTATCCCCATAAGTGCAAAGGAAAATGACGGGGTGGACAGCCTTATTAAAACTATCTCCGATTATATGGAGGAGGGACCTATGTTCTTTGATGAGGACATGGTAACGGACCAGCCTGAAAAAGCAATCGCGGCTGAGATTATCCGTGAGAAAATGTTGTGGCTTCTTGATAAGGAAGTGCCCCACGGCATTGCCATTGAGATTACAAAAATGAAAGAAAAGAACAAAATCACCGAGATTTTTGCCACAATCTATTGTGAGCGTAAGTCCCACAAGGGAATTATTATAGGTAAGAACGGTGATATGTTAAAGCGTATCGGCACAATGGCAAGAACAGACATTGAGAAAATGCTTGATAAAAAGGTTTACCTTGAACTTTGGGTAAAAATAAAAACAGATTGGCGTAACAGCGATTTTCTTATCAAGAACTTCGGTTACCGCGAGGATGATGAAATTTAATGAATGAATTAACATATAAGGGCATTATCATTCGTCAGGCCAATTACGGCGACGCCCACAGAATGTTGTGGATATTCACCGAGAATGAGGGCATAATTAAAGCCGTTCGCTACGGCATACGGGGTAAAAAAACCTCCAATGCAGCGGCATTTCAGTTGTTCTCTTACGGTGAATTCAAGCTTCGTCCCGCACAGGGGGAGGTAATGACCGCAGTATCTGCCGATATTATTGAGGGGTTTTATCCTTTATCGGAGGATATAAAAAAACTGGCACTTGTGTCATACTTTGCAGACATTACCCACAGTGCCTTGGGTGAGGGAAACCCTGACGCAAATATTTTATCCCTTTTCTTAAACGCCGTTTATGCCGCCGCCTACCGTGGTAAATATTTACAGAAGATTAAGGCGGTTTACGAGCTTAAACTGATGTGCCTTGCAGGTTTCAGGCCCCATTTAAGAGGTTGCGGTGAGTGTGGGCGTTATGCAACGCATTTCAGTACAACCAAGGGTATGCTTGTTTGTTATAAGCACCGCGGTGTAAAAGACTTCCGTACTGTTAATGAGCTTGTGTCAATTATGGGCTACATATGCAGATGTGAACCGAAAAAGATGCTCACAGTTGATATTGAGGACGAGAAAATGTTAGAACAGCTTAACAGAATAACGGAAGAATACGTTTCCGATATGTGCGAAAAGGAATTTGACAGTCTTAAATATTACTATTCATTACCCGAGTTTTAATTCTTTTGGTAGTTTTTTATAAAAAGTGCCCACGGAATATTGGGAAACTTAACCAAATTAGAAAAATTGAAAAATTTGAAAAAAATTTAATAAACCCTCTTGAAATTTAGAAAACTTTGTAGTATAATAGCAAGGTATTATGTATTAAATTTGTGGAGGTGTAAAAACATGCCTAATATTAAGTCAGCAAAGAAGCGTGTTAAGATAATCGAGAAGAAGACAGCTCTTAACACAGCTCGTAAGACAGCTCTTAAAACTGCAATCAAGAAGTTTGAGGCAGCAGTAGAGGCAGCTGATAAGGATACTGCAGTAGCAATGTTTAACGATGCAGTTAAGAAGCTTGACCAGGGCGTAGCTCACGGTATCTTGCACAAGAACAAGGCTGCAAGAA
This sequence comes from Candidatus Ornithomonoglobus sp., assembly GCA_045539555.1. GTDB lineage: Bacteria > Bacillota > Clostridia > UBA1381 > UBA1381 > Ornithomonoglobus. The sequence goes on from JAZQFP010000043.1 coordinate 9,514, forward strand.
AGAAGTCTCAGTTGGCAGTTAAACTTGCAAAACTTGCGTAAGCTAAAAGAAAAACAAGAGCTGATTTCAGCTCTTATTTTTTTATCCAAAGGAGGTGGGGTATATGCGTGGACTTTATATTCACATTCCCTTTTGCAAACAGAAATGTTTGTATTGTGATTTCGTGTCCTTTGCTGATAAGTGTAATAAAACGGGTGAATACCTTGATGCACTCATTTGCGAAATGGATATGTATAAGGGTGAGACGGTGGATACTGTGTTTATCGGCGGCGGAACTCCGTCAGTTTTGTCGTGCAATGAAATTACCCGCCTTTTAGATGCCATAAATGAAAGGTTTAATCTCTCGGATGATGTGGAGTTTACAATGGAGATAAACCCTGGTACTGTGGATAATGAGAAAATGACGGCAATGTTTTATGGCGGTGTTAATCGCGTGTCCGTGGGCGTTCAGTCCTTTAATGACAATGAGCTTAAAGCAATCGGGAGAATTCACAACTCTAAAACGGCTATTAACACAGTTAAGGCGTTAAAGGATACGGGTTTTTCAAATATTTCCGTTGACCTTATGATGTCTTTGCCCCATCAAACGGAGGAGAGTTTTAAGAAAAATCTTGAAATTGCCATGACTTTGCCTATAAACCATATCAGCGTATACAGCCTCATAATCGAGGAGAATACGCCTATATATAATAAGTATAAATCAGGTGAGTTTACAGAGCCTGACGAGGATACGGACAGACGTTTATATAAATACACCAAGGAGTATTTGGAGAAAAACGGTTTTTGCCGTTATGAAATTTCCAACTATGCAAAGGCAGGTTTTAAGTCAAAGCATAACCTTAAATACTGGAACTGTAACGAGTACATTGGCATTGGCTTAAACGCCCATTCATATATTGACGGGGTAAGATATTATAATACCGCTGATTTTAACGAGTATCTTTCGGGGAATTTCCGTGAGGGCGGGGACAGGTTAAGCCGAGAGGATAAAATGGGCGAATTTATAATACTTGGGCTTCGCAAATGCGAGGGTGTAAGCTTGGAAGAATATAAAACTCTCTTTGGTGAGGATATAAAAAACCGCTACTGCGATGTTATGGATAAGTTTATATCCCTTGGGGCATTGGAAAAGGTGGGGGATATGTTACGCCTCACCGATTACGGAATGGATATATCAAATACGGTTATGTGTGAGTTCCTGTAAGGAAAAACGGGAACTCATACACCAATTTGACCAATAAATTTAACCCACGGGACAACCCTGTTATAAAAAGTGTTCAAAATGTAAAAAATACGAAAAAAAGCTTGACAATATTGACAGGGTATGTTAGAATGGTTTCGATAGAAAAAAAGGTTCTTTTTTTTTGCTGTGATTTTTTACGGCGAAAAGCCTTGATAATTTTAACGGAGGTAGACAAAATGACAGTTAAAATCACACTTGCTTGTACTGAGTGTAAGCAGAGAAACTACAACACAACAAAGAACAAGAAGAATGACCCTGACAGACTTGAAATGAACAAGTACTGTAAGTTCTGCAGAAAGCACACACTACACAAGGAAACAAAGTAATAGGGTTATAGTTTAGAAAATAGAGGAGAAGTATTATGGCAGAGACTACAAAGAAGTCTTTCTTCTCAAGAATGAAGAAATTCTTTAAGGAAACAAAGTCAGAGCTTAAGAAGGTAACATGGCCCAGCAAGGATACTGTTAAGAAGAATACAGGTGTTATTCTTGTGTTCATTATCATTGTAGGCATTTTCCTATTTATTTGCGATACAGTATTCGGCGGACTTAGAAACCTATTCGTTAGCTTGTTCTAATATTATAGGTAAAAACTAATTCGTCGAAAGGAGCGTATTAAATGGCTTTGGAAGCAAAATGGTATGTTGCTCATACATATTCTGGTTATGAGAATAAGGTAAAAGAGAGCATCGAAAAGACAGTAGCAAACCGTGGCCTTAGCGATATGATTATGGACATTAAGGTGCCCATGGAGAATGTTGTGGAAAAAAAGGCTGACGGCGAGGAAAAAGTTGTTCAGAGAAAAATATTCCCAGGCTATGTTGTAATCAAAATGGTTATGAACGACGAGAGCTGGTACGTTGTAAGAAATACTCGTGGCGTAACAGGCTTTGTTGGCCCTGGATCCAAACCCGTTCCTTTAACAGATGCAGAGGTTGAGCGTATGGGCGTTGAAACAGAACGCCGTGCAGAAATCGACTTTGCAGTAGGCGACCTTGTTGAGATTAAGGCAGGTCCCATGGAAGGTTTCTCGGGTAATATTGAGAAAATCGAGCAGGAAACAGGTACTCTTTGGGTTACAGTTTCTATGTTTGGTAGAGAAACATCAGTTGAGATTAACCATACTCAGGTTACTCATGCTGGTTAATTACGTTTTATATTGAGGTTTTCCTCATATAAATACAGGCGTAAAATACGCCGTCCCTCTGGTAACAGTGGGAGGACATAAAATGTCCGATTTACCACAATAGCGCAAGGACGCTATGATTAATTAAGGAGGTGGCCATAATGGCACAGAAGGTAGCAGGTTATATTAAATTACAGATTCCCGCCGGCAAAGCTACTCCGGCACCCCCCGTTGGTCCCGCTTTGGGTCAGCACGGTGTAAACATTATGCAGTTTACAAAGGAATTTAACGAAAAGACAGCGAAGGATGCAGGTTTAATCATTCCGGTAGTTATTACCGTTTATGCTGACCGTTCATTCTCATTCATCACAAAGACTCCCCCCGCGGCAGTTCTTATCAAGAAGGCTTGTAAGATTCAGAGCGGTTCAGGTGTCCCCAACAAGACTAAGGTTGCCACAATTTCAAAGGCAGATGTTGAGGAAATCGCAAAGACAAAGATGCCTGATCTTAATGCAGCTTCATTAGAGGCAGCTATGAGCATGATTGCTGGTACTTGCAGAAGTATGGGCGTTATCGTAGGCGACTAATAATTAGGGAAAGAGTTTAAGTGGGAGAGAGGTTTCTCGTATAACCACGAAGGAGGAATTTGAAATGTTCAGAGGTAAGAAATACAAGGAAAGTATTAAGCTTGTTGATAAGACAAAGCTATATGATACAAACGAGGCTATGAAGCTTGTTACAGAGACAGCTAAGGCTAAGTTTGACGAGACAGTTGAGGCACACATTAAGCTTGGTGTCGATTCAAGACATGCTGACCAGCAGGTCAGAGGCGCGATTGTTCTACCCCACGGTACAGGCAAGAGCGTTAAGGTATTGGTATTTGCAAAGGGACCCAAGGCAGAGGAAGCAACAGCTGCTGGTGCTGACTATGTTGGCGAGATGGACCTTTGTGATAAGATCCAGAAAGAGAACTGGTTTGATTTTGACGTTGTTGTTGCAACTCCCGATATGATGGGCGTTGTTGGTCGTTTAGGTAAGGTTTTAGGTCCTAAGGGTTTAATGCCCTCACCCAAGGCTGGTACTGTAACAATGGACGTTGAAAAGGCAGTTAAGGAAATTAAGGCAGGTAAGATTGAGTACCGTCTTGATAAGACAAACATCATTCACTGCCCCATCGGTAAGGTTTCATTTGGCGCAGAGAAGCTTCAGGAGAACTTTGATGCACTAATCGGTGCAGTAGTTAAGGCTAAGCCCTCAGCTGCAAAGGGACAGTACCTAAGAAGCGTTGTTGTAGCATCAACAATGGGACCTGGCATTAAGGTAAATCAGGCTAAGCTTGGTTAAAAAATTGGTCTATTTTCCGCATCTTGTGCCCATTCCCTCACTTATGTACGCGAGTACACGGCGTTCGGGAATGAACACAATCTGCGAAAAATTCCCTCAATTTTTGCAAGATGATTCAAGTAGATTACTTGTTTGACGCACTTATGTACATGAGCACACCGCGTTCGCTTACGAGCATAATCTGCAAGAATTTATCTAAGAATTTACACTCTATCAAAGAATAGAGAAAAAGTAAAATTTATACTTGACAACTTATAATTTATATGATATACTTTATTAGTTGAAAAAACCGTAGACAGTCGGCAGGAGTAATCCGTAAGTCCCACCGAGGCATATATCCTAAGGATAGAATTCTAATGAATTTATGGCTCTTTGCGTCTACGGCAAAGAGCCTTTCTTTATTGTAAAGGCGATAATTAAAACATCAGGAGGTGAAACAAATTATGCCAAACGCAAATGTTTTGGAAGCTAAGAAAGCTCAGGTAGCAGAGGCAGTTGAGTTAATCAAGAGCACTCAGACAGGTATCTTGGTCGATTACAGAGGTCTTAATGTTGCCGAGGATACAGAGCTTCGTAACAAGCTTCGTGAAGCTAACGTTAAGTATTTTGTTATCAAAAACAAGATTTTGAAGCGTGCAGTTGATGAGATTGGCTTAGAGGGTCTTGACGAGGTTCTTCACGGACCTACTGCTCTTGCAGTATCAACAGAGGATGCAGTTGCTCCCGCAAAGGTACTTGCAGATTTTGCTAAGACTAACGAAAAGCTTGAAATCAAGGGCGGTTTCATGGATGGTTCAGTAATGAGCCTTGACGAGGTTAAGAAGTTAGCGGCTACACCGAACTTCGAGACATTGATAGCAACAATGATGGGAAGCTTACAGTCTCCTATCAGCGGTCTTGCAAGACTACTTGCTACTATCGTAGATGGTGGTGTTGAGATAGCAGACCTTGTTGCAAAGAATGCTCCCGCAGAGGAGGCACCCACAGCTGAGGAGGCAGCACCCGCAGAGGAGGCACCCGCAGCAGAGGCAGCTCCCGCAGAGGAGGCACCCGTAGCTGAGGAGGCAGCACCCGCAGAGGAGGCTCCCGCAGCAGAGGAAACAGCAGAAGCTCCCGCAGAGGAGACAACAGAAGAAGCACCCGCAGCTGAATAATCAGATGGGTGAAAATTAAAACAAAGTAAAAAAGTATTTACAGGAGGAAAATAAAATGGCAGATTTGAATGCAATTCTTGACTCAATCAAGGAGTTAAAGCTTCTTGAAGTTGCAGAGTTAGTAAAGATGATGGAAGAAGAGTTTGGCGTATCAGCAGCAGCTCCCGTTATGGTAGCAGGTGCAGCAGGAGACGCTGGTGCAGCAGGTGCTGCAGAGAAGACAGAGTTCGATGTAGTATTGGCAGAGGCTGGTGCTTCAAAGATGAACGTAATCAAGATCGTTAAGAATATCACAGGTCTTGGTCTAAAGGAAGCAAAGGCTGCAGTTGACGAGGCTCCTTCAACAATTAAGGAAGCTTGCCCCGCTGAGGAAGCACAGAAGATTAAGGCTGAGCTTGAGGAAGCAGGCGCTAAGGTTGAATTGAAGTAATAAACTCTCTTTTTAACCGTTAACTGACATCAGAGGTTTATGTTATGAAAATAGATTTATCTTCTGTTATTAAGGTAACAGGTGCAGAAATTGCAATTAACGGAGATGTTGGCTTTTGCGATGCTCAATTTCTTGGCGAAAGTTATAGATTTAATGAGCCTTTGAAAGTCAATGGCAGAGTCTACAATAACGGTCAGTCTCTCACTCTTGAACTGGATGTAGAGGGTGAAATGGAAACAAACTGTGCGAGATGTTTAGAGCCTGTTACGGCGGATGTTTCGTTTAGTGTCCATGAGCTTTTGTCTCAGCGTGTAGAGGGACAGAAAGAGGATGAGGATATTATCCTTTTTGATGGCTATGAGATTGAACTTGACGATATTATTGCAGACCATTTCCTTATGAACGTATCAGGTAAATATCTGTGCGACGAGGACTGTAAGGGACTATGCCCGAATTGCGGACAGAATCTCAATAACGGTGATTGCGACTGTGATAAGGAGTACATTGACCCCAGATGGCAGGCGTTAGCGGATATACTTAATCAGTCGAAAGACGATAAAGAGTAATTAGAGTGTTGTTATTTTAATGGAGGTGTAACTAATGGCAGTACCTAAGAATAAAGTTTCAAAAGCCAGAAGAGATAAGAGACGTGCTAACTGGAAGTTAGAGGTCCCCAACTTAGTTGAGTGCCCCCAGTGCCACGAGCTTAAAATGCCTCACAGAGTTTGCCCTAACTGTGGACAGTACAAGGGCAAGGAAATAATCAAGGTAGAGGATTAATTTTCGGCTTACAAAGACCGTTCATAAGAACGGTCTTTTTTATTTTAGTAAAACTTACCAAACAGCTTATTGGTCTTAGAAATTTTCAATAGTAATTAAATCTAATAATTTCATAATATGTTCACCTTTTTGCAAGAATGTACACTTGAAAGAAAACGGTTATTTTGGTAAAATTAATGTATATCAATATGTATAACTTTAAGGAGGACATACACAATGAAAAAAACTAACAAATTGTTGGCTATGGTACTTTCATTGGCAATGGCACTTTCATGTGTTGTTTTGCCCGTTAATGCAGTAGCTGACGATACTAACTTCATTCACAAGGTAACTTTTGAAGAAGCAACAGACGCAACAGGCGTATTCGGTGCAGGAGACTACTATGAGGTAGTTGATGGTACTGATCCCAAAGTAGTTCACGCAAGTGCTACAAACAGAGACGGTAAGATTGCTAAGCTATCAGCAGGTAAGGACGGTACACTTGCCGATGGTTCAGCAGGTTCATATTTGTTTGGTAACAACTGGGGTGCAACAACAGGTGTAAAACACGCTACATTACAGTTTGACGTTCAGTTTACAAACACATATAATGAGTTCCGTGTTTACCCCGCAGGTAGTGGTAACGATGGCGGTCTATACCGTTATGGTTTCACAATGCCCTCAGGCCCCGATGCTGCGAAGCCCGTTAATGCTTTGCACAACTCATGGGATCCTATTTCAGCAGGTACAATTGACAGATTAACATGGCATCAGTTCGCTATTGAGTATGATTTGAACAAGGGCGTAGGTTATATTTATCTTGATGGTTTTAAGATTGATACTTGGGAAGGTATCTCAGGTACAGCTACTCCCGATGACTTTATCTTTAAGATGGTAGACACATCAAACGGTGTTATCTACATTGACGATTTGTTCTACTACGAGGGTGCATATCAGGCACCTGAGGTATCACCTTATGGCAAAGAGTACAGATACTGTGATTTCTCAGACAAAAATGACATCGAAAACAGTTCTGCCGTTAACGGTCTTGCAGGTAAGGCTGCATCAGACAAGGTTGGCTATGTTAATGGCGGCGGTGTTTCAATCAACTGGGGTAACTACTACACAGATGATGTAATTACAGTTGAGGCTCAGGCATATGTTCCCTCAGGTAAGATTGAGATATATGCAGGTTCAAACCCCAACGGAGAGGATCGTCCTGGCGTATACATTCAGGGCGACAAGTTTGGCTTTGTAAAGGCTGGTGCCTGGACTTACACAGATCTTAAAACAGGTGTTGATACAACAACATGGCATAAGATTGCTCTTGAAATGAACAAAACCGCAGGTACTGCTAAGCTTTACCTTGACGGTGAGTTAGTAAGCACACAGACAGGTCTTACATATGCATCACAGGGAATTAACAAGGATATCCGTGTTCAGAATGCAGGTTATGTAGATAACTTCCGCGTATATGCAGCTCCTTATGTTGTAGATGAGCCTATCGTGGCTCCCGCAGTTGCAGCAACAGGTAAGTTTGTTGTTCCCGCAGGCGTTACAACAATTGCAGAGGCAAAGGCTCTTGTAACAGACGGCGAGGCTACATTCTATACAGATAACCTTTATACAACAGAGGCTACATCACTTGAAGAGGCAGCAACTGTTCTTATCAGAAAGGGTGAGCTTTATAAGGCATACATTCTTCCTGGTAAGTATGAAGACGCTATCCTATATTCACACTTTAACGGTTCAGCAATAGACTATGCAGGTGATTTTGCAGGTAATACATCAAATGCATGGTACAATACCAATACAGGAGCGGTTGCAAGTACATCATTCACAGCAGGTGTTGGCGGTAAGAGTTCTGCTGACTATGGCTGGACAGTAACAGTTCCCGCGGATAATAATGTTGATGCACAGGTAAATGCCCGTATCCAGACAGGTTGGGGTAGTGCAAACAGCAAGTACTCATCAGGTACATACACAGTTGAGGCTCAGGTTTATAACCAGGAAGGTGCAAGAAGAGCTTCAATCGGTATAAAGATGAGAAACGAAGCAGGTGCTAACAAGATATTCCAGGTATATTCACCTGACGTAGCTGACAGATGGTATAAGTTAGCTCTAACTGTTGATACAAATGCAAAGACTATTACAGGCTATATCAACGGTGTTGAAGCTGATGTATTTGCAGGTGGCGAGACTCCTGTTGAATCATTGACAGTTGATGGTGCAGATTACACAATCGTATCAGACCAGGTTAACCTATCAGCAGGTGAGCTTGATGATGTGGATGTTGTAACAGTATTTGATAACTTCCGCGTATATCCTGGTACATATAAGGGCGACGTAGTTCCCGCGTTTGAAGAGGATGTATACTACAATATGGATGGCAAGACAGTAGCAGAGGTTACTGACGAGCTTGACGCAGATTTCGTAGTTAATGCAACAGGTGATGTAGTTACATCAGGTAATGTTGGCGAGAATTATCAGGCAGTTAAGGTTAACGGCGAGATTTACTCATACGCAGTAATCAAGCTTGGTGCAGAGCCTACACCCACACCCGAGGTAACAGAGGCTCCTACAGAGGAAGTTACAGTACCTCCCACAGAGGATGTTACAGTAGCTCCTACAGAGGAACCCGTAGATGATACAAAGGTTAAGCTTTCAATCACAGAGTCAGATTCAGTTTACCTTCCGGGTGCAAA
>JAZQFP010000044.1:0-9089 GCA_045539555.1 Candidatus Ornithomonoglobus sp.
CACAACATAGGTAATTATAGCAAACAAATTTACATTTGTCAAGCATTTCTGATAATTTTTTTGTAAATTCCCCGATTAAATTATCCCGAAAAGTATAAAACCAATTGTGTTTATTGCAAAATTTGCAAACATATGAACAAACCATGACGGGTAGATGGTGTTTGTTTTTTCGTTAAGGTAATTAAATAGCATTCCGCCAATAAATAAACCTATCAATACAATCGCAAATATCCAAATTGAAAACCACCCTGTCATCATAGCAATATGATATAGAGAAAAAGACAATGAACTGAATAAATAAGCAAAACGTCGATTTGATATCCTCTTCAAAGTCAAAAATGCAAACCCACGAAAGAAATATTCTTCCAATAACGAATTTATAAATGATATATATAATGCAACAAACACGAAATTGTTTTTATTGACGCCTATATCAGATGTAAGAGACTTGGTTATTGATGAAAAATCAAAAACATCTTTAAGCAACAAATATGCACCCATAATAACCGCGTACACAATTATTCCAAGGGTAATAGCAGGACGACATATTCCCTTTTTATCTGCGATAAACAAGCTTTTAATATTTAATTTTTTGTCCCTAATAGAATAAACTATTGGTAATATTAAAAACAAAACAAATTTAATTGCAGATTTTAATGCATAGTTTACATGCAATACTCCGTCTATAACTGCCATAATTGCACAGAAAGAAACTACAATGGCAGACATTAGAATAATATTTCTTGTTTTATTCATAGCACATCTCCGAATCATTTGTTATTTGGTATAAAATCAAATTCAAACACATTTTCTTTATCAGAAACTGCCTCAAAATCTATAAGATAAATATTTACTTTTTTATCACTGTTGTGAGCAATATAAAAGTCCATACTTATAGACGGTACATATTTCTTTGAGTCGTAAACAATTCTTGCAACGGTAAAATCAATATATCCATCACAAATTTCAGGCTTTATTCTGCTGACAAATCGCTCTTTTACGGAAACTGTACTTAAAGAATAATCAAAGGTGTCTTTTAATGATACTTTATCGTCATATATTATAAAGTGGCGTTTTATCTCATTTATACCACCTAAATCATATGTGCCTTCTATATTAAGCTTAAACTCTGTATCAGAAGCTTTAATATCTTTTGCAGCATACTCCCGTCCTTCTTTTTGATATTGGCCGTTTATAATAGGAACACTATGACCTCTTGAACTGTTTTGAATAAAATTATATCTTGTTTCAGGCATAAAAGTTTCTTTCACATATTCACCACATCCAAGATCTGCAATAAATGTTTCATCGCCAACCGTAATCATAAATGAACCAATATCATTATGATTATGTGGTTCATCATTATGTCCACCCTTGACCACAAAACAAAAATTTTCACGGCGGTTAATATACCATTGAGAATCAGAAAGGTAATTAAACTCACAAGGTATCCCATCGTAATTATAATTGTCGTCAAACCATAACAATTCGGATACAGAATCAACATTTCCCCGACATGTACCATATTTTAACTCTGGCAGACGAACCTCGTGATACATTGACTTCAAAAATGACAGAACTCCAATCTTAAACTGAAACACTTCACCACCGTCAGAAATTGAAGCAACCTTTGACGGAGACATTCTTACCTTTTGCGGGAATAAGGCTAATGCTTTCACCTTTGGCAACTTAAAGTAATCAATCTTGCAATTTGTATAAACCTTTATTGCTTCTGCTAAAATTACAAAATGCGAAAAACCATATCCCCAGTATGCCATGCCTTCCTGACAACATCCATCATCACCTACACCTTCAAGATAACTGTCAAGACATCCCGTAAATCTGTTAATTAAATATTCTTTTTCTTCATCGTTAGCAAAATACAGTGCTGCCATAGTGCAACCCGCGCCACATACTACTGCCCAATTCATTTTGCAGATTTCCCACCAGTATTTATCGGTATTTTGCGGGTTTTGTTTCGTGATTTTTCGTGTAGAATCAGGTAAAATTGTAGGAAAAATTCTTCTTCTTACTTCGTATCTCATACGATTTTTAATAAATTCAGGAAGCTTATCCCCTACACACATTACAATTTCTGCAAACATTCGTGCAGTTTCTGCCTGAAATAAGTCTATACACTCTACTGCTTCCTGCGGGTCCCCATTTATAAAATCATAATGAGCAGGAAGACACCATGTAAATTCATCACATATATAATTAATATAATCTATTAAAGGCTCCTGATATTTTTCATTTTGGGTAAGCCAATATGCAACCATAATATTATAACAATTTCTTCTTCGTCCAAAATACTTCTTTTCAAAAATCAATCGGTTGCCAGTCTTGAAATAAATATTATATTCGGTTATTCTAAAAGCATAGCTATCTTCTTTTATGGCCTTTTCAGCTGAATCAAGTATATCATCTATAAACGGTCTTATTTTTTTATTACTAATAAGGGCCTCTCTTTTCATCGAGGGATCTACACCATAATATAATTTCATAAAATACCGAACCTTTCAAAATATGTATTATGCTCACATATTATATCACATATTATCTTTATTTTCAATATATCAAAAAACCGCAGTAAACTACTGCGGTTTTTATATTATTTATCAAGGTTAAACTGTTCTCCACAACCATACTTCTCGTATACATAGTCAATGTCCTTATCTCCGCGACCTGACAAACATACAAGAATTGAACCTGTCTTGTGTTCTTTTGCATACTTAATTGCATAAGCAAGGGCGTGTGAGCTCTCAATTGCAGGAATAATTCCCTCGTAACGACTTAGTAAGAAGAATGCCTCCATTGCTTCTTCGTCTGTTACTGCCTCATAATGAACACGATTTGCATCTCTTAGATATGCATGTTCGGGACCAACGCCGGGATAATCAAGTCCACTTGCAATTGAATATACGGGCAACGGCTCACCATTTTCATCTTGTAGAACATAACTGTCAAAACCATGTAATCTGCCCTTTGTACCAAACATCATAGTGGCTGCATGATCTCCAACATTTCCACCCTTTCCCAAAGGCTCAACGCCGTATATCTCAACGGGGTCAGCAAGGAACGGTGTAAACATACCCAATGAATTTGAGCCACCGCCAACACATGCGCATACGGCATCAGGCATAATACCTGTCATTTCAAGGAACTGCTCTCTTGCCTCAATACCAATTACTGACTGGAAATCTCTTACCATTTTGGGGAACGGATGAGGGCCAAGGCATGAGCCAATACAATAAATTGCATTGTCATATTCTTTTAAGTATGCATCAAATGCAGCATCGACAGCCTCTTTTAATGTTTTCAGTCCGTGTGTTACAGGAATAACATTTGCACCTAACATCTTCATTCTGATAACATTAGGATGTTGTTTTTCAATGTCAACTTCACCCATATAAATATCACATTCCATACCAAAGTATGCCGCAGCAGTTGCCAAAGCAACACCGTGCTGACCTGCACCTGTTTCTGCAATAAGCTTTTTCTTGCCCATATACTTAGCAAGTAAACCCTCGCCCATGCAGTGATTTAATTTGTGTGCACCTGTATGATTCAAATCTTCACGCTTAACATAAATCTGGCAATTACCAAACAGCTTTGAAAGTCTTTCACAATGATACACAGGAGTGGGTCTGCCCTGAAACTCTTTTCTTATTCTTCTAAGCTCATTAATAAACTGAGCAGAATGGCAAATTGCTTCATAAGCCTCATCTGCTTCCTTAAAAGCAGGAACTAATGCGTCAGGTAAATATGCTCCGCCATATTCACCAAAATAGCCGTCCTTCGTAGGATATTCCTTTAAGTAATTCTCAAAATCTTTATAATTATTCATAATTATATTCTCCTTTTCTTATAGTTTATAATATACTAATATTAAATTTTTGTCAATATAAGACATAACATCTCCTCTCGTATGAATTATAAACTACAACAAAAAACGCCCTTAATATGCCTAAGCAAATCAAGGGCGAATAATTTCCGCGGTGCCACCTTGTTTCAGGCTTTTGAAAGCCTCTCTGCGAGATACCTACATATCCCCGACTCATAACGCAAGTCCAGCGTTGGCGCATTTAACGCCACCCTCGACAGTCCATATTACTCAGAAACCTTTGTGGAACTCACACCATAATCCACTCGCTCTTAAAGATTTTACCTGACTTTTTTCTGTCTCAACGGTTTGTTGTATTTTTTATAATTATAACATTATATTATTGTATTGTCAATAGTTAAATCTCAAAATCAATACAACTTCTGTGAACAGTATAGGGTCTTACTAATGTATCTGCAACCTTTATATGTTCAGGATGTACTGAATAATTTTTAAGTGCCTCTACACTCTCAAAAGTCGAATCAAGCATTAAATCAACCGTCGAAGTTGGAAGTTTATCTGTTTGTACTTTTATTTCAACTATACCTGGAACTTTATCAATAAGCGCTTCAAGTCCCGATTTTATGTTCTTAATAATTTCCGTTTTTTCCTCTGTCGTAAACTCCTCTTTAAGGTTCCATAAAATTATATGTTTAACCATTATCTTATCTCCTTTTCTCCCATTTAGTAAACATTAGTGGGTATAAATATAATATATAAATAAATGCAATGGCGATAAAAACCATCTCTCCATAATATAAATGAATTTGCGCCAACGGCTCACGGGCAAATAATGCATATACTAAAAGTATAAGTGAGCCAATAATTCCCCGTTTAACAAGGGTTTTCTTTGTTGCACATGTTGAAAAATTAACAAATCTTCGTTCTAACAACCAACCAATAAGAAAACCGTAAACACATCCACCTGCTATATAGCAATCAGTAATCATTTCTTTCGGGTCAACCAATAACATTCCGTTTATATCATCTGTTGGATAAGGTTTAATTGTAGCGTATATTAAGGCTATGGTTGTAACAATCACACCAATTACAAAAACAATCAAATCTCGTCCTTTTTTACCCTCTATCCAATTAATTAGTTTTCCATTCAGGAATAATACAAAACATGCAATAATAAGGCTTACAAGAACATCCTGAGGTGTATGTACGCCAAGATAATTTCTTGTAAACATTATAAGAAATGTCATAAATATGCATAATGCAATAACCCACTTACGCCTTTTCTGCCATATGGCAATACTCAAAAACTCGGAAGCTGCAATCTGTGTATGACCGCTTGGAAAAGAATATCCCGTAGCACTCTCCTTTGCTGCATCAAGCGGTGTTACCCTTACATCCCTTACCCATGGTCTGTAAATACAAAATGTATTTTTAAGGGTTTGATTTATCATGCTACCAAAACTGATATTCATTGCAAGATATGTTGCAGCTTTTTTATTTAAGCACCAGTAAATAACTGCAATAAACACATACATAACAGGACTTGCAATAAAGTCGGTAACAATTAAAAGAAAATCATCCAATACTCCGCCACGAAGATTTTGTAGCCACAGTAAATACTCTATATCCATATAATCACTCCTATGTTATTATTTTAACATATAATACATAGATTTACAATAAAAATTATTAATGATTATGATGGTGATGATGTGTAGTTATATCAACTGAATTTATGCAACAATTTATTTCTTTACATTCCTCATCGGGTGTTTCAGTTTCTATTGTAACATGCGATATATGAGACTCTTTGAGTTTTTCTCTTACTTTCTCTTTTATATCCATTGCATTTTCTGTAACAATATGAACTGTTGCGACATTATTTACTCCATCAATACTTCTGATATGCAGATGGTGTACGTCCATTACACCGTCAATATTAGATAAATTATTCTTTAACTCTTCAAGGCAGACACCTCTGGGCGTCTTTTCAAGAAATAAATCGACAATCAACATAAGGTTTTTTATAGCATTTATAAACACAAATACTGTAACACCAATTGACATAACAGGGTCAATATAAGCTATATCTGTAAATTTCATAACTATTGCGCCGATTAGTACAACAACCCAGCCTAACATATCTTCAAGCATATGCAAATTTACCGCTTTTTGATTTATAGAATGGCCGCCCGATGTAAAATAAGATGCAATAAAATTTATTAAAGCACCCAGTATTGCAAAACAAATCATACCGTCATAATTAATTTCAACTGGATGTATTATTCTCATAATAGCATTGCAACCAACAAAAACAGAGCCTGTAATTAAAATAAATGTTGTAACAAAACTTCCGAGCACAGAATAACGAAGATAACCGTAAGTATGACTGTTATCAGGTGCCTTTTCACTCTTTTTTTCAAGAAAATAAGCAAAACCTATGCTAATACTATCCCCCAAATCATGCACAGAATCTGAAAGAATTGCAACACTTCCCGTTACTATTCCTCCAACAAACTCAATGATTGAAAATACGGCATTAAGGATAAATGCCACTAAAATATTCTTATCTGTTTTCATATTGACACTCCTTGATAAATAATGTATAATAAATACAATACTGAACATTTTGTTCAGTAATATTTTATAATATGAATCATAAAAGAACAATAAACAAAACCGAAATAATGTAAGATACGGGACAAAACATTAAATTTGTTCAGGAGGAAATAATGGACAGACGGCAAATGCGAACTCGTAAAGCTATTTTTAAGGCCTTTTGCAACTTATTAAAAAAGAAGCGATATGACCACATCACAGTACAAAATATAATTGACGAAGCAGATGTTGGCAGAAGCACATTCTATTCACATTTCGAAACAAAAGATTTGCTTTTAGATGCAATGTGCGAGGAGTTGTTTTATCATATATTTGAGCACGACCCATGCCCATGGTCTGGAAAAGACAATGATATTGAGGGAAAACTCTCCCATGTATTATGGCACATTAAAGAAAACAAGGATGATTTATCAGGTATATTATTATCGGACAGTAGTGAACTCTTTATGGAATACTTCAAAAAGCACTTGAACACTACTTTCGAGAATAATATTGATTATTTCAAAATAAATATTCCAAGAGAGATTTTATTACATCTTCTTGTAGGCAGTTTCTCTGAAATGGTAAAATGGTGGATAAATGAGGGAATGAAAACCTCCCCTGAAACAACAGCAAAATACTTTATGAAAATAATTGAAAAGCATTAAAAAAGACAGTGCATTGCACTGTCTTTTTTTCTTTAACTTTATTCCCACTCGATAGTACCGATAGGCTTCGGAGTTAGGTCTAAAAGTACACGGTTAATTCCATCTACTTCGTTTGTGATTCTGTTTGTAATCTTGTGAAGAATCTCATAAGGAATTTCCTCAATCGTTGCTGTCATTGCATCTGTTGTGTTGACTGCACGGATAATTGCAGGCCATCCCTCATATCTCTTATCATTTTTAACGCCAACGCTCTTCATATCAGGCACTGCAATAAAATACTGCCATACCTTCTTAGCAAGTCCGCAATTATCAAATTCTTCTCTTAGAATTGCATCTGCCTCGCGTAATGCATGAAGTCTGTCTCGTGTAATTGCACCAAGGCAACGAACACCAAGTCCAGGACCTGGGAACGGCTGACGCTCAACCATATTCTCAGGTAGTCCCAATGCCTTACCTACAACTCTGACCTCATCCTTATAAAGCAACTTAACAGGCTCTACAAGTTCAAACTTCATATCCTCAGGCAAACCACCAACATTATGATGTGCCTTTACGCCATCACTTTCAAGAATATCAGGATAAATTGTTCCCTGTGCTAAGAAATCTACATCTGTAAGCTTTCTTGCCTCTTCATCAAATACAACGATAAACTCTCCGCCGATAATCTTTCTCTTCTTTTCAGGCTCTGCAACATCTTTAAGCTTATCAAGAAATCTATCAGTAGCATCCACATAAATAAGGTTAGCATCCAGTCCGTCTTTGAAGAGTTTGATTACATTCTCGGACTCATCTTTTCTCATGAGGCCGTGGTTGACATGCACACAAACGAGCTGTTTGCCGATCGCTTTGATCAGGAGAGCTGCGACAACAGACGAATCAACGCCGCCGGAAAGTGCAAGCAGCACCTTCTTGTCACCAACCTGTGCGCGAACTTCCTTTACCTGCTCTTCAATGAAAGCATCTGCAAGCGCTTTAGTCGTGATGCGCTCCATGCTTTCTGGTCTAACATTGCTCTGCATAACTGCCATCTCCTTAATTGGTATAGTTGTCAAAATAACCCTGCACGAGTACGATCGGCGTACCCTTGTCGCCCGAACCGCTGGTCAGGTCGCATAGCGAACCGATGAGGTCGGTGAGCTGACGCGGAGTAGTTCCCTGCGAAGCCATGTTGCCGACAAGGCTGCCTTCCTTTTCGCGGATGCTCTTGGAGATTGCCTCCTTGAGTGCTTCGCCGGAGAGATCCTTATAATCGTTATCTGCGAGATATTTCAGTTTCAGTTCATTGGGGGTACCAACAAGACCGTCGGTAAATGCGGGAGAAACGACCGGATCGGCGAGCTCCCAGATCTTGCCTTGCGGATCCTTGAATGCGCCGTCACCGTAAACCATAACTTCCACATGCTTGCCGGTTGCATCCATGATCTTTTTCTGAATGTCGAGCACCAGAGGCTTACACTCTCTGGGGAACAACTTGATCTTATCCTCGGTCGCCTTGTTGGAACCGAGCAGACCATACATCTCGTTACATCCACTGCCGTTTACGGGAGCGTTCAGAATCTCGTCGAGGTTGCAGACAACCTTGGCACCGTTCTCCAGCAGGATACGCTTGGTGCGCACACGAGTATGGATCGAGCAGTTGATCACATGGTTGGTATATGCGAGAATCGCCTTCGGCTGATTTGCGAAAACGATCTCTGCCTCAGCGCCTGCCTCGATGATCAGGTTCTTATAATATTCAACATAATCCACGCCGGTAAACTCGTGCTTGTTCACACCGAACAGCTCACGATACTTCTCCTCGGAGAGTACGTCGGAGTAGGGATTGACACCTGCCGCATCCAGTTTGTCAAGAGATACGAGTTCATTGCCGACCTCGTCAGAGGGGTAAGCAAGCATCAGAACGACCTTTTTTGCACCCATAGCGATGCCGCGCAGACAGATCGCAAAACGGTTGCGGGACAGGATGGGGAAAATGACAC
>JAZQFP010000045.1:0-4610 GCA_045539555.1 Candidatus Ornithomonoglobus sp.
ATCCGACTTGAAAACGCCGTTAAAACCTTTTTTGCCGTCTTTTTTCCGTAACGGCATGAAAGTAGTCGCAGAGCGATCATCCCGCCATCTAAGGGAATTATGGGCAGTAAATTCATAATGAATAATGCTATGTTAAGACGATAAAAAATAATATTATTACAATGAATTGATATTAGTGCTAAAATTCCGTTAATTAAAGGACCTGAACCATAAAGAATTATCTCCTCCGAAAGAGAGTTTATTATTTTGTTTTTTAATTTTAAGTTAACGCCAAAAGGTGAAAACGTAATACATTCCGCTTTAAGACCAATTATATATGCAACAATAAGGTGAGCAAATTCATGAATTGCCATAACGAGATATGCAATTAAGTAAATTCTGATATTATCTGTAATTACCAAAATTACCATCATAGGTATCAACAAAGGACTTATTTTCAAATATATCACCATGTTACTATTATGCAAAAAATAAAGAAACAGAACTTCCGCTCTGTTTCTTTTTGATTTACTGAACCTTTAAGAAATCACTTACAGTACTTGCCATATCCTCTTTTTCAACAACTGTGTCAAAAATTGGTGTACGGTCTTTTAACTCTGCAAGAGATTCAGGCACTTTCATACCACTCTTCTCTTCAAGCATTGAAAGTAATTCAAACTCATCCTTACCTGCTACTGCATTGTAATCATCAAGAGCGATCAGAACACTCTGATTAAACTTAAAAGGACTTGCAGTTGATGCAATAACAGTTTTTGTTGTATCACCTGTTCTTGCAACATACTTATCGTATACATTCTTTGCAACCGCAGTATGAGTATCGATAACATATCCACTCTCGTCAAATGTAGTTTTAATAGCAGACATTGTTTCCTTATCATCGCAACAGTCTGCATCAAAAATTTCCTGCATAAGAGCTTTTATGTTCTCAGGAATTTCATACTTGCCCTCTGTATTTAGCTTTGTCATAAGCTCATTTACAACCTTATCGTCATTTCCTGAAAGGTCATATAAGAATCTTTCAAGGTTTGATGAGATAAGAATGTCCATTGAGGGTGAAATTGTTGTATGGAATTCACGGGTCTTGTCATAGACACCAGTCTTTATGAAATCAGTAAGTACATTATTCTCATTTGACGCACAAATAAACTTCTTAATGGGTAGACCCATCTTCTTTGCATAATATGATGCAAGAATGTTACCAAAGTTACCTGTGGGAACTACAACGTTTATCTCCTCACCTGCTTCAATTTCCTTTGATGCAAGTAAATCTGCATAAGCTGAGAAATAGTATACAATCTGAGGAACTAAACGACCCCAGTTGATTGAGTTAGCAGATGAAAGCTTGAAACCATTTCTGTCAAGCAAATCTTTGTATTCATTATCTGTAAAAATCTTCTTAACGCCGTTCTGTGCATCGTCAAAGTTACCCTCAACCGCAGCAACTGATACGTTGTTTCCGCGTTGTGTAACCATTTGCAATTTCTGGATTTCACTTACACCGTTATTGGGATAGAATACAATAATTCTTGTGCCGTTAACATCCTTAAAGCCTTCAAGTGCAGCCTTACCTGTATCACCTGATGTTGCAACAAGAATGATAATCTCTTTTTCTTCTTTTGTCATTCTCATTGATGTTGTTAAGAAGTGCGGCAAAATTTGTAGTGCCATATCCTTAAATGCACATGTCGGACCATGCCATAACTCAAGGAAATATACTTTATTGTTAAGCTTATATACGGGTGCAATAGCGTCTGTACCAAACTTTTCTTTTGTATACGCACTTGATATACAATTTCTCAAATCTTCCTCAGAAAAATCTGTAAGGAACTTTTCTAAAACAAAGTAAGCTCGTTCATTATATGACATCTCGCTTAACTTAACAATTTCTTCAAGTTCTACCTTAGGAAAATTCTCGGGGACAAACAAGCCTCCCTCTGTTGAAAGACCCTGTTTTATTGCCTGTGCAGAACTAACACTAATGCTGTTATTCCTTGTACTATGATACTGCATTTTAACCTCCAAAAAACAGACAAAAGGGCGCGATACCATAACAGCTCGCCCCTTGTCTTATTTAATTATATCAAATTTGTATTTATGCTAAATCTTTAACATAATCGGGAGCAGCGTTAATATCGATGCTCAATGTCAAAACAAATGAAATGTCAAACTTCTTGCTGATCTTTTCAAGTCTTGTTAAGAAGTTTTCAAGACCGTCAAGGTCATCGCTCTTAACGATTTTGAACAAACCGTCAACAAACACATTTGTTATATCGTAGTTACCACTGATTATACCACAGATAAAGCCCTCGAACTCACTGTAATTTACAATATCAAAATCAGTTGTGTCTATCATTCTTACATTTCTTGAAATGTCAAACATAGCACTTGATGTGTTATTTGAAATAAAAACAACATTACCCTTTGCAACAGATGAAGCAGCGTTTACCTGCTCAATAAGAGCTTTTGTCTTGCCTGTTCCCTTTGTTCCGATAAGTAATTTAACCATAATATTGTCCTCCATTGTTTATTTTATTATTACCGCAGACAAGTTCCGTCTGCGAATAAAATCTAAGTTATAGTTAGATTAGTTGCCTAATCTCTTTTCAAGTTCTGCCTGCATATCGCTGTAACCAGGTTTACCAAGCAATGCAAACATATTTTTCTTATAAGCTTCAACACCAGGCTGGTTAAAAGGATTAACGCCTAAAACATAACCTGAGATAGCACAAGCTTTTTCAAAGAAATATACAAGCTTACCAAAGTTATATGCATCAAGCTCAGGTACATATACCATTAAGTTAGGTACACCACCATCTGTGTGAGCAAGTGCTGTTCCCTGTGATGCCTTCAAGTTTACAAAATCAAGTGATTTCTCTGCAAGGAAATTCAAACCATCAAGATTATCATCATTAGCCTTAATAACAACATCTTTTCTTGGGGAATCTACTAAGATTGCAGTCTCAAACAACATTCTCTGGCCATCTTGAATATACTGTCCCATTGAATGAAGGTCTGTTGAGAAATCTGCTGCTGCTGGGAAAATACCTTTCTGGTCTTTACCCTCACTCTCGCCGTATAACTGCTTCCACCATTCTGCAAAATAATGAAGAGACGGCTCAAAGTTAATCATCATTTCAATGTTCTTGCCTTTTCTCAACAAGCAGTTTCTTACTGCTGCATACTGATAACAAGGGTTCTCGTTAAGGTCAGGGTTAGAATATAACTTTCTGCCGTCTACCGCACCCTGCATCATTGCATCAATATCAATACCCGCAGCTGCAATGGGTAACAAACCAACAGCTGTAAGTACACTGAATCTTCCGCCTACATCATCAGGTACAACAAATGTTTCATAACCCTCTGCATCTGCCAAGGTCTTCAATGCTCCACGAGCCTTATCAGTTGTAGCATAAATTCTTGACTTTGCACCCTCTTTACCGTACTTCTTCTCAAGAATTTCCTTGAATACTCTGAACGCAATAGCGGGTTCAGTTGTTGTGCCTGACTTTGAAATTACATTAACTGAAAAATCAAGTCCGTCAACAGCTTCAATCAAATCTGCAAGATATGTTGAACTTATACTGTTACCAGCATAGAAAATCTGCGGACCCTTACGCATATCTTTTGAAACTGAGTTATAGAATGAGTGTGATAACATCTCAATGGCCGCTCTCGCTCCAAGGTATGAACCGCCAATTCCGATTACAATAAGTGCATCTGAATCGTTTCTTATCTTTTCTGCCGCCTTTTTGATTCTCGAAAACTCTTCTTTGTCATAATTTACAGGTAAATCTACCCAACCCAGAAAATCGTTTCCTGCGCCTGATTTGTTCTCTACTGTGTCATGTGCAACCTTAATATATGGTGCCATTGCCTGTACTTCGTCAGTTGAAACAAAGTCCAATGCTTTTCCATAATCAAATCTAATTTCTTTCATTGCAACCTCCGTCAGGATATACATTTAGTTTATTATATTTATTCTACACTATTTCACCAAAGAAATCAAGCTATTTTATTAAAAAATTTGCATAATTTCAAAAAATGGAAGCAAATTAATAGTTAATTCCAATTGCTTACTTTACAATATGAGCAAATAGTGATATAATAAATATATAATAATTACTCTGAGGTTATGATGATGGCAGAAACAAAGTCAAATATAAAAATTATAGCTCAAAACAAAAAGGCCCGTCATGAATACTTTATTCTTGATACCTACGAATGTGGCATTGAATTGTGCGGCACAGAGGTTAAGTCTATCCGCGAAGGAAAAGTAAATTTAACTGATGCTTATGCGGGAATTTCAAACTTTGAGGTCTTTTTGAAAGGTGTGAATATAAGTCCTTTTGAAAAGGGAAATATTTTTAACCGCGACCCTCTTCGCGAACGGAAACTATTGATGCACAAAAGAGAAATCTTGAAGCTTTCTCAACAAATAAAGGAACAGGGGTTATCCCTCGTGCCATTAAAAGTATATCTTAAAAACTCACTTGTTAAGGTAGAACTTGCACTTGTCAGAGGTAAAAAATTATATGACAAGCGCGAGGATATTGCAAAAAGGGACGCAAAAAGAAACATTGACAGAGCTCTTAAAAATAGCAGATATTAAA
>JAZQFP010000046.1:0-35282 GCA_045539555.1 Candidatus Ornithomonoglobus sp.
TATAACGGAAGTGATATTATTATCTCAGGTTATAGGACCGTGGACACAAAAAGTAATATCCTCACCGAATTTTTATGTGAAGAGTTCGGGAATATATCCCCTCAGGAATTCCTGAACAAATATTACATAGAACTTGACAGGAAAGACATATTATCGGGGCCAATAAATAAATTATTTTCATCAGAAATTATAAAATCATATGATGTATCATTTGACGAGGACCTATCTATTTGTGAAGACGGCTTATTTGTTTTACAATTTCTAAGTTTATGTAAAACCATAAGTTCTGTAAAAAATATTTATTATAACTATGTTCAATATGGTACAGATACACTGATGTGTAAATACAATACAAATGCTATTGAAGCTTGTGAAAAACGATATTTGTCAAACATAGAATTGCTAAACAAACACTCTGTTTTGCACGACACTATATACGACTATGTAAAAAACCATAATTTTTATAAGTTTTTATATTTTCTTTTTCAAATATACACACGCTCTGGCCTTAATGGCAAAGAGAAGTATAAAGAGATGAAGAAAGCTTTATCAAATTCATCATTTTTAGATTTAATCTTAAATAGCGAATTAAAGGATACAAAAAGGTTTATCTTTAAGATATTGATTAAAGCAAAATGCTTTATTTTATTACATTTAATTTTAAGTATATATAGTTTTGAAGAATAGATTGTTAAATTCAACTGACGTTTATAATTATTATGTTAAATGGGGTTTACTATGAAGAAAATCGGTATTATAACAGAATATTATAAAAGTAAAAATTATGGTGGTATATTACAAGCTTATGCCATGGTTTTGGTTCTTTCCAAGTTAACCCACCAAGCGGAACAGTTGTGCTTTGAACGGGGTGAAACAGAGGGGGCTAAAAACCACAGAGAGAAGTTATCTTTTCTTAAACTATTAAAAAAGATGGTATACAGGCCCATAAAACGCCATATTTCCCAAAAAATAAATCTGAGAAAAGCGGCATTCCATAATTTTGAGCTTAAAATTCCTCATTCGAGCAAAGTTTACACCAGTGATAATATTTTAGAATGTGTAAATGATTATGATACTTTCATAACTGGTAGCGATCAGGTTTGGAATATGGACTGGTATTTCAGGGAATATTTTCTTGACTTTGTGCCTGATGACAAATGCAAGATATCTTATGGGGCAAGTATGCCAAACATAAACCTCTCGGGAGAACAAAAACAGATTGTATATGATCATCTAAAAAGTTTTCACGCTATATCTGTAAGGGAAAATGAAACGGCAGACTTTCTTGAAAAATTGACAGGAAGAAAAACAGAGTGGGTATTGGACCCCACCTTGATACTGTCAAGAGATGACTGGGATGAGATATGCTCCCCAAAAGTTATTGATGGCAAATATATATTCTGCTACTTTTTAGGAGAACACAAAAAACACAGGGCTATTGCCTCGCAATTTGCAAGAAAAATGGGGTATAAAATTGTAACATTGCCCCACTTATCTAGAATAAATAAAAATGATATTACTTTTGGTAATGTTAGACTTTATGACATATCACCTGAGCAATTCATTTCCCTTATAAAACACGCCGAATATGTTATTACAGATAGTTTTCATGCTACTGTATTCTCAAACATATACCAGACGAAATATTTTGTATTTGACAGAGTCGGCATTGGTGAAATGTCATCAAGAATAAAAAGTCTTGTTGCACTAACCAATGAACAATTCAGGTTTTGCACAGGAGAAAATCTAAATGCAGAATATATGTTAGATAGAAAAGATATTAAGGTTCAATCCTTATCGGACGAGCTGTTACAAATGAAAGAAAAATCTATTGAGTTTCTAAAAACTAATTTAGAATAAACCAATTTTGGAGATAGACTTAATGAAAGTAAATGAGTTAAAGGCAGGAGTTGTTCTGTCCTACGTTTCACAAGGCATACATATTTTATCGGGACTTTTGTATACTCCCATTATGCTTCGTCTTCTCGGGCAAAGCGAATATGGGTTGTATCAGTTTGTAAGCTCCATAATTTCTTATCTGGGACTTCTGAGTTTCGGGTTTGGAAGCTCTTACATAAGATATTATTCAAAATACAAAGTCAATAATGATACCAACGGTGTTGCCAGATTAAACGGAATGTTTATGACGGTATTTTCAATAATCGGCATAATCTGTCTTCTGGCGGGAAGTATTTTGGTGCTCCATATTGACAGCTTATTTGCAAACAGTATGTCTCAAAACGAAATAAATACTGCAAAAATCTTAATGGGAATAATGGTCTTTAATCTGGCTATTTCATTTCCTGGCAGTGTGTTTACTTCCTATATCACGGCTAATGAGAAATATATATTCCAGCGGGTAATAAGCATATTAAGCGGAATTCTTAACCCATTTTTAACTTTGCCCTTATTACTCCTTGGGTACAAGTCTATATCACTTGTTGTTGTTCAAACGATTGTATCAATGGCCTCATTATTGGCAAATATAGCATTTTGTCGAAACAAGATTGACATTAAATTTGATTTTAGAAAATTTGATTTCAGGCTCTTAAAGGAATTATTTATATTTTCATTTTGGATATTCCTAAACCAAATTATCGACCAGATAAATTGGAGTCTTGACAAATTTATTCTTGGTGTAGTAAGCGGTACAATTGCGGTTGCGGTATACGGAGTAGCTTCACAGTTAAATACATTGTATATAAGTTTATCCACGGCCGTATCAAACGTATTTGCTCCTAAAATAAATCAACTTGTCGCAAAGAGTGATGATAACTGGGCTCTTACTGACTTGTTTACCCGTGTAGGAAGAATACAATTTATTATACTTATACTAATAGCAAGTGGCTTTATAGTATTTGGAAAGTACTTTATATCTGTGTGGGCAGGTGATGGATATAACGACTCCTATGTTATCGTGTTGTTACTGATACTGCCTTGTATAATTCCCCTTATTCAAAATTTGGGAATAGAAATACAACGCGCAAAAAATATGCACAAATTCAGGTCAATAATTTATTTCATAATAGCCATAGCCAATTTAGCTATAAGCATTCCCCTTGCAAAACTTTGGGGCGGTATTGGCGCAGCAACAGGAACGGCTATATCACTTTTATTTGGTAATGGCTTGATTATGAATATCTATTATCACAAAAAAATCGGGCTTAATATTGTTTATTTCTGGAAACAGATTGCAAGGTTTATTCCTGCACTAATAGCTCCCGCAATCTACGGCTGGTGTATAATAAAATACATAAAATATGATAGTATTTTTGTCTTTATAGCGCTTATTTTACTATATGCAGTTATTTATGCAGGTTCAATGTGGTTATTAGGAATGAATAAATACGAAAAAGATTTAATAAAAAAACCAATTAGCAGAATAATGCATCGAGGTAATAAAGATGCTTAATATTGTAAATAAAAGCCAATGCTCAGGTTGTTGTGCCTGTGTTAATGTATGCAAAAAAAATTGTATAACCATGAAATACGACCATGAGGGATTTTTATATCCTGAGGTTGATAAATCATTATGTATAAACTGTGGTTTATGTGAAAAAATGTGTCAAGCCTTAAACCCGATAGTCTCATACAATGAACCGAAAGCATACGCTTGTTATAATAAAGATGAGCAAAGCAGAGCGACTTCAAGCTCGGGCGGTATTTTCACGCTTATTGCTACGGAGATTATCCATAAAGGCGGTGTTGTTTTCGGTGCGGCCTTTGATGATAGATTCAATGTGAAACATATATGTGTTAAATCTGTCAACGATTTATCACTTCTTAAAGGCTCTAAATATGTGCAAAGCACTATCGGTAACTCCTATACAGAGGTCGAAGCATATCTGAAAAACAACATTCCTGTCCTGTTTACAGGTACTCCTTGTCAGATTGACGGGCTATTACATTACGTAAACAAAGACTACGAAAATCTATATACGCAAGATATTATATGCCACGGAGTTCCATCTCCTGAAATTTGGCAAAAGTACATAAGGTATCGTGAAAGAAAAGCGGGAAGTAAGGCAAAAAATATTTCTATGCGAAACAAAAAATATGGCTGGAAAGCTTTTTCAATGCTTTTTGAATTTACAAATGGAACCATATATGATAAAATATTCTCAGAGGACTTATTTATGCAAGGTTTTCTTTCAAACCTATATCTAAGACCTTCCTGCTACGATTGTAAATCAAAAACTTTGAATCGTAACAGCGACATTACTCTTGCTGACTTCTGGGGCATTGAATCTATGCACCCTGATATGTTTGATAACAAAGGAGCATCTCTTGTCTTTGTTAATACAAGAAAGGGTCAGTCTTTATTTGACAATATATCCGATAAGCTTATTCTAAAAGAAACATGTGTTACAGACGCAATAGTCCATAACCCATCAGCCAATAAATCAGTAGAAGAACCAACTGAAAGAAAAAGATTTTTCAGGCTGGTTGATTTTATCGGTCTTGATAAAGCAATTAAAATATGCACAAAAAAACATCTTTCACACAAAATATTATGCAAAACAAAACATCTCATAAGGCGAATAACTAATCGCTGAGAAAGGAGCAGAATATGCAGTTTGCAGATATACATATTCACGCATTATGTAATTGCGATGACGGGGCAAAGTCTTTGGATTATATGTATAAAATGATTGATGCAGCATATGTTGACGGCACAAAATATATATGCCTGACTCCCCACTATAATCCTGGATACTTTAATGTAGAAAAGGACCAAAGCCAACAGTCTTTTGAAACCCTTTTGGAATATTCAAAGGCAAAGTACCCAGATTTACAACTTGTTCTGGGCAATGAACTAAGATATAACCCAGGATGCGAACAATGGCTGTCGGACGGAAGATGCCGCAGTATGAATAACACCAAATATGTCCTTGTAGATTTCTTTGAGGGCGAGAGCAAAAAAGAAATTTCCAAAGGGCTTGATAGACTTTTGAACATAGGCTACATTCCGATTTTGGCTCATGCAGAACGTTATAGAAAAATAAGAGGCGATGTCGCATTTTTACGTGAGATACGAGATAACGGAGTCTTGATTCAACTGGATACTCGTTCTCTGTTCAGAGATTTTGGGGTCTTTACGCGGTCTTTCTGCAAAAAAATACTGCAAAATCGTTTAGCAGATTTTATTTCATCAGACGCTCACAGTCTAAGAATGCGTCCACCAGGCATTAAACAGGCTTATGAATATATAAGAAAAAAATATGGAAAAGATTACGCGGAAGCCGTTTGCTTCAAAAATGCATTTTGTATGATTTTCGAGCATTGAAAGGAGATAACACATTATGGAAAATCAGTCAAATAATATGAAAGTAATAGCATTAAGCGATTTATGGGGAATTTTTCTTCATCGCTTCTGGATTATCCTGCTGGTATCTATTCTTACAATTGCCGCAGTTTTAACAAGTGTAACAATGACATTTGTTCCACGATATAACTCTGTTGCAACCCTGTATATTTTGCAGCAAAATCAGACAAATCCTGATAAGGATTACGAAGATTTCAACCTTGCATTAAAGGTCGTAAATGACTGCACACATTTAATAAAAAGCCATTCGGTGCTCGATGAAGTTATAAAAAACCTCAATCTGAACATTCCTTATAAAGATTTATATGATAGCATTACCATTACAAATCCCACAGATACACGAATTTTAGAGGTTGCTGTTGAAAGCGACACTCCATATAGTGCGAAAGTAATTGTTGATGAAATCTGTACGGTGGGCACATGGAAAATAACAGAGGCAATGGGCTTTGAGCAGGTGAACTTCTATGAAAAAGGCGTAATTAACACAAACCCCTGCAATAGACCCTCTACACTTTTATTTGTTATTATAGGACTTGTAGCAGCCATTTTAACCTATTCCATATTCTTAATCAGCTATATTCTTGACGATAAAATACGTACTGATGAGGATATTAAAAATTATCTTGGTTTGAGCATTTTAGGAGATATTCCTAATTTTGACAATACAAAAAAGAAAAAATACGGCGGTAAATATTATCGCAGTAAATATTATCAGGGAAGAACTTACGGAAAAGAGGATATACGATGAACAAGACAACACTAAAACTTTTCGGAGTAAATGATTTCTTTGTGCAGGAAGCTTATAAGGTGCTAAGAAGTAACCTTCAATTCTGCGGACAAAATGTACGCACAATTGCAATTACAAGCTGCCATGAAAATGAGGGTAAAACCAGTATCTCGCTTCATTTGGGAAAGAGTTTTGCAGAGCTTGACAAAAAAGTACTTATAATTGATGCAGATATGAGAAAATCTGTTATGCTGGGCAGAAACTCATCAAGTAAAGACGCAAAAGGTCTAAGCGAATTATTGACAGGTCTCGCTGAGTTTGACGAGTGTGTTTATGAAACACAATATCCAACACTAAATATAATGTTTGCAGGAAAATATCCTCCAAACCCCGTTGAGCTTCTGAGTACCGCAAATTTCTCAGAATTGCTTGCTTCTATGAAGGAAAAATATGACTATGTAATCATAGACCTTCCTCCCCTTGGAGTAGTTATAGATGCCGCAATTGTAGCACCCCTATGTGATGGTGTTGCATTAGTAGTCAGCGACGATAATGTAAAATGTTCTACGGCTCAGGAAGTAATCGCTCAGCTCAAAACAAGTAAAAGCCGAATTCTCGGAGTAATCAGAAATGATACTAATAAGAAAAATGGAGCATATGGTCGCCGTTACGGACGGTACTATGGCAGATATTACGGTAAATATAAAGCATATTATTCAAGCACTAACCCTGAAAATGAAAGCGACGGAAAAAAACATTCGAAATAAATATGCTATATAAAAAACAAGGAGTGGTTTTACCACTCCTTGTTTTTTATTCTTCTACAAATACTTCCTTACCAAGACCACATACGGGGCATACCCAATCTTCGGGTACATCTTCCCATGCAGTACCAGGGGCAACTCCGTTGTCAGGGTCGCCAATGGCAGGGTCGTACACATAGCCACATGGGCATTCAAATTTTTCCATATTCATTCACCTCTAAATTTATTTTACAAATATTTTATAAAAATATACACACATTAAAATCAGAAAATTTATATTATCCGAAGTATCTCTTTAACATACCTTCAAAGCCCTTCCCGTGACGAGCTTCGTCCTTTGCCATCTCATGAACTGTATCATGAATTGCATCGTAGCCAAGCTCCTTAGCGCGTTTTGCAAGTTCGAACTTACCTGCTGTTGCACCACACTCTGCCTCTGCTCTCATTTCAAGGTTCTTCTTTGTTGATACAGAAACAACCTCGCCTAAAAGCTCTGCAAACTTCGCTGCATGTTCTGCTTCTTCAAGAGCTGCTCTCATATAGAACTCGCCAATCTCAGGATAACCCTCACGGATAGCCTGTCTTGACATAGCTATATACATACCAACTTCTGTACACTCACCCTCGAAGTTTGCCTTCAAGCCCTCGTATACATCCATCTCTACCTGGTCCTTTGCGCCTACGCCTATTACATGTTCACAGACAAAATCAAGACCTGCACCCTCGTTCATCATTGTGAACTTTGAACCGGGAACACCACACTGGGGGCACTTCTCAGGTGCCGCGTCTCCCTCGTGAACATAACCGCATACCGGACATACATACTTTGCCATAATTTTTTTCCTCCTTAAATTTACCTTTTACATTCTTTACATTCACCGTAAAAAATCAGTGAATGTGTATTTACTTTACATTCTATGTCATCCTCAACCGCCTTATCAATCTCAATAGGCGCTATTGTTAAGTCTGCCACCTTGCCACATTTACTACATACAAAATGATAATGTGGTTTTACACAACCGTCGTAATGAACGCTGTCATGTACTGTATCAATCCTCAGTATTCGCCCCGACTCTGATAACATTGCAAGATTTCGATATACTGTGCCCCGACTTATTTTCGGGTCATTTTCTCTCATCTTTTCATAAATATCATTTGCAGTAGGGTGCGCTGTGGTATTCATAAGCACGGTTAACAACGCTTCTCTTTGCTTAGAATATCCCATAACTACCACCTTTCTTAAAGAAATCAGTAACGATTACTAATTATAGTATATCATAATTTTTTTATTTGTCAATAGTTTTTTTCAAAAAAATAAAAAAGCTGCGGAAAATTTCCGCGGCTTTTTTATAGTACATAAAACAATATAGCCAAAAGGTGTAAAATGCTTCCTATTACAACAAACAGATGGAATATAGAGTGCATATATCTTTTCTTCTTTAAGAAGTAATAGAACAATGCTCCTATTGTATATGAAATACCACCTGAGAGCAATAATGCAATTCCGCCACTTGTAAGCATCTGTGCCGTAGGTTTCCATGCAAACACAATACACCAGCCCATTACAAGATAACATATAGCAGAAAATTTACTGTATGCTTTAATATCAATAGAATTAAAGACTATTCCCAGTGCCGCAAATGCCCATATAACGCCAAATATTACCCAGCCTAACGTCGTGTTATATTCCCGTAATGAACATAATGCGATGGGGGTATAGGTTCCCGCTATAAGCAAGAATATAGAGCAATGGTCAATGACCTGAAAAACCTTTTTTGCCATAAGCTCTGGCTTTAAGCCGTGGTACACACTTGACATTGTATAAAGAATAATCATTGATGCACCATAGATTGCACCACTGACTATCCCATATACGTTGTTATGAATAGCGGCAACAATGACACATAGAGCCAATGCTCCAATACCCACTGCACCACCTACGATATGTGATACCATATTAAATATTTCTTCTCCCTTTGTATAATCGGGAAGTTTTCTGTCTGCTAATTTCTGTCTTGGCATAGTTTCACCTCATATCTTAAATTACTACGATTATAGCATATACTTACCCAATATGCAACAATTTTGATATAAAATCAAGTAAAAAAAACGGGCACGGAAAATACGTGCCCAATATTATCATTTCTTAGGATTAACAATATCACGCCAGTCCAAATCTCCGCGTTCAAGACCGTGAATAAGCACTTCTGCTGTTGCAAGATTTGTCGCAATAGGAATGTTATGCATATCGCAAAGACGCAATAATGAAAATACATCAGGCTCATAATTTTCCGCGGAAATAGGCGCACGGAAAAACAGCACCATATCAATTTCATTATATGCAATTCTTGCTCCTATTTGCTGGTCACCACCCTGAGGGCCAGATAAAAATCTGTAAACATTAAGTCCTGTGTTTTCATTAACTAACTTTCCTGTTGTTCCCGTTGCATACAGTGAATGCTTTTCAAGTATTCCTTTATATGCGATACAAAACTGTACCATAAGCTCTTTTTTCTTGTCGTGTGCAATTAACGCAATGTTCACAAACTTCTCCCCTTTCTGTGCTTTTACTTACTAAATGCTTTTTTTATTCGTAAAAATATACTTTTTTTATTTGAACTTTCAATATCCATTATGGGTACATGATTACCTGTAAGTCTTGATGCAATATTTATAAACGCTCGTCCTGCACCTATTCCCGTGTCTCCTATGTATTTTCCTGATACGACACACTCTGTTACGGAAATATCATCAGGAATAATACCAAGGATAGGAATTGACAGAACATCAATACAGTCATCAATATTCATTAAAACCTTTTGCTCTATTAATTCGGGTTTTATTCTGTTCAGGCACAAGCGAATTTCCTCAATACCGCTTTTTTCAAGCTCCTCTACTACTCTGTCAGCATCTCTTAAAGATGATGCTTCTGCCAGAGAAACAATAATTCCCTCGTCTGCATACTCTGCTGCAAACTGGAAACCATCTCCCATGCCAGCAGGGGCATCTGCCAGGACAAAATCAAATCTGCCTTTAAGTCTATCCCAGAATTCTTTTGTTTTTTCCGGGTCAAAGTCTGTGGTGGCAGCCGATTGCGGTGCAGCTACAAAGTATAAATTTTCATATATACTGTTTCTGACCATTATGCGGTCAAGGTCCATATCTCCCTTTATATAATCGGAATAATCATAAACAACCTGACTTTCAAGCCCGAGAGCAATGTCAAGATTACGAAAACCTGCATCAGCGTCAACTAACGCAGTTAAATATCCCATATTAGCAAGGGCCGTTCCCACTTGTGAGGTGAAGGTAGTTTTTCCTGTGCCTCCTTTTCCTGAGGCAACAATTATCATTTTACCCATTTTATACCTCCATATTACCCTAATTATAATTATACCATATTTTTGAAATTTGTAAAGTATGGAATTGTAAAATTATTTAATCTAAATTTGTTATTTTTCACTAAACTAAAAAATTTGTTATCGTACAATTCCCGAAATTGGTTGGTTTGTTGGCATTTGTGTTGCAGAATTTCCAAAGAAATATTTATCAAAAACATCTCGCGCAACACGACCCGCGTTTGTACCTCTTTCGCCATGCTCCAATACAATGGCAATGGCAATTTCTGGCTTATCATACGGTGCAAATGCAATAAATATAGCGTTGTTTGCACCCGTACCAAGCTGTGTTGTACCTGTCTTTCCACCAACAGCTATGGGGTATCCCTCAAAGATTGAACTTGCGCTTCCCTCTTCTACCACGTTCTTCATACCGCTGTGAATCTTTGACATTGTATAAGGAGAAATATCAATTTTTTCAATAACCTCAGGCTCAAACTCCTCTACCACTGAGCCATCAACAGATGAACGGATACTGTCAATAATATTAACCTTATATCTTGTGCCTCCATTGGCAATAGTTGCACAATAATTTGCAAGTTGCACGGGAGTAAACAAACTGTATGACTGACCGATTGCCGTCTGCAAAGTATCACCGCCAAACCAGTCGCTGTCAGTAATATTCATCGCAACCTGCTTCTTGTAATCAGGACTTGCCATATGACCTTGGGTTTCCTCTGTCAACTGAATTCCCGTATATTCTCCAAGACCAAATTTTGAGGCATATTCACCAATTGCATCAATACCCAATCGTCTGCCCAACTCGTAGAAATACACATTACATGAATTTTGTATTGCCTGGGTTGCATTCTGATGACCATGGGTCAGGTTGTGCTCTGTCCAAATCCAACAGCTTGGCTGATAGTCCTCATAGTATGTGTATATACCGTTACATGAAACGGTTTCGTTTACTGATATTTTCCCCGTTTGTAAACCTGCAATAGCCGTTAATGGCTTAAATGTGGAACCAGGGCTATAAAGACCTGACACGGCACGATTAAGCATGGGGTTTGAATTGTTTTGTAAAAGATCTCCATATATATCATTAAAGTGCGACATATCATAGGTGGGATATGATGCCATAGCAAGAGTATCACCTGTGTTCACATCAAGCACAACCGCCGCACCTGCATCACAATCTCTGCCAATAGATTTAATTGTTTTTTCCAGAGATTTTTCAAGTACATCCTGCATTTCCCAGTCAATAGTAAGCATTACATAATCACCTGGGATGGCAGGAACACCTTTTGAAAGCTCCACGCTCTTTCCGTCCACCTCTGCGGTTGTACCGTCAACACCATCTTCACCGCGAAGATAACTCTCCGCCCAGCGTTCAATTCCCTGTTTTCCTATAATGTCATTTATACCATAACCATTATCTTTGTTCTTTTCATACTCCTCGGCAGATATCTGTCCTACTCTGCCTAAAATATGAGTTGCAAGTCCTCCTGACTCGTAATCTCTTACATATTCCTCTACAACATAAACTCCGTCAAGCTCGTCCTCACGACCTTTAAGCTCTGCTACTGCATCTGCATTTATATCTGTTGCAACAGTTACAGGGTTTGAATACGAAAAATCTTTTTTCTCGGCCTCATAGCGAATTCCTATCATATATCTGGTAAGTTCACTGTTTACACTATGGGTTATTCCATATCTGTTCCGTAAAGCCATTATAACGTCATCGGCTTTTGCCCGTAAACTGAAATCGTTTCTTTCAAGCCATAATTCCTCTTCTTCCTCATCCTCAAAGATAAACTTGTAGGGTGATTCAAGGGATATAGGCAGCGTGTCTACTATTTTATTTTCTGTTCTTACAAGACAGTCGGCAATTAGTTCAACTGTCTCATTGATGGTTTCATTATCAGAGGACATTTTTCTTAAAATCACCGAATAACCGCTTTTGTTTGTTACAAGAACCCTTCCATAGCGGTCAAGAATGTCGCCTCGCGGGGCTTTGTCAACTGAACGGGTAACAAGTCGGGATGTGGCAGTATGTAAATATACCTCACCATCAATTATCTGCATAGAAAACAAGCGCACGGCGATAGCCGTGAGCATAACGAGCATTATTAGTTTAAGAACTAAAAATCTGCGTTTGTTTTCTCTCATTCTCCAACTCTCTCCTCAATCATAAGTAACTGTTTATCTTCATTCTTAAATGAGGTCTTTTTTACTATTAAATAAATTATCCATGACACTACCGCCGTATAAACCGCATCTGGCAAGGCATTATTTACTACCGCAGATATGATTAAGGAATGATAGGCAAAGAAATGCTCAAAAACTTCTCCTATAAATGCCATACAAAAAGTAACTCCTGCAATTCTTACACCCTCATGGATAAATCTAAGATAGTTTGAACTATTATAGGCAATCATCCCTGCTGCACCCATTACCATAGCAACCACAAGAAAAACCCTGCCTGTAATTGCTCCGTTTAATAATGCACAGATAATTGTCATATATGAAACGGCGGAAAATCTCCGCTTCATAAAACTGAATACCACTAAAAATGCAAGGAGCAAGTCGGGCATATGCCCATTTACAGATATAATCTGGACAAATACACTATTTAGGATATATAAAACAACAACCCATATTGCCGCTGCAATTTTTCCCATAGGACTTGTGCTCCTTTCTTCCTTACTCTGTTGCAGTTATAACCAGTACATCCCGCAACATATCAAAATCTACACCCGTGTCAATAACTCCATAGTTAAGGGAGCCTGAACGGTCTGCCGATACATTTATTACTGTTCCTATAACAAGGCCTGACGGATATACTCCGCCACTTCCTGATGTTTCTATTACATCACCCACAATTACAGGTGTTTCCTTGTCAACAAAGGTAAGCTTACATTGTGCGTTACGGGCAAGTTCATGATCTCCCTCAACAAGGCCCGTACCACCACTTCTTGATACCTTTACACCAATAATAGACTCGGGATTAAGAAGAGTGTCAACTATTGCATAATTAGGCCCTGCCTCGCTTACTCTTCCTACAAGTCCGTCAGCAGTAATTACCGCATTTCCCTTTGCTATTCCCGATGCTGTACCTTTACTTATCTCAACTTTCCTGTACTCATCATTATGGGAAACGGAAATTACCTCCGCAGCAACGGTCGTATATTCTTTCATATTAGTTTTTAAATCAAGCAATTCCCTGAGTCGTTCATTCTCCGACTTATATGCACTTATACCGCGGTTTTCCCGTTTAAGCTCTATATTTTCCGCCGCAAGTCTTTCATTGTCTTCTTTATATGCACGCATATCCCATACAAACTCTTTCACAGAATTGAGAGAATAGGCAATGTGTGAAAACCCGTGCTTAATGGGAGATGCCACGGTATTTATCGCAACGGTAACAGGATTAAAATCAATAAAATGCTCCATAACAAAGCTTCCGCCCGTTATAGCCGCAAGAATAATTATCGTAATCTGCCACTTTTTTGAAGTAAATTTCATATCTTATCCCTTATAAATATCTCTTCTTGTTAAGTTGCTCTTTAATATTATCCAACGCTTTACCTGTTCCTAATGCAACACAGTCAAGCGGGTATTCTGCAACAGTTGCAGGTATTCTTGTAACCTCGGTTAATAGTCTGTCAAGGCCTTTTATAAGAGCACCGCCGCCTGTAAGAGTAATTCCTCTCTCCATTACGTCTGCCGCAAGTTCTGGGGGGGTATGCTCCAAAGTCATTTTAACCGCTTCAAGCATTTCGTCAATGTTTTCCTTTATGGCATGGCGAATCTGTGTCTCACTTACCTGTACGGTTTTAGGCAGTCCCGTCTGCACATCACGGCCTCGAACATCGCAATAAGCAATATTATCATCCTCATAGGCAGATGCAATTTTCATTTTTATTTCCTCTGCCATTTTTTCGCCGATGTTAATACCCATATTCTTTTTTAGATAATTTACAATAGCGCTGTCTATTGCATCTCCTGCAATTCTTATAGAACGGGACGATACAAGTCCGCCCATGGAAATTACGGCAACCTCGGTTGTACCTCCTCCGATATCCATAACCATACTGCCTGTTGCACGGTTTACGGGAAGTCCCGCACCCATTGCTGCCGCCATAGGCTCTTCAATCAGGGCAACATCCTTTGCTCCCGCCTGAATAACCGCTTCCTCAACGGCACGACGCTCAACCTCTGTTATGCCCGAAGGAATACAAACTACTACGCGGGGCTTCATAATTCCCACAACATCTGCCTTTTTAATAAATTGCTTTATCATTGTCTGGGTTATGTCAAAATCTGCAATAACGCCGTCTTTCATGGGACGAATTGCCACAATGTTTTCGGGCGTTCTGCCAATCATAGCGTTTGCCTCATTTCCTACCGCAACCACTTTTCCGTTGTAACGGTCAATGGCAACAACTGACGGCTCACGGACAACAATTCCTTTACCTTTTACATAAATTATAGTGTTGGCCGTACCCAAATCTATGGCAACGTCTCTTGTAAATAAACCCATATCCTTTATCCTCCAATATGATTACATTATCTGTAAATTAAATTCGTTCTCCAAAATGTCTGCAAGTTCACTGACGGGCAAACCTACCACATTGAAATAATCACCTTGTATTGCATCTATAAGCATTGCACCAAGACCCTGAATTCCATAAGCTCCTGCCTTATCCATTGGCTCTTTTGTTGCAATATATTTAGAAATCTTCTCATCTGTCAGTTTCTTAAACCGTACATGAGTGCAAACGCTTTTACATACAGTCATTGCATCCTTCATCCGTAACACACAAATGCCTGTATATACCTGATGAATTTTTCCCGACAG
Organism: Candidatus Ornithomonoglobus sp.; assembly: GCA_045539555.1. Classification (GTDB taxonomy): domain Bacteria; phylum Bacillota; class Clostridia; order UBA1381; family UBA1381; genus Ornithomonoglobus. Next base: position 15,020 of record JAZQFP010000046.1, read on the forward strand.
CATTTTAAGCATTGCTCTTGCTTCTGCCTCATCCTTCGGCTTTCCCAATATTTTATTTTCATAAACAACAACTGTATCCGCTGAAATTATTAAAGCATTCTTTCTGTCAAGTACTCGCTTTGCAGTAGCCGTTGCCTTTAATAACGCCAATTCCTGAACATATATTTCTGGGGGAACTGATGTATCTACCGTATCTTCGTCTGCGTCCGATACTATAATACTGAAATCAAGCCCCATATTTCTTAATAACTCCCGCCGTCTTGGTGATGCCGAAGCTAATATGATTTCACTCATTTTTCTTTTCCTTTCATATTACACCACGTCGAAGGTGTCCCCTTGTAAAAGTGTTCTCCTCCATAGGTGTAATTACATCTCCCGCTAATGCGCGAGTGTATTTATTTACTATATCCTTACACTCCTGCGGACTTTCCACAGTAAAGTCAAGGCGGATAGCATTTACATTTGTATTTGTAATTTCCTCTATTATGTCCGCCGTAAATACAGGCTTTGAGTTAAGCAATATGGCTCTGCAACCCTTTTGACATATTATGGGAAACTCCATGTTTTTTCTGTCCCTTAAAGAATAAATGTCTGAGATCTTCTGGCATTTACCCATTGCTTTAATGGGACAGTTTCTCATTATCATTAAAGGTATGCGACCATAACCTATGATTTCTGTTTCAACGTTCTCTGTATGGTTTACAATATCTGATATTTCATGCAAGTTCAACTCGGGAGATAATGTAACACATTTCAAACTGTCAAAAGCATTTGCCGTAAGAGAATTAAAAATGTTTAGCCTGAAATCTCCATAGGTGGCCTTTGCGCCGTATTTTTCAATGGCAGCCACGGAGGGCACCATTCCGTTATCTGTTACAATATCCTCATCGCATAATATATCTGATACCCGTGTTACTATCTCGCAATCACTATCTTCTGTTAGTTTATCTGCAACCTCAGGGGACACATATATTCTCTTTATACCACCCGCAGAAATAATGGCACGGGCCTGAGCCTCTGTCCGAGCTGTTGCAGTAAGATAAGGCACGGTTGTTTTTTTCAGTTCCTTTACGATAAGCGGTGTATTGACAACTTGAACTTTTGTCATCTTTACTCTTTCACACCACAATGCTTCGCACATATCTCTGCGAACTTGATTTATTTCTTTTATGGGGACAGTAATTTCACCGTTTACATCTGCATTGATTTCCTCGGCTATAAAGTTTGTCCCACCAAGTTTTCCTAATTGCTCACAAATTCTTTCACTTGTAATGGGAGTATTGATTGCCTTTTGTGCTTTTTCTGTTCCCTGAACATTTACACAGTTGCCCTCATTATCATACGCCGTAACACTTAGTGGCTCGCCGTCATTTAAGGTTGCATAAATTGTTATGGGAATACGTCTTACTGTTTTACCATTAGCACGGTCTGTTGCTTCTTTTGAAAATGTGCTTCCTGAATTATTTGCAGGGTTTTTATGAGACATCATACCCTCACCCAGTTGACCCTTAAAATATCCGTCAGTAAAACCTGAGCGTGAAAAGGCATTTTTTAACTCTGTCATATCCTCCTGGGATACCCTCTCAAAACTGTCTATATACTTTCTGTAAACTCCCGTTACGGCACTAACATATTCTGCACTTTTTAATCTACCCTCGATTTTAAGAGATGCGACACCTATATTTTTAAGACTTCTGAGATGTTTAATAAGTGCCATATCCTTAGGGCTTAATACGAATGCACTTTCTGTCTCTTTGCCATTTTCCAACAAATCATAGCACAAGCGACATGGTTGGGCACATCTGCCGCGGTTTCCGCTTCTGCCACCCAGAATACTCGACATCAGGCATTGCCCTGAGTAACTCATACAAATTGCGCCATGGACAAAAACCTCAATTTCCGCCTTAGCACCTTTTACTATTTTCTCAATTTCTGCCATGGATAATTCACGGGCAAGTACAACTCGCGAAAAGCCCTGCTTTTCTAAATATTTTACTCCTTCAAGGGATGTAACTGTCATTTGTGTACTTGCGTGAAGCTCTATTGTGGGTAATACTTTTCTAAGATGTTTGGCTAAACCTATATCCTGAATTATAAGAGCATCAACACCACTCTTCGCCGCCATAATGGCTGTGTCTATGGCAGTCTGTAATTCTTTTTCTTTAATAAGAGTATTTATGGCACAATGAACTTTTACCCCGTAGAAATGGGCATACTCTACCGCATTTTTAAGCTGTTCTTCGCTAAAATTTCCTGCTCCTGCACGGGCAGAAAACATATCCGCACCTAAATATACCGCGTCAGCACCCGACTGAACCGCCGCTATAAGCTCTGCCATACCTCCCGCAGGGGCAAGAAGTTCCATACCCTTTGACATTTATTTACTCTCCAACATATCCAAAAGCTCACGTTCTCTTATTGCGAATTCTCCACGCTGCTTTCGTGTTCTCTGCTCCGCTAAAATTATCTGTTCTTCAAGATACTTTATCTTTTCTTCTGCTTCCTTTAACATCCTCTCTGTAAGGGCAAAGTCTCCCTCCATTGATGTTATATGCTCCTCTGTATCTGCACTCTCTGCTTTAAGTGCGTCAAGCTCCTTTTGCAATTCCTTATTCTTCAAAAGTATCTCTGAAACATTTGAGGAGCTCTCAGTATTATCAAGAAGCTTAAAATACTCATCACAAATATTAAGGGCTGCAAGAACAAGGGGCTTTTCACCTGTTATGTGTGAGCCCTCCGCCTTTGCAAGTCTGACTTTGTCATTTACATATTCACACAAGCGTTCAAGATATTCCGTGTCCTCTTCTGCAACCACCGTATAAATTCTTGAATTTATGTTTATAAGTATCTTATTCATCTCATTCACTCCCCGTAAATAATGGTTGTATCTCTTGAAAGATAGTCATCTATTCTAATTGAGCCGAACTCGTCAACTCTCTTTCCGTCCATATAGAATTGCACACGGCCTATGGTCTGCAACTCCGTAAGTGAGTTTACTATTGAATAAACTACAAGCTTTTCGTGGATTTCCCCGCCTGAATTCTCCGTAAGAAAATTTGATTTGAAATTCAGGTAGCAGATGTTGTCCTCAACATCAACCGATACAAGAACTGTATTGTCAGATAATAACGATTTTGAGTTCTTTTTGTCTGTTCCCTTTATAAGCTCATTTATAATATACTGCTCAATGGGTTGCTGGTCCGTTATTTTTATAGTACGCATTTCTCGGACAAGCTTTGACTTGGTTTCATCTGCAAAATACAGTGCTACCTGACGAACCTCACTGTGATATTCCTCCGCTTCGATATTTATATCTGATGCAGAGATATAATCAAGTCTGTTTCCGTCGCGGTCCCGTATGGGTTTTCCCTCAACTAACACTTTAACCTCGCTTACGCAATAGGTTGAGCATAGTGTTTTTACAACGGCATAAGTGTTAAGAACATTCTTTGAGGCGTCCTCATGCAAAAATTCCTGCGAAAACTCTACTGTAAGTCTGCCATTCTCCATTAAGACCACTCTTTTTATTTGAGTATCCCTTGGCATAACCTCGCCAAACTTACGATTTGAAGGGCCACGGCGCAGTTTCTGAATTGTGTTGTTAACAAGGTCGTTATCGTCTGTGTATCTTACACTTTTGCGTGTTGAAACAATTCCCGTTCCATCCGCGTTTATAAAATACAAGTCAACCTCTGCCTTGTCTGTCCTGCGGTCAATGGTTGTCCATATTCCTCCGATAATAGCAACGACGGCAAGTCCTGTTGCCAATGCTATCAGTATTAACCTGTGTTTTTTGTCCATAGGTTTCATTCCTTTTCTTAATTAAGCGTTTGCAGGTGCTACGGGAACGGTAATTCTGAATATGCTTCCTCTCTCAGGTGCATCTACTACCTCGACGCTTCCGTTATGAAGCAATACTGCTTCCTTTGTAATAGCAAGTCCAAGTCCCGTTCCACCCGTTTCTCTTGCTCGTGAATCATCAAGTCGATAGAAGCGGTCAAATACCCTTGTCTTTTCTCCGTCGGGTATTCCAGGGCCGTTATCTTCTACTTCAATTACACATCTTGTGTCATCTACATCAAGTCTGACATTTACATATCCAAATTCAGGTGTGTAATTAATGGCATTTACAACAATATTGTAAACACATTCATAAATCTTGTCATAATCTACAACAATCAATGAATTGCTACTGTTAAAATCGAAACTTAAATCTATGTTCTTTTCCTGAGCAATATTGGAAAGGCTTCTCACAACGCCCATACAAAGCTCTGCAATGTTAACCTGTGATAAGTTGATTTTAGCATTCGAGTCAAGTCTTGATAACTCTAACAGACGGTTAATCAGTCTTGTTAATCTATCTATTTCCTCTGACATATCATTCAAAAATTCCCGTATCGTGCCCATATCAGGGTTCTCTGCCTGAACAAGACTATCGCACAACAACTTAATTCCCGCCATAGGTGTTTTCAGTTCATGGGATACGTCGGAAACAAAGTTTTTTCGCTTTTCATCAAGGGCATTTAACTCGTCGCACATGAAATTAAATGCCTGACCCATGTCCTTTATTTCACGAATTCCCTTAACTGCTACACGGCGTGTAAAATCGCCCTTGGATATTGCACGGGCAACGGCGGTAAACTCTGCAATAGGCTGGGTTATAATATAACTTATACCCACACTTATAAGGCTAATTATAAAAAGAATGATTATACTGAAAAATATAAGGTTAGCCTCTATTGTGTTTACAGTATCATCAACAGACGATAGGTTCTCTGCTAAATATACCCCTCCAACAACAGTGCCGTTATATTCAATGGGAACTGCAACTGTTAAAGTGCTTCCGTTGTCTGCTTCAAAAACCGAATGCGTCTGTTCTCCGTCAAGGGCGCGTTTTAAAACATCACGCATAAACACCTTACCTGTCATATTTGCCTCGCGGTTATTGTCATATAAAACCGTGTAAGACATATTAGTAACAACACCACGGATGTTTGTACCCGCAAGTCTGCGGTTTATTATGTCTTCAAGGCGCAGGTTCATAATCTGAGTGTCAGTATTATCCCACGCTCCTGCGGTGGACTGGGAAATAATATTTGCCTCTGCAAAAAGGTCTGTTCTTTTCTCTGAGTGAAGATTTTCCGTTAAAATCTCTACATTATACACATACATAAGTGCCAATGTTATAAGGGTTACCAACAAATATGCAAACAGAATGGCAAATCTGACCGTATGAGTATTACGGGATATTATCTGTCTTATGTTGGTAAAAAAGGGTTTATTAAACCATTCTTTAATTCTGCTCCACCTTGTAATAATATCCAACACCCCATTTTGTTCTCAAATACTTCGGCTCTGCCGGATTTTCCTCTATCTTTTCTCTCAGACGACGCATATGCACATCTATCGTTCTTTCCTCGCTGGGATATCCTATGCCCCAAAGAATGTCTAATAAATTCTCTCGTGTATAAACTTTGTCGGGGTTCTTTAAGAAAAGTTCCAGTAAATCAAACTCCTTGCCTGTTAATTCCACTAATCTTCCACGTACAATACAACGGCGGAAATTATAATCAAGCGTAATATCACCTGATACCATCATCTTACTGTTATCACCCTTAGGCTCAGGTGAGATACGACGCATAATTGCCTTTATTCTTGCAACAACCTCTCTGATATTAAAGGGCTTTGTGATATAATCGTCAGCTCCGTATTCAAGTCCAAGTATTTTATCTACATCCTCGGACTTTGCAGTAAGCATAATAATAGGCACATTTGAAAATTTCCTTATCTCACGACACGCGGAAAAACCGTCAAGCTTAGGCAACATTAAGTCAAGCAAAATAACATCTATACTCTCATCATGAGCAAGATGTACTGCCTCCTCTCCGTCAAAGGCGGTTATGACCTGATATCCCTCCTGTTCAAGGTTAAATTTAATGCCTTTTACCAATAACTTTTCATCATCTACAACTAATATCTTCATAGCCCTGTATTAATTCCCTTCCGATAATTTCTACATATAATTCTCCATCTTCCATTATACCAATTTTGTGCATAAATTTCCATAGTTTTTTGAAAAATTATAGTAAAAAGTTAAAAAAATTTACATTGCTATTGAAATTTTTTTGCGATTTTTGTATAATAAATATTAAGATACGATTTAGTTTGAACAACCGCGAAAGAAAAACGGAGGATAATTATGATTAAAATCAAGAAAATAGCAGGGCTTTTATTAGCATTAACGGTTGCTATAACCCCTGTTTCTACTATTTTTGCGGAGCCTGACTCCACTCCACCCGCCGATGACGTTTATATGGAGGATGCAACACTTACTGCTCCCGATACGTCAAACGCAGGGGCAGTTCTTCTTATGGATATGAAATCTGGCCGCGTTATTTACAGTAAAAATGCAGACAAGAAAATGTATCCTGCATCTACAACAAAGATGATGACCGCAATTCTTGCCCTTGAAAGTGATAAAATGGGGGATACGGTTACTGCCACATACGAGGCATTGGAGAGCATAACCCTTGAAGATTCACATATGGGAATTCTAATAGGTGAAGAGCTTACCATGGTTGATTTGGTAAACAGTACCCTTATTTACAGTGCAAATGACGCGGCTAACGTTATCGGTGTCCATGTTGGCGGAACGCTTCCTGATTTTATTGATATTATGAATGCAAAGGCACAGGAATTAGGCCTTACAAACACTCATTTTGTAAATGCCTGTGGTGTTCATGACGACGACCATTATACTACCGCAACAGACTTGGCAAAACTTGCGAAGTACTGTATGAAAAATGAGACTTTCCGCGAGATAGTAAAGAAAACAACTTATCACATCGACCCGACAAATAAATATACACAAAACCGCGACCTGCCCACAACTAACTTATTTTTAAGTGCGGCACGTTCAGCTCACCATGTGTATGCTCCCTGTACAGGAATTAAAACAGGTACAACAGACGCTGCAGGGCACTGCCTTGTGTCATCAGCAAATTACAACGGCATGGAATTACTGTCAGTAGTTCTTAAAGCAAATGACTGGGATGTTAATGCAGGTGCATATTCATATACAATTTCAAGAGCAATGTTTGATTTTGGTTTTAATAACTACGAATCAGGCGTTCTTGCATCACCAGGTACAGTTGTTGCAGACTCAAAAGTATATGAGGCAAAGAAAGATCAGCGCGTAACTCTTACAGTAGAAAACGAAATTACAGCCCTTATTCCAAAGGGCAAGGATATTTCAACCGAAATATCAATGGAGGTTGAGCTTCCCGAGACCATTAAGGCACCCATTGTAAAGGGCGATGTTTTAGGCGAGGTTGTTTATAAATACAAGGATGCAGAGATTGCCAGAGCAGAGCTTCTTGCTGCCAACGATGTGGAGCTTAATATGGTATTACACATATTCCATATTATTATAAAGTTCCTGACACATCCCTTGTTTATAATTCCTGTAATTCTTATCGTCATTGCATTATTAATTAACCGTTCAAGAAAAGCCCGTGCGGAGCGTAGAAGAAAACTTCACCAAATTCGTCAACGCCGCGAGGGAACAGATTCTACTCCCGAAGAGTATGCTCAAAAGCGTACAATACAAAATGCAGAGCAAAATCGCAGACGGTTAAAGAATTCAAATTCAAGATATAAAAATGATAAGTAAATAAAAAATACTGTTGCAAATGCAACAGTATTTTTTTTGCTTATTTTGTTTTAATTACCTCTGTAAGTGATGTTGCAAGTCCTGCTAAACCCTGCAAGTCTGACGGAACAACAATCTTTGTTGACTGTCCGTCTGCCAATGCATTAAGGCTTTCAAGTGATTTCAATGTTAAATATCCCTGTTTCGGGTCTGCCTCATTTATAAGCTTAATACCCTCAGCAACAGCTTTCTGTACCTCAATAATCGCCTGAGCTTTACCCTCTGCCTCTCGAATTTCTGCCTCTTTCTGTGCCTCCGCACGAAGAATCAAGCTTTCCTTTTCACCCTCGGCAATAAGAATTGCACTCTTCTTTTCACCCTCGGCTTTAAGAATACTCTCTCGGCGTTCGCGTTCCGCTTTCATCTGCTTCTCCATGGCATCACGGATGGCCTGGGGCGGCATAATGTTCTTTAACTCTACTCTGTTTACCTTAATACCCCATGGGTCTGTTGCTTCATCAAGAATAACTCTCATTCTTGTGTTTATTGTGTCTCTTGATGTCAAGGTCTCGTCAAGCTCCAAATCACCGATTATGTTTCTCAATGTTGTTGCCGTCAGGTTTTCAATAGCCATCATAGGTCTCTCAACACCGTAGGTGTAAAGCTTGGGGTCTGTTATCTGATAATATACAACAGTATCAATCTGCATTGTAACATTATCCTGAGTAATAACGGGCTGTGGCTCAAAGTCCACCACCTGCTCCTTTAAGTTAACCTTCTTCGCAATTCTGTCAATAAACGGAATTTTTATGTGCATTCCAACTCCCCAGGTGGTCTGATATCCGCCAAGACGCTCAATGATGTAAGCGTATGTCTGGGGAACAATTTTGATGTTTGATATAATCAATACTAAAAGTATAATCAATAGAATTAAAATAGCCATAGTTTCTCCTCTCTGCTTATTCTACAATAAGCTTAACGCCTTCTATTCTCTTAATTTCAGCGACTGCACCTTCTTCGATTATTTTATCTTCCTCAGTTCGTACAGTCCATATGGTGCCGTCAACCTTACCCTGACCCGTTGCTTTTGTGTTGTCAACAGTTTCTGTTATAAGCACTTTCTTGCCTATAAGACTGTCGGCATTGGTTTTAACCTTATGGCTGTTAAGGCGTTTCATTGCCATAGGCCTCATAAGAATAAGAAGGGCAATTGAAATCACAAGAAATACCGACATCTGCACCCAGAACCCTGCGCCAAGCATACTTGCAATCATTCCTCCTATGGAGCCAACAATAAACCAGACACAAACCATCTGATAAGTTGATGCTTCAAGTATAATAAAAGCAACTACCGCCACAAGCCATATTATTCCTGCTACTGGCATAACTCCACCTCCTTTATATTTTCATTATACTATAATGTTTATTCCTATGCAACTGTTTTTTTGTGTTTGATTTTTTGGCGATAACATGATATAATAAAACTAATTAAGGAGGTGCCTTTTATGGACTTTGAGAAAGTAATTTCTGACAGATTTTCTGTAAGAAAATTTCAGGATAAACACCTTGAACAAGAGGTTATTGACAAAATTATTCGCGCTGGGCATATTGCCCCCACGGGTTGTAATTTTCAACCCCAGAGAATTCTTGTATTGAATACAGACGAATCAATAACAAAGCTTAAAAATTGCACAAAGTGTCATTTTGATGCACCGACAGCCATGCTTGTATGCTATAATAAAGACGAAAGCTGGGTGAGAAAATATGACGGAGCCTTGTCGGCCCCCGTAGATGCTGCAATTGTTACAACACACATGATGCTCGAAGCACAAAACATAGGTGTAGGCTCCTGTTGGGTAATGCATTTTGACCCATTGGCTATGAGGGAAGCTTATAACATCCCAGACAATTTTGAGCCCGTGGCATTACTTGTTATGGGGTATCCCCACGAAGATGCGACCCCCATCGAAATGCATTCTAAGTATCGCCCTGTTGACGATGTTGTTTTTTACGATACTTTCTAAAATAAAAGACTGATGCAACGCATCAGTCTTTTTTGCAAGTTCTTATTCCATAGATTACGCCTGTAACAGAATAGGGTATCAATAAAATCAAGGAGATTATTGATGCAATAGGCGGAAGAAAAATGCTTATTAAAAACAATACTCCCATAATTACTGTCATGTATCCAATAAACCTGTTGATTTTTCTGGCCTTTTCCTTATTAATATCATAATTTTTAATATAATCAAATTTGGGTAAATAGTTCCCGATTACAAGAAAAATAATTCCCACAATAAGCACTGCAATTCGGCGTATATCTAAATTCCATCCAAGTCCATAACCCAATGTTACAACCTGCAAAATGACGGTCATTACAGGAATTATCCACTTTGTCGCCATCTCAAACTTCTTGCGTTCGCCATGCTTATATGCATTTATGTCATTTATAAAGCAACAAAACATCTGTAAAAGCGCCATCAAAACAGGCATTCCAAAAACCACAAAACCCTTTGATGCAAAATTATCGGGATTATTATTTATATCGAAATGAATTGCCATAGTTTCAGGCAACTTATTCCATAATGCCAAACCCAAAAGTATCGGCAACAGGCAAATAATAGATGTTATAATCAGGGTTTTCCATTTCATAAACTTCATTTTACTTTCCCTCCTAATTCGTATATCCATTTTACTATCTCCTCAAACACAGATGTATTAAGTTCATAATAAATAAAATTTTTATATTTCTCCTCGGCAATGAGGTCTGCTGACTTTAACTTTGATAAATGATAGGATACGGTTGCCCCCGTCAGGTTAAACTGCTCTGCAATTTCACCCGCAGACTTCTTTCCGCTCCTTAACATTTGTAATATATCCCGTCTCACAGGATCCGATATTGCCTTAAAGGTCTCATTCATTCCCATATAACCACATCCTTCCAAGGTATTTAGAAACACTTCTAAATAGATTATAACACGCAACATTTTGTTTGTCAACACCTATTTCGAAAAAAATCTAAATAGGCGTTGACAAAACAAAAACACCATCCTTTTGGATGGTGCTTTCTTTTTGGTACGCGATCAGGGGCTCGAACCCTGGACACCCTGATTAAGAGTCAGGTGCTCTACCAACTGAGCTAATCACGCATATTAAATTAAGTGTTGCTCTCAACACAAAAATTATAATACCACAATTATCTGGCTTTGTCAACACTTTTTTTAATTTTTTTCTCTTTTGTCTGTTTTATACAATTTACCCTGCCATTGGGCGTATTCTCTTGACAAAATCGCAAATATAAGATAAAATTTTACTATAATATTATGCACCGAAAGGGTCCGATTTATATATGCTTAAAAAGAAATTTTTCAGAGCGGGAATAATAGCCGTTTCCCTTATTTTTTCAATGTCGGCAGAAGCCCTGGCTTGTACAGGTTTCTATGTGGGAAAAGATGTGTCGGATGACGGCTCTGTTATGATTGCCCGTACAGAGGATATTACAAGTTATAGCTCAAAACGATTCATTGTTCATCCCGCGGAGGACCACGCGGATGGGACAATGTTTCGTGATGCACATGGGCTGACTTTTCCCATGCCATTACATACATATCGTTATACTGCAACCCCCGCATCACAACACAAAGGAACGGGTGATGCTCCTTTTGGTGCGGCAGGTTTTAACGAGTTAGGTGTTGCTTCTACATCAACTATAACGGCTTATCCTAACGAAAGAGTTCTTTCTGCTGACCCATTTGTAAAAACGGGTTTACACGAACTGTCATGTAATGATATTATTCTTTCCCAGGCAACTTCTGCCCGTCATGGAATAGAAATAGTTGCAGATATAGTTGATAAATATGGCTCAGGCGAGGGCAATATAATTATGACTGCCGATGAAAACGAAGCCTGGTATATGGAAATATATACAGGCCACCAGTATGCTGCAATAAAAATGCCCGACGATATGGCGGCAGTTATACCAAATGCATATATGCTTGGGGAAATTGATACTGAGTCGCCTGATGTAATCGTGTCAGAAAATCTTATTTCTCTTGCAAAACGGGCAGGTGCCTTTAAGGGCAACGGCTCAACAATAAATCTGCGGGAAACCTACGCAGAGAGGGAGAAAAACTCCAATACAATACGTATCTGGGGCGGCAGACGAATTCTTCACGGCGAAACAGAAAAGAACCCCTATGACACAGAATACACTTTATTTTTTGAGCCGTCAAAGAAAATTTCTGTAAAGGATGTTATGGACGCCAGTCGTACACGATATGAGGGAACAAAATACAGTCTTGATTTTGATAGCAATAAATATTTACGGGGTATTTCAACCTCCCGTCAGGAAGAATGTCATATCCTGCAAATAAGACCCGATATGCCTATGGAAATTGCAAATGTTATGTGGCTATGCCTTGCAAACGCTGAATTTGCACCATACGTTCCATATTACGCATCTGCAATAACCGAAACCCCGACTATTTGCACTCTTGACCCAAAGGAGTATAACCCCCTTTCTATGTATTGGGCTTCAAGGTCATTAAACACTCTTTGTGCACAAAACAGAGACCTTTATGGCTATACAGTAAAATCATATTTTAATCTGTACGAAAAAAACCTGATTTCCTATCTTGAAGAAATGGATAAGGAAATGTCAATATCGGCATCACCTACCGTTACTGCAAATAATTTGTGCTATGAACGTGCCTATGATGCCTACGGAAAAACCCGCGATATTTTTGGACAGGTAATAGAATTCCTGGCAAGATATGAGGGCGACAACGAGGAGCCTGATAATAAGTTGAAATTTGAAATAGACATACCCGCAACGGTTGATAAAACCCCGCCATATGCCGTTTCAGATACAACTTTAATTACACAGGACTAATATAGATGGGGCATTAAATGCCCCATTTGTTTTTAATTTCCCTCGGGTAATTTCTCAAAGAAAGGCAGTATATAAATGGAAAAGAAACCATTATTTTTTAGAATCTTCAAAGCTACACTTCGCTTTTTTTATCCAAAAACAAATATTATAGGTTTGGAAAACATTCCTGCTGAGCCGTGTGTGATTGTTGGTAATCATACGCAAACTCACGGACCTATTACCTGTGAGTTGTTTTTGCCTGATAACTTCTATACATGGTGTATGGCACAGATGATGGAGCTAAAAGAAGTTCCCGCTTATGCCTTTGCAGACTTCTGGTCCCAAAAGCCAAAATACACTCATCCCTTTTATAAATTGCTGTCATATACGATCGCACCAATTTCTGCGGTTATTTTCAGTAATGCAAGGACAATTCCTGTTTTCAAGGACTCCCGCATTTTAACAACATTCAAAAAATCTCTTGAAAAATTACAGAGCGGAAAAAATATTGTTATTTTTCCTGAGTATGACAAAAAATATAATAACATACTATATGATTTTCGCGAGGGTTTTATTGACATCGCGAAACTATATTACAAGCAAACGGGCAAAGAGCTATCTTTTGTTCCTCTGTATATTGCCCCCAAGCTGAAAGAAATGCACTTTGGGAAACCCGTCAAATATTCTGCGACTGCTTCCTTAAAGGAAGAAAAGACACGTATTCGCCAGTATTTAATGCACGAAATTACAGAAACGGCAACTAATCTTCCACCCCATACGGTTGTGCCTTATCGCAACATTCCAAAAAAATTATATCCACAAAATACATCTAAGGAGATATCATAATGAAAAAACCCATTGTTGATTACAGTCAGTTTCGGCTTTCAAAACTAAACACCCCTGAATTTTCACACCTGAAACTTTTATTTGGATGGGTGGTTTATTTTGCATTCTATTTTCTGACGGAAAACCTCATTCCAGCGGAGAACTGTCATGTAATCTATTGTAAATTAGACAGTATTATCCCATTCTGTGAGTGGTTTATTATCCCTTACACGTTCTGGTATCTGCTTATTATTTTTTCACTTGTATATTTTGCGCTATACAATGTAGAGAGTTTTAAGAAGTTGCAGACATATATTATAATTACACAGGTCATAGCCGTGATAGTCTATATTATATATCCCAGTTGTCAGAACCTGCGTCCCGCGGAGTTCCCAAGAGACAACTTCCTTACAGACTGTATAGGCTTAATATATTCACTTGATACTAATACTGGCGTTTGCCCCTCGCTTCACTGTGCATATTCAATCGCTATTGCATCTGTATGGCTGAGGGAAAAGGGCGTACCGAAATTATGGAAAACCTTTATTGCAATTGTAGCAATTATAATTTGTCTTTCAACTATGTTCATTAAACAACATTCAGCGGTTGACTTTTTAGCGGCTCTGCCCGTATGTTTAATAGCAGAAATTCTTGTATTTAAGGTATTTTATAGAAATTAAATTTATCTCGTAAAGGTCGGGTGATTATTATGAAATATGCTTTGGCTTTGGCGGGTGGCGGAACCCGCGGTGCCTTTCAGGTTGGCGTATGGCAGGCCTTAAAGGAGCTTGGAATTGAAATTTCTGCCGTGTGCGGAACGTCTATTGGCGCTGTAAACGGTGCTATGTTTGTGTCGGGAAAAGACGGAGAAGAGCTATGGAAAACAATAAAAGCACAGGATGTTGCCGATATTAAGGGCGATAATATGTTTTCTTTCTCATCATTGATTTCTCTCGTAAAGCAAGTTTATGAGGGAGGCGTTGATGCATCGGCTTTTGGTGAGTTTCTCTCAGGTGTTCTTAACGAAGACGATGTTCGAAATTCAAGTATAGACTATGGCCTTTGCACTTTCCGTACCGATACCAAAGAAAGCAAGGAATTGTTCATAGAAGATATTCCAAAGGGACAATTAGTTCAATTTATTCTTGCAAGTGCCTCCTTTCCTTTGTTTAAGCCTGTAAATATTGACGGGGCAGAATATACTGACGGAGCAATGAGAAACAACCTGCCCGTTAATATGCTTATTGACCGTGGATATGATACAATAATCTCCGTTGCCGTCAAAGGCCCAGGTATTGTAAAAAATATAGACCAATGCGGAGTTAATATTATAAATATTAACTGCCATTCCCCCGAGGTAGGCGTAATGGACTTTGATACAAAGGCAATAACAGAAAGTATCAAAAGCGGATATTTCGAGTGTATGCGGGTATTTGGAAAATACTCAGGTGAAACATACTCCATTACCCCTGACAGTTTCAACGAAGCTCGGCTTATGTTCGGACCGCAAATTATAACGGGGCTGGAAGAAGCGGCCACAATATGTAAAATTGACCCGTATAATGTATATACTTTTGAAGAACTCAGAGATAAGGTGCTTGACGGGTACAAAAACCATACTTCACTTAAACTTATGACCGCCGCTATGAGTAAAAATTTACCAGGCAAAAATATGCTCGACGGGTTAGGTAAAATCTTCCGTGCAGCAAATACTATTGTCTACCTTGAAAACAAAAAAATTCCCTTTCTTAACCCAAAATTTTCAACTTGAATTCGACAAAAAACACTTGTATTTTACATTAAAACATTATATAATATAATTATATTATTATAAGTAAAAGGGAATTGCAATGAAGAAGTTTTTACTGGGCGTTATTGCCCTTACCATATTTGCCATTGCAGGCTATGGAATTGCCTATCTGGTAATTCCCGTTAATTCAATAGAGTTGAGCGAGTATACACATACCGTTGATTTAATGTGCGATGATGCTTTTATTGTGCGTGATGAAACTGTGTATTACTCCACCTCAGATGGTACTGTTTATAATATTGTATCAGACGGCGACAGAGTTTCTGAGAATTTAACCATTTGTACTACATATAATGGCGAAGTGCCTTATGAAACATTAAAAAAGTTGCAGACGGTTGACTCAAAGATTGAAAAGCTTCGCACACAGAGTGCCAATGCTAATCTTTATAAAACAGACGCCACATCCATTGAAAATGAAATTGCTTCAAAAATGGATGAGGTAATCTCTCTGGCAGTTACAAACTCCATTGAGGATATCCACGAAATTCGCGAGGATATAAATGCTTTAAGAACCGAGGGCTCAACAAACATTTCTGCTAAAATCAATGCTCTTGAAATAGACAGAATAAACATTGAATCTAACATTGCCTCGGCAAAAACAGATACCGTTGCTGACAGAGCAGGTATTTTCTCATCATATATTGACGGACTTGAATCAGTTTTAACTCCTGAGAGAATTACTGAATATACTCCTGATTATATCCGTTCTCTCACTGCACAGGAGACCGACTTCACAAACGGAAAAAGTGTTGCAACAGGCGACCCTATGTGTAAGGTTATGAATAACCATAGCTGGTATATCCTTGCTATTGCTAATTCAGATGAAGCAACTAAGCTTAAAGATATCCAGTCTGCGACTATCCGTTTTTCCAATTTGTCAGGCTCGTCAGCCAAAGGAAAATTAGTGTATCAGGGGTCCCCTGATGCTAACGGCGATTGTCTTTTTATGTTCAGAATTCAGACATATCTTGAAAGCGCTTTTTCGTTCCGTAATATTGATGCACAGATTATATTCAACGAATATTCAGGATATAAAGTACCCACCGACTCAATTCATACGGGTGATAGTATAAACGAATATTTTGTTTATGCACGTCAGGGTTCGGGCACATATAAGTGTGAGGTGGATATTCTTTATTCTGATATGGCTGAGGGATATTCCATTATTCAGTCCACGGACAATGCCAATAATAACCTTGGCTCCATGGATAGACTTGTTGTAGGCGAACGCTAAGGGGGATATCTTATGACATTAGAAAATCGTCTGCAAGAGGTACGCTCCCGCATTGAAAATGCAGCAAGAGGTTGCGGACGCGACCCTAAGGAAATTACCTTAATTGCAGTTACAAAGACTTACCCCATTGATGCCATGAATGAGGCAATATCCTTAGGGGTAACAGATATAGGAGAGAACAAACCCCAGGAAGTTCGGGATAAGTTCCAGTATGTAAAGCCTGTAAAATGGCACCTTATCGGCCATTTACAAACAAATAAAATTAAATATGTTATTGACCGCTGTAAAATGATACACAGCGTTGATTCAATAAAACTAATGCAGGAAATTGAAAAATCTGCATTATCCCATGATTGTCATATGGACATTTTAATTCAAGTCAACATTTCAGGAGAAGAAAGCAAATCAGGAATTTCACCTGATGAGCTACCGTCGCTTCTTGAAGCAGCAGGTGAGCTTTCTCGCGTCCATGTAAAAGGGCTTATGACAATTGCACCAAAAGCCGAGTTTGGCGATGTGTCCGTTCATTTTAGAAATATGCGGACACTGTTTGAAGAAACAAAAAAGAAGAACTATAAGAATGTGGAAATGAAAGAGCTTTCCATGGGCATGAGCAATGACCTTGAACTTGCAATAGAAAACGGCTCAACCATGGTAAGAGTAGGAAGCTCCATATTCGGACCGAGAAATTATAACTAAGGGAAAGGATGTGCAATTATGTCATTTTTAGAAAATGCAAAGAAAGCTTTCTCATCAAGATATGATGAGTTTGAAGATGATGACCGCGATTTTGAGGAGTATGAGGATGAATACGAGGACGAAGAGCCCAAGAGACCTCTTTTCTCATTTTTGAACAGAAAAACAGAGGAGGACGAGGAAGTTTACGACGAAGCTCCCCGTTCATACGAGAGAACATCTTCTACAAGAGAGAAATACCAGTCTCCCTTCCAGAAGTTTGTAGCTCCCACCCCCGCACCCCCTATTCGCACAAACCTTGCAGGTACTGTAATCGCTGTTCATTATCCCGAGTCATTTAATGACGCTTCAAAGATAATTCGTGAAGTTAAGGCAAACAAGATTACAATTATAGACATATCTACAATTACATCCGATGAAGAGGCTCGTAGAATCGTTGATTACATAGGCGGTGCCTCAGAGGGTATGGACTGCTCATTCAAGCGTCTGTGTCCCAGCATTTTCTGTTTCGCACCTAAGGGTGTTGAGATAGAGCTTAACAAAACAAGATATTAATATGGATGCTCAGGAGAAACTATTAGTTTCTAAAACCGAGGACCTCTTTAAGCTTTGTGATAAATATGCACAACCACGGTTTTCTGGCTTTTTAGACGGGGCAGAACAGGCAACAATTTTTGATAATGTTGTATTTCCGTGCGATTATAAAGTTCTTTTCTTTGGCGGTTTTAATGAGGCAGAAAAAAAGATTATTGGTGTTTTCCCGCAATGGAGTGAACCTGATACAACAGAATTCCCCATTTCCTGCCTGAAAATTGAGGGCGGATATACGAGAAAACTAACCCATCGTGATTATTTAGGTACTGTAATGTCCTTAGGTCTTACATCACAAAAGCTTGGGGATATAGTTGTTTTTGACGGGTATGCCTATGTTTTTCTTCATAAAGATATGGCAGAATATGTAAAGGATAATTTGCATAAGATAGGAAACCAAGGCGTAACCGTAACAATAATAGATAATCTTAAAGAAATAAAAATTGAGAGACAATATAAAACCTTTGGCTCAGTCTGTGCATCCCCAAGACTTGATGCGGTTGTTGCCGCAGCGGTAAATATTTCCCGTGCACAGTCTGCCACCCTTATAAACAATGGCAAAGTTAAGGTAAATCACAGAGAGATAACTCATACAGCAGAAACTGTTAAAGAAGGAGATTTGCTATCCATTCGCGGACACGGCAGGTTTATTGTTCACAGCTTTGACGGGGAAACACGAAAAGGCCGTACACATATTACATTTAAGCAATATATTTGAAAGGATTTGGTTATTATGTTAAAACCTATTGATATTCAGAACAAGGAATTTGAGAAGAAAATCAAAGGCTACGATTGCGACGCCGTTGATGATTTTCTTGACATTGTCATTGAAGACTATGACGCCTTGTGCAAAGAAAATATGGCGCTTACAGAGAAAGTAGCTCTTTTAACAGAAGCAGTTGACCGTTACAAAGAAATCGAGGAGACAATGCAACGTTCATTGGATGTTGCAAAACAGTCTGCCGAGGATATGAAAAACAATGCTTCATTAGAGGCAGAGGCCATCATTAACCGTGCCAAACTTGATGCAACCCGTCTTGCGAGACAGATTGATGATGAGCATATAAAGAAACATCAGGAAATGCTTAAAGTCAAGCAGGAGGTTGAAACATACCGAGCAAGAGTTAAGACGGTATGCGAAAATCTTATAAAAGCGCTTGATGAAATATAAAAACGAAAGGATAAATATTATGTTTAAGGAATTCAAAGAATTTGCATTTAAGGGCAATGTAGTTGACATGGCAGTCGGCGTTATCATCGGCGGTGCATTTGGTACAATTGTTAATTCATTGGTAAATGATGTTATTATGCCAATATTTGGCCACTTTACCGCAGGTATGGACTTTAAGAGCTTGAAGTATGTAATGAGTGAAGCAGTAATGGACGGGGCAACAGTAGTTAAGCCTGAGGCAGCTATTTGCTACGGTAACTTTATTCAGAACATAATTAACTTCTTAATTATTGCATTCTCAATGTTTGTTGCAATTAAAGTTATTTCAAAGGGCTTCAAGAAAAAGGAAGAAGAAATCGAGGACGCAACAGAACCCGCTGGTCCTACACAGGAAGAGCTTCTTACAGAAATCAGAGATTTATTGAAAGAGAAAAACTAATATTACATAATAAAAACGGTTGCAACTGCAACCGTTTTTAATTTATTATTTCTCTAAAAATATCTTTTAGCAAAAACGTGTCTCCTGTGGCAGATTTAATCGTTGCCACCATAAACACATCTTTGTCAACCTTTGTAAAATCTATTACTTTCCCAATGCTTTTTAACATCATAGACAGAAAAAGCCTTTGTATTCGACCATTTCCTTCTCTGAACGGATGTAGGTAATTAAGAGAACAATATAATGTTGTAAACTCCTCGATAAAATGTTCTCCTGAGAAATTAGCCAAATAATTGTTGTCTATTAACAAAGCAAAAATTCTGTCTCCGTGCTCTTGTATCTTATCACAATCACAAAAACTCGTTCCCTTTTTGCTCATATCAACTTGTCTTATGCTCCCAGCCCATTCATATACGTCATCAAATACATATTTGTGAAGATTTTTGTAAAACTCGAAATCAACACTTTCAAAAGGTATTTCAATAAATGCTTTTGCTATTAAAGCACTGGTTATACCCTGTTCCAAAATGTCAAGTTGCTTTCCATCGCGAATATCAAACTTGTTTACAAGCACAGATGTGCCCTCATAACAGTCATCAGATAAAGGATCAAGAGAATACCCCATTATACAACACACCTCTCACGCATTATTCTTATAAATTCTTCGTGATTAATGTTTCCATTTATAAACTCTAAACAATACTCTTTTTGAGATTCAAAAACCTCATAACCTTCCATTTCAACTGATGCAATGGCATTATCAAGCGCTTCTTTATACATAAAACTCTGCATAACATCACTTCCTTATGTTTATATTATAGCAGATTTATCAAATAAATGCAATAATAATTACAAAAACGGTTGCAACTGCAACCGTTTTTTAATTTATCCAAAATCGTGGCATGTTCCTGCGGATACTTTGTTTTTTTCAAATATGCAAACAATATCCTCCACTATCTCAAAATCATCTTCTTTG